>NZ_JBSFEP010000023.1:0-153932 GCF_053594495.1 Streptomyces sp. NPDC001920
ACGCCCGGTTACATTCCGAACCCGGAAGCTAAGCCTTACAGCGCCGATGGTACTGCAGGGGGGACCCTGTGGGAGAGTAGGACACCGCCGAACAATCTTTGGGAAGGACCCCTGGTCACCAGCGTTCAGCTGGGACCAGGGGTCCTTTCGTTTTTACAATGCTTGCGGTACCGAAGACAGGAGCCACCGATGTCCACCAACTCTCCCGACGACCGACCGGAGCGCGACCAGCGGCGACGGGACAGTGGTGACCGCGACAACCGCGGCGACCGGGGTGATCGAGGCGGTTTCCGCCGCGACAACGACCGCGGTGGCTACGGCCGTCGTGATGACCGCCGTGGTGATGACCGCCGTGGTGACGATCGTCGTGGTGGCGACCGTGGTGGATTCCGTCGCGATGACCGCCGTGACGATCGTCGTGACGACCGCCGCGATGGTCGCCGTGACGATCGTCGTGGTGACGAGCGTGGTGGCTTCCGGCGGGATGACAACCGGGGTGGCGGCTACGGCCGGCGTGACGACCGGGGCGGCGACCGACGTGAAGGCGATCGTGGGTCCCGTCCGGCGTTCCGCAGGGACGACCGTTCCGGTGGGCCGCGCCGTGACGATCGCGACCGTGGCTTCCGGCGTGAGGGCGACCGTCCGTCCTTCCGCCGCGATGACCGCCGCGATGACCGCCGTGACGATCGTCGTGGTGACGAGCGTGGTGGCTTCCGGCGTGACGACACCCGGGGTGGCGGCTACGGCCGGCGTGATGACCGTCGTGACGACCGCCGAAGTGATGAGCGCCGTGACGGCGACCGCGGTGGCTTCCGCCGTGACGACCGGGACCGTGGGTTCCGTGGTGATGACCGCGAGCGGGGCTTCCGTCGTGACGACCGCGACCGTGGGTTCCGCCGCGAGGGCGACCGTCCGTCGTTCTCTCGCGACGACCGTGGGGAGCGTCGTGACGACGGGCGCGGTGGATTCCGTCGCGATGACCGCCGTGACGACCGCCGTGACGACCGTGGCGGGTTCCGGCGGGACGACAACCGGGGCGAACGCGGGGGCTTCCGGGGGCGGGACGACCGTGGCGGTCGTGGGCCCCGTCGCGATGACCGAGGTGGGCGTCCCGGCGGGTTCCGTGGGCGTGACGACCGTCGGGACGACCGGCGCGGTGGTGGCCGGTTCCGTGACGAGCGGGACCGGGATCGCGAGCCGATCAAGCGGCTGCCGATCCCCGAGGACGTCACGGGCGACGAGATCGACAAGGACGTACGGCAGGAGCTGCAGAGCCTGCCCAAGACGCTCGCGGAGGACGTCGCCAGGAACCTGGTGATGGTCGCGCGGCTCATCGACGAGGACCCCGAGGGCGCTTACGGCTACTCCAAGGTGGCGCTGCGGCTGGCGTCGCGTGTCGCGGCCGTGCGAGAGGCGGCCGGGTTCGCGGCGTACGCGAACCAGAAGTACGGGGAGGCGCTCGCCGAGTTCAGGGCAGCTCGGCGGATGACCGGCAACACCGAGCTGTGGCCCGTCATGGCCGACTGCGAGCGCGGGCTCGGGCGTCCGGAGAAGGCGCTGGACATGGCCGGGGCGCCCGAGGTGCACAAGCTGGACAAGGCCGGGCAGGTCGAGATGCGGCTCGTCGCGGCCGGTGCCCGGCGTGATCTTGGGCAGCTGGACGCGGCCATCGTGACGCTGCAGAGCCCCGAGCTCGCCTCCAACGCCGTACAGCCGTGGACCGCGCGGCTGCGATACGCCTACGCCGACGCGCTGCTTGCCGCCGGGCGTGAGGGTGAGGCGCGTGAGTGGTTCGCCAAGGCCGTCGAGGCCGACAAGGACGGCAGCACGGATGCCTCCGACCGGCTCGCCGAGCTGGACGGTGTCGAGTTCGTCGACGCCCTCTCCGAGGACGAGGGCGAGGACAAGGGCAGCGGTGACGGTGCCGCTGAGGTTCAGGACGGCCCGGCCGAGGGTGACAGGGACTGAGCGACGCTTCAGGTGAGGGGCGGGATCCCGGGCAGGGGTCCCGCCCCTTCTGCGTTCACAGGTCCAGCGTGCGCAGCACCAGGCCGGAGGCCGGCTTGGGGCCGAACGAGGTCGACTTGCGGGGCATGGTGACACCTTGCCGTGCGAGGTCGCGTACGACGTCTTCGCGGACCGGGTGCATCAGGACGGCCGTACCGCCGTCGCGTTCGGCCTTGCGTACGGTGGCCGCCGTGTCGTGGATGTAGGCGATGCGCGTGGGATCGTCCTCGGGGATGTGCCAGATGTGGGCGAGGAGCGCGGAGTGCAGGACCGTCGCGTCCAGGGTACGCCAGGCGGCGGGACGGCCGGCCGGGACCGTGCGGGCGAGGAGGGCCGGGTCCGGGCGGTCGATCAGGTGGAAGGCGCCGTCTCCGGCGAGGAGGTAGGCGTTGCCGGCGCAGGCCGCGTCGGCCAGCGTCTCCAGGGCCTTGCCCAGGGGGACTTCGAGGCGCTGTATGCGAAACAGGCCGTCGAGGGCGGCCAGGGCCTCCGGCACCGGCAGGCCGTGCAGGAGACGGTGGATCGCGCGGACACGGAGGGGGTAGCGGGCCGTGTCGACCAGGAGGACCAGGCCGTGGTCCCAGGGGCCGGGCGAGGGGTGCTCCGCGCGTAGACGCAGATAAGTGGCCCAGCGGTGGTGGCCGTCGGCGATCAGGGCCTGGCGGCGGCTCAGGTCCGACCGGATGTGGGCCAGGTCGGTGGGGTCGGTGATCGACCACAGGCGGTGGCTGAAGCCGTCCTCGGTGGTCGTGGCCAGGAGCGGAGGGGCCTCGACCGTGCGCTCGATGACGGCGGTCGTGTCGGCCGCCGTGCCGTCGCCGCGGTATGTGAGGAGCAGTGGTTCGAGGTTCGCGGACGTGGCGCGCATCAGGGCGGCCCGGTCGGCGACCACGTGCGGCATGACGTCCTCGTGCGGGAGGACCAGGCCCTCCGACGGTTCCGAGACGCGCAGGGCGCCGATGACCCCGCGCTGCAGCATGCCGTCGCCGTCGCGCTGCTCGTAGACGTAGAGGCAGGGCTCCGGGTCGGCGGCCAGGACGCCTTCGGAGAGCCAGCGGCGCAGGGTGGTGGCCGCCTGCTCGTTGCGGGCGCTGGGCGTGGCCGCCTGGGGGAGGATCAGGCGGACGATGTTGTACGGGTCCGCGTCCTGGAGATGGTGCAGGCCGTCGGGGCGGACGACGACGTCGTACGGAGGGGATGTGACGGCGGCCAGGCTGCCGACCCGGTCGGGGTCGTAGCGAAGCCCTCGGAACGGGGTGAGTTCGAGGCCTCGGCGCGCCGTTGCTTCCGGGTGACCTGCTGTGTTCATCCCGGCATCGTACGGGTGTCGGTGGCATGGGGGATGATCGGGTGAAGCCGTCGAACGAGGAGCGATGCCGAATGAGCCAGAGCGTCAGGACGAGGCCGGAGGGCAGTGGCAGGGCCCTGAGCGAGGCGTACGACACGGCGCTGCTCGACCTCGACGGTGTGGTGTACGCGGGCGGCAGCGCCATCGCTCATGCCGTGGAGTCGCTCGCGGTCGCCCGTGAGGGCGGGATGCATCTCGCGTACGTCACGAACAACGCCTTGCGGACCCCGGACGTCGTGGCCGGGCATCTGACGGAGCTGGGGATACCGACGGGGGCGGACGACGTCATCACCTCGGCGCAGGCGGTCGCGCGGCTGATCAGCGAGCAGGTGCCGGCCGGGGCACGGGTCCTGGTGATCGGCGGGGAGGGGCTGCGGGTGGCGCTGCGGGAGCGCGGGCTGGAGCCGGTGGAGTCGGCGGACGACGACCCGGCCGCGGTCGTCCAGGGGTACGGCGGGCCCGAGCTGCCGTGGGGGCGGTTCGCCGAGGCGTCTTATGCCGTGGCGCGCGGGGTGCCGTGGTTCGCCTCCAACACCGATCTGACGATTCCGAGCGGGCGTGGGATCGCGCCGGGCAACGGGGCGGCGGTGGAGGTGGTGCGGATAGCCACCGGTGCCGAGCCGCAGGTGGCGGGCAAGCCGTTGCCTCCCATGCACCGGGAGACGATCCTGCGGACCGGGGCCGAGCGTCCGCTGGTGGTCGGCGACCGGCTGGACACGGACATCGAAGGGGCGTTCAACGGCGGTGTCGACTCCCTTCTGGTGCTGACCGGCGTGACCGACGGTGCCCGGCTGCTGGCCGCGCCGCCGCAGCACCGGCCGACGTATGTCGACGCCGATCTGCGCGGGTTGCTCACCGGGCAGCCGGAGGTCGTCGCGGACGGGGAGGGGTTCCGGTGCGGTGGCTGGACGGCGACCGCCGGTGCCGAGCGGCTCGAACTCGACGGTGAGGGGGAGAGCTTGGACGGGCTGCGGGCGTTGTGTGCGGCGGCCTGGAGCGCGGCCCGTGAGGGTGTGTGCGCGTCGGAAACCGGGAAGGCGCTGGCTCGGCTGGGGTTGTGAGCGGTCCGTGTGCCCGCGGCCAAGGCGATGACCTGCGCCTTGGGGCGGGTGCGGAGCGGGATCGTGCCGGATTGGCAGGGTAGGCTAACCTAACTGCGTGTTGGTCGACAGTCCCCCCGAAGAGCGCGCGGAGTCCGTGTCCGCGCCCCCAACCCGACGGCTCGTACGTGCCGTTGGGCTGCTTGTCTCTGTCCTGATCCTGGTGGTCGTCGCGTTGGCGAGCATCGCGATCGGGGCGAAACAGCTGTCCATCGGGGAGGTCTGGCACGGACTGTTCGACGCCTCGGGGACGTACGGCGACGTGGTGGTCGACGACCGGATCTCGCGTACCCTCCTCGGGCTGCTGGCCGGGGCCGCCCTCGGTCTCGCCGGGTCCGTGCTGCAGGCCCTCACCCGGAACCCGCTCGCCGATCCCGGACTGCTCGGCATCAACGCGGGCGCGTCGGCCGCGGTCGTCACCGCCATCACCTACTTCGGTGTCACGAGCCTGAGCGGGTACGTCTGGTTCGCCTTCCTCGGCGCGGCCGCGGTCGGCGCCATGGTGTGGTTCCTCGGCGGCAGCCGGGGCGCCACACCGGTACGGCTCGCGCTCGCGGGTACGGCGATCAGCGCGGCCCTCTACGGCTATCTCCAGGCCGTGATGATCATGGACAACGCGGCGCTGAACAAGATGCGCTTCTGGACGGTCGGGTCGCTGTCCTCGGCGACGGACGCGACCATCGAGCAGGTGCTGCCGTTCCTCGGGGTCGGCATGATCCTCGCGCTCGCCCTCGCCCGGCCGCTGAACGCCATGGAGATGGGCGACGACACGGCCAAGGCGCTCGGGGCCGACCTGAACCGGACCCGGGTGCTGTCCATGCTCACGGCGACCGTGCTGTGCGGGGCCGCGACCGCCGCCTGCGGGCCGATCGTGTTCGTCGGTCTCATGGTGCCGCACGTCGTGCGTTCCTTCACCGGGCCCGACCTGCGCTGGATCCTGCCGTACGCGGCCGTCCTGTCGCCGGTGCTGCTGCTCGGTGCCGATGTCCTCGGCCGGCTCGTCGCCCGGCCTTCCGAGCTCCAGGTCGGCATCGTCACCGCGATCCTCGGCGGCCCGGTCTTCATCTTTCTCGTACGACGGCGGAGGACGGCCCAACTGTGAGGACCGTACGCAGGAGCGAGGCGGAGAACGAGGCGGAGAACGGGGCGCGGAGCGACGTGAAGGCCGACGTGAAAGCCGATGTGAAGAGCCGGCGGAAGGGTGAGGCCGGGACCGTGGTGAAGGCCGCCCGGCGCGGTCGTGCCGTACGGACCCCGGGCGGGTTGTCCGTCCGGCTGGACGTCCGGGCCCTGATCGCCGTCGTCCTGCTGCTCGTCGCCGCGCTCGGCGCGAGTGTCGTGCTGATCGGCACCGGCGACTTCCCGATCCCGGCGGGCGACGTACTCAGGACGCTGGCCGGCGACGGCAACGCGGGACAGGAGTTCATCGTCAACGAGCTGCGGCTGCCGCGTGTGCTCGTCGGGCTCCTGGTCGGTGCCTCCCTCGGCCTGGGCGGCGCGCTGTTCCAGGCGCTGTCCCGCAACCCGCTGGGCAGCCCCGACATCCTCGGCCTCGGGCAGGGAGCCACGGCCGGGGCGCTCGTGGTGATCGTGGTGTTCTCCGGCAACGCCACCCAGGTCACCACCGGAGCACTCGTGGGCGGACTCGCCACCGGGTTCGCCATCTATCTGCTCGCCTGGAAGCGAGGCGTGCACGGCTATCGGCTGGTCCTGGTCGGCATCGGCATGTCCGCGATCATGACGGCGGTCAACGGCTATCTGCTGACCAAGGCCGACCTGGTCGACGCGGCCCGCGCGGTGGTGTGGATGACCGGGTCCCTCAGTGGCCGGGACTGGGCCCAGGTCTGGCCGCTGCTCGCCCTGTGCGCCGTCCTCGTACCGCTCGTCCTCGGCAACGCGCGCGGGCTGCGGATGATGGAGATGGGCGACGACATCTCGTACGCCCTCGGCGTGCGCGTCGAGCGCACACGGCTGCTGCTGATGCTGGCCGCCGTGCTGCTCACCGCGGCCGCCACCGCCGCCGCCGGCCCCGTCAGCTTCGTGGCGCTGACCGCGCCGCAGCTCGCCCGTCGCCTGACCCGCTCACCCGGCCCCAACCTGCTGCCCTCGCTGTGCATGGGCGCCGCCCTCCTCGTCACCGCCGACTGGATCTCCCAGCGGGTCTTCGGCGCCGACCAGTTGCCCGTCGGCGTGGTCACGGGCGTACTCGGCGGTGTCTATCTGCTCTGGTTGCTGGTCACCGAGCGCAGGGCGGGCCGCATATGAGCGCCGGCAGCCGCACGAACAGCGGGCCGAAGACCGGGCTGAACCATCGAAGGAGCACTGTGAACCGCCTGTCCGCCGACAACGTCACCCTCGCCTACGACCAGCGGGTCATCGCCGAGCAGTTGTCGGTGGAGATACCCGACAACTCCTTCACGGTGATCGTCGGTCCGAACGCGTGCGGCAAGTCCACGCTGCTGCGGGCGCTGTCGCGGATGCTCAAGCCCAGTCAGGGGCGGGTTCTGCTGGACGGGCAGGTCATCCAGTCGATGCCGGCGAAGAAGGTCGCCCGCACCCTGGGTCTGCTGCCGCAGTCCTCCATCGCACCGGACGGGATCACGGTCGCCGATCTCGTCGGCCGCGGCCGGTACCCGCACCAGGGGATCCTGCGGCAGTGGTCGACCGAGGACGAGCGGGTCGTCCAGGAGTCGATGGAGCAGACCGGGGTCGCGGAGCTCGCGGATCGCTATGTCGACGAACTGTCGGGCGGTCAGCGCCAGCGGGTGTGGATCGCGATGGCGCTCGCCCAGCAGACCCCGCTGCTGCTGCTCGACGAGCCGACGACCTACCTCGACATCCAGCACCAGATCGACGTCCTCGACCTGTGTGCCGAGCTGCACGAGCAGCAGGGCCGCACGCTGGTCGCCGTGCTGCACGACCTCAACCACGCCGCCCGGTACGCCACCCACCTCATCGCCCTGCGCGGCGGCACCGTCATCGCCGAGGGCGCGCCCGACGACATCGTCACGGCCGAGCTGGTCGAAGAGGTCTTCGGGCTGCGGTGCCAGGTGATCGACGACCCGGAGACGGGCACGCCGCTGGTGGTGCCGGCGGCGCGGCAGGCCCGCAGAGAGGTCGAGAAGGTCGCGGCTACAGAAGCTTCCTGAGGGCCAGCAGGTCGCGTACGCCCGCGTGCAGCTTCACCCGGCCCGCACCCCAGGCCCTGGCGAAGTGCAGCTCACCGGCGACCAGGGCCACCAGGTCGTCGCCGGTCATGCCGAGCCTGATCTGGGCCTTCTCGCGGGGCGGGCCCTGGAGCGTGTCGTGGACGTGGATCCGGCCGCCCGACATGCGGCCGGCGAACGTGACGTCCAGGTCCGTGATGTGGCAGCTCACCGAGCGGTCCAGGGCCGCGGCCGCCCCGACGTCCCCTTCGGCGTGCTGCATGTTCTCCGAGAGCTTTTCGAGTGCGGCGCGGCACTCCTCGATCGTGGCCATCGCGATCGACGGTACCCCAGCGGTTCGGGGTAGCGTCTGGGCATGAGCGACACGGTTCCGGAGACGGAGATCCCGCAGGCGGCGGCCGAGGCCGAAGCGGCGGCCGGGCCCGCGGCCGATGCGGCCGACGGGGTGGAGACGGTCGACGCGGTGGAACCCGAGTACGACCCCGCCGCCCCCGCCCCGCTGAACGTCCCCCGCACGCCCACCGGCAACGCCGTCGTCGACGCCCAGCTGGAGAGGCTGGGTGATGCCGACCACCTGGCCACCGACGGGCATGTCGAGGTGTACGAGGATGTACACCGGGGGCTGCGTGACGCGCTCACAGCACTCGACGCCCGCCCGGGACCACCGGCGCCCGCCCGCCACCCGGCCACCACCCCACCGTGAGACCCTTCGGGTCGCACCCATCGATGCCGTACGGGAACAGGAGCTGAACCGAAAGTGGCAGGAGTCGCACGCCGTCGTCTCGACGCGGAGCTGGTCCGCCGGAAGCTCGCGCGCTCGCGTGAGCACGCCAGCCAGCTGATCGCCGCCGGGCGGGTCTCCGTCGGCAAGACCGTCGCGACCAAGCCGGCCACGCAGGTGGAGACCGCGGCGGCGATCGTGGTGGCGTCCGACGACAGCGATCCCATGTACGTGTCGCGGGGCGGCCACAAGCTCGCGGGCGCGCTGGCGGCCTTCGTACCCCGGGGGCTGGTGGTGGAAGGGCGCCGGGCGCTGGACGCCGGGGCGTCCACCGGGGGTTTCACCGACGTCCTGCTGCGGTCGGGGGCCGCGCACGTGGTCGCCGTCGACGTCGGGTACGGGCAACTCGCCTGGACTCTCCGCAGCGATGAACGCGTCACCGTCAAGGACCGTACGAACGTACGCGAGTTGACGCTCGAAGCGATCGATGGGGAACCAGTGGATCTTGTCGTGGGGGATCTGTCCTTCATCCCGCTCGGACTGGTGCTGCCCGCCCTTGTGCGGTGTGTGAAGCCGGACGCCGACCTGGTGATGATGGTCAAGCCGCAGTTCGAGGTGGGGAAGGAACGTCTGGGCAGCGGTGGAGTGGTCCGCAGCGCCCAGTTGCGGGCCGAGGCCGTGCGCGGCGTGGCCGAGAGGGCGTGGGAGCTCGGGCTCGGGGTGAAGGGGGTCACGGCCAGTCCGTTGCCCGGTCCCTCCGGGAATGTCGAGTATTTTCTGTGGCTGCGTGCCGGGGCGCCCGCCCTGGACCCGGCCGACGTTGACCGTGCAGTGGCGGAGGGGCCGCGTTGACACAGGACCGAGCTCGTACTGTTTTCCTGCTCGCCCACACCGGGCGGCCCGCGGCCATTCGCAGCGCCGAGCTGGTGGTCAAGGGACTGCTGCGGTCGGGGATCGGCGTGCGTGTCCTGCAGGCGGAGGCCGAGGACCTGCCGCTGCCGGACGAGGTGCAGCTGGTCAAGGAGGCGACTCCGCAATGCCTCGACGGGTGCGAGCTGCTCATCGTGCTGGGCGGTGACGGGACGCTGCTGCGGGGCGCCGAGTTCGCGCGGGCGTCCGGGGTGCCGATGCTCGGGGTCAACCTCGGGCGGGTCGGGTTCCTCGCGGAGGCCGAGCGGGACGATCTCGACAAGGTTGTCGACCGCGTGGTGTCCAAGGCCTACGAGGTCGAGGAGCGGATGACCGTCGACGTCGTCGTGCACCGCAACGGCGACATCGTGCACACCGACTGGGCGCTGAACGAGGCGGCCGTGCAGAAGGCCGGCGCCGAGAAGCTGCTCGAAGTCGTGCTGGAGATCGACGGGCGGCCGGTGACGGGGTTCGGCTGCGACGGGATCGTGCTGTCCACGCCGACCGGGTCCACCGCCTACGCCTTCTCCGCGGGCGGGCCGGTGGTGTGGCCCGAGGTGGAGGCGTTGCTGATGGTGCCGATCAGCGCGCACGCCCTGTTCGCGAAGCCGCTGGTGACCTCGCCGGACTCGGTGCTCGCGGTGGAGGTGCTGCCGCACATTCCGCCGGGCGTGCTGTGGTGCGACGGACGGCGGACGGTGGAGCTGCCGCCGGGGGCGCGGGTCGAGGTGCGGCGGGGAGCCGTGCCCGTGCGGCTGGCCCGGTTGCACCACGCCTCCTTCACGGATCGGTTGGTGGCGAAGTTCGCGTTGCCCGTCTCCGGGTGGCGCGGGGCGCCGCACTAGCGGGTGTCTCCAAGGCCCTGAGCGGTGCCCGGTCCGGCGGGAGCGTGTGCCGGGCGCCGTGGGTGCTGTGCGGGACCTTGGCATCACCCCTCGGCCCCTGAGAACGTTGCACTCGCCTGGGTGACATGTGAAGCCGATCCGTATTCGTCACCAGGAGCTTCACCCGACTGGGACCGGGGGGCGTCGCACTCCCGGCTCCTGACCTCGTAAGGTCGTGTCCGTGTTGGAGGAGATGCGGATACGGTCGCTCGGAGTCATCGACGACGCGGTTGTCGAGCTGTCGCCCGGATTCACCGCCGTCACGGGTGAGACGGGTGCGGGCAAGACCATGGTGGTCACCAGCCTGGGCCTGCTGCTCGGCGGGCGGGCGGACCCGGCGCTCGTGCGGATCGGGGCGAAGAGCGCGGTCGTGGAGGGGCGGATCACCGTCGCCGCGGACGCGTCCGCCGTGGTGCGGGCCGAGGAGGCGGGGGCCGAGCTGGACGACGGCGCGCTGCTGATCAGCCGTACCGTTTCCGCCGAGGGGCGCTCCCGGGCGCATCTCGGCGGGCGCAGCGTGCCGGTCGGACTGCTCGCCGAACTCGCCGACGACCTGGTGGCCGTGCACGGGCAGACCGACCAGCAGGGCCTGCTGAAGCTGTCCCGGCAACGCCAGGCCCTCGACCGGTACGCGGGGGACTCCGTCACCGTGCCGCTGGCCAAGTACACCGAGGCGTACCGGCGGCTGCGGGCCGTCTCCGCCGAACTCGACGAGATCGTCACGCGCGCGCGTGAGCGGGCCCAGGAAGCCGACATGCTGCGGTTCGGGCTGGAGGAGATCGCCGGTGTCGAGCCGCGGGCCGGGGAGGACGTGGAGCTCGCGGAGGAGGCGGAGCGGCTCGGGCACGCCGAGGCACTGTCGTCGGCCGCCACGGCCGCTCACGCCGCCCTCGCCGGCAACCCGGAGGACCCCGAGGGCATCGACGCGGCGACGCTCGTCGCGGGCGCGCAGCGGGCCCTGGAGGCCGTGCGCTCGCACGACCCGGCGCTGGCCGCCCTGGCCGACCGGATCGGGGAGATCGGGATCCTGCTGGGCGACGTCGCAGGAGAGTTGGCGGGGTACGCCGACGATCTGGACGCCGACCCCTTGCGGCTCACGGCCGTCGAGGAACGGCGGGCCGCGCTGACCGCACTCACGCGCAAGTACGGCGAGAACGTCACCGCCGTGCTCTCCTGGGCCGAGGAGAGCGCCGCGCGGCTGACCGAGCTGGACGGCGACGACGAGCGGATCGAGGAGCTGACCGCCGAGCGGGACGCGCTGCGTGCCGAGTTGGGCGGGCTGGCGCAGGCGCTGACCGACGCGCGGGCGGAGGCCGCAGAGCGGTTCGCCGCCGCCGTGACGGCGGAGCTGGCCTCGCTCGCCATGCCGCACGCGCGCGTGTCCTTCGACATCCGGCAGACCGAGGACCCTCAGGGCGTGGAGGTCGGCGGGCGGACGGTCGCCTACGGTCCTTCCGGCGTGGACGAGGTCGAGCTGCTGCTCGCGCCGCACCCCGGAGCGCCGCCCCGGCCGATCGCCAAGGGAGCGTCCGGCGGTGAGCTCTCGCGCGTGATGCTCGCCGTCGAGGTCGTGTTCGCCGGGACCGATCCCGTGCCGACGTACCTCTTCGACGAGGTCGACGCCGGCGTCGGCGGCAAGGCGGCGGTGGAGATCGGGCGGCGGCTGGCCCGGCTGGCGAAGAGCGCGCAGGTCGTGGTCGTGACCCACCTGCCGCAGGTCGCCGCTTTCGCGGACCGGCAGTTGCTGGTCGAGAAGACCAACGACGGGTCGGTCACCCGGTCCGGTGTGAAGGTCCTGGAGGGCGAGGAGCGGATCCGGGAGCTGTCCCGGATGCTCGCCGGCCAGGAGGACTCCGAGACCGCGCGGGCCCATGCGGAGGAGTTGCTGGAGGCGGCTCGGGCGGACGCGTAGGGGGCCGGCCGGGGGCCGGTCGTAGGGTGGCCGCATGATCCGACGCGCCCCCGGGACCACCGCCTTCGCCCTTTCCGCCGGCTTCACCCGTGCCGCCGTCTTCGCCCTGCGTGCCAAGACTCCCGGTGGCCGTGACCGCTGGGAGCGGAAGAACTACGCCGGTCGGACCGTGGAGTTGTACGCCGGTGCCGCCGCCGCCCTGTCGGCCGCGGTGGGCGCGGGGCGGGCACGGCCGGCCGCCGGGCTCGCCGTCGCCGTCGCGGGAGCCTGCGGGGCGTACGACGATGTCGCCGGGGCCGGTGACCCCCGGCGTGGGTTCCGGGCGCACCTGACCGCCCTGCGGGACGGCGAAGTCACCAGCGGGGCGGTCAAGTTGCTCGGGATCTCCGCCGCCGGGCTCGTCGCGGGCGCCTTCCTGAAGGAACGGCCCGTGGACCGGGTGCTCGCGGGCGTGGTGATCGCCGGGGCCGCGCACTTCGTCAACCTCGTGGACGTACGCCCGGGCAGGGCCGCGGCGGCGGTGCTCGGGCTCGGGGCGCCGGGGCTGCTGCGTCCCGGGTCCGGTGCCGCGATCGCCGCCACCGCCATGGGTGCCGCGGCGGCCGTGCTGCCCGATGACCTCGGTGAGCGGGCGATGCTCGGCGACACCGGTGCCCATGCGCTCGGCGCGGCCCTGGGCGCCGCCGTCGTCGCCGGGAACGGGCGGGCCGGGCTGGCCGCGCACGCCACCGCCCTCGTGGCCGCCGCGGTGTACGGCGACAAAGTGAGCGAGGCGGCGCGGGCGCTGGGCGGACGGTGACGGCCGCGACCGTTCTCCCCGTTCGAACGGAACCCGGCGATCTTCACCCACGTGGGTGACACCCCGCGTGGTACCGCCCGTCTCCCGCCCGCTTCCCGCCCTCCCGCGGTTCCCGGAAGGACCGCGGCTCCTGGCATCCTTGGCGTTGAGACGTCGTACGCGGGGGGATTTCCGCGGTACACCCCCTCCGCCCGATCCTTCTGTACGTTCTTCGTGACCGCCCGACCCGAACCAGGAGCCCCGGCCACGTGACCCCCGTGAGCAGCCACTCACCGCACGGCCAGTCCTCGCTGCGCACCGTGCAGGTGCTGGGCGGCGGCAACGCCGGCAGCAGCGCGCATGTGCGGTCGCTGGCCTCCGGGCTGGTCGCGCGGGGCGTGCGGGTCACCGTGTGCGCCCCTGCGGAGGCCGATCACCTCTACGACTTCACGGGCGCCGGCGCCGAACACGTGCATGTTCCGCGCAGCAGCGATCCTGCCTCCGTGGCCGCGCTGCGGGCCGCGTGCGCGGACGCCGACCTGGTGCACGCGCACGGGCTGCACGCCTCCTTCCGTACGGTGCTCGCGCTCAGCGGGCGACGTACCCCGCTCGTCGTCACCTGGCACGACCGCGCGCATGCCGAGGGCGCCCGAGCCCATCTCGTACGGCTGTTGGAGCGGCGGGTCGTCAAAACCGCCTCCGTCGTGCTCGGGACCACCTCGACGCTCGTGGACCGGGCCCGTCGGACCGGTGCCCGCGACGCGCGCCTCGCCGCGGTGGCGATGCCCGCGCCCCGCGGTGTCGTCGAGGACGACGACCCCGACCGGCTGCGGCCCAAGATCCGCGCCGAACTCGGGGCCACCGGACGCCCGTTGCTGATCGCCGTCGGCTCGCTGGAGCGGCATCGCGGGTACGACGTGCTGCTGGACGCCTCGCGCGCGTGGCTGCGGCTGGATCCCGTGCCGTTGGTCGTGATCGCGGGGGAGGGGACGCTGCGGGCGGCCCTTCAGCGCCGGATCGAGGACGAGGGGCTGCCCGTGCGGCTCATCGGACGGCGCGACGACGTCTTCGAGCTGCTCGCCGCCGCCGACACCGCGCTCCTGCCCAGCAGTTGGGAGTCGCGTTCGGTGCTGGCCCAGGAGGCCCTGCGTGCGCGCGTGCCGCTCGTCGCCACCGACGTGGGCGGTATGCCGGAGCTCGTCGGCGACGCCGCCGAACTCGTCCCCTACGGCGACCCGCAGGCCCTCGCCGAGGCCGTCGTACGGCTGATCGGCGATCCCGAGCGCCAGGAACTGCTCAGGGAGCGGGGCACGCGGCAGGCGGCCACCTGGCCCACGGAGGACGAGACCGTCGCCCAAGTGCTCAGTGTGTACGACGAGTTGACGCAGCCGCAGCCCATGATCTGAACGGCGTCCGACGACGACCGCCCGCCCCCGGCTACGGCACGTGCCGCCGGGCCCGCAGAGCCAGGCTCAACGCCAGTACCGTCTGCGGGTCGTCGAGGTCCGTGCCGAGCAACTCGCCGATGCGGGCGAGGCGGTTGTAGAGCGTCTGCCGGTTGAGGTGCAGCTCGCGGGCCGTCTCCGCCTTGCGGCCCGCGTGCGCCAGGTATGTCTCCAGGGTGGGCAGCAGAGGCGGTCTGGAACGGTCGTCGTGGTCGCGGAGGGGGCCGATCGCCCGGTCCACGAAGGCGGCGAGGTCCGGGTGGTCGCGCAACCGCCACAGCAGCAGGTCGATGTCCAGACGCCGGGCGTCGTACCACGGGCGGTCCGACAGGCCCTGTGCCGCCGTCGCCGTCTCCGACGCGTGCCTGAGACCCGCCGAGGCCGCCGCCCAGCCCCCGGCCACCCCGACGACCACGACCGGCGGCTGCGCCCCGGGCCGCTGGATCCCGGCGCGCTCCACACCCGCCCGCAGCGCCGCCGCGACCCGGTCCGCGACCGTCGGCCGCTCCGACTCCGCGCGCAGGCCCAGCAGCACCAGGACACGGCCCTCCACCGGTCGTACGCCCAGCAGCACCGGGACCCCGACCGAGGACAGCTCCTCCGCGACGGCGCGCGCCAGCACCGCCCAGCCCCCACCCGGCGACAGCACGTCCCCGAGCCGCATCACCACCGGCAGCAGAGGGCTGTTGCCCGGCTTGAAGCCCAGGACGCGCGCCTGGGCCGGGGCGTCCTCGGCGGTGACGCGGCCCTCCGCGAGGTCGGTGAGGAAGTCGCCGCGCCCGCGTGCCGCGAGCTCCTCCTCCTGCCGCGCCTGCATCAGCACCACGGCCAGGATGCCCGCCGCCCGCTCGGCGGCCATCCGGTGGACGGGCGCGAGCGGCCCCCGCACCGGAAGGAGCACGAGCCGTGCCCGCACCGAGCCCGCGCCAGGGCCGCCCCCCGGCACCTCGACCAGGACCGACCCGGCAGGCGGCGGTGCGTCCTTGTGCTGCCCTCTGAGCCCCTCCCACACCTGCAGCGGATCGGCGCCCTCGGGGCCCGCCCCGGCGGCGTACAGCAGCAGGCCGTCGGTCGTCTCCAGGAAGACCGGGTTGCCGCAGAAGTCGGCGAGGATGCCCAGCACCTGGGGCACACCGCCACCGCCGAGCAGGGCCTGCGTGCACCGGCGGTGCACCTCCTCCGCCCGTTGCAGCAGCGCGTAGTGGCCGTTGACGATCTCGGTGTGGATCTCCTCGGTGACCGTCACGAAGGGCACCTCGCGGTGCAGCTGGACCAGTGGCAGGCCCGCCGTGCGGGCGGTGTCGACCAGTGCGGCGGGCAGACGTGCGAAGCGGGGACCGAGCTCCACGACGAGGGCCGCGATACCGCGCTCGGCCAGGGTGCGTACGAACGCCCGCTGGTCGGCGGGGCGGGTGCCGAGGCCGTATCCCGTGGTCAGCAGCAGCTCGCCGCCCTTCAGCAGGGAGGCGATGTGGGGAACCTCGCCCGCGTGCACCCAGCGCACGGTACGCCCCAGCCGGTCGGCGCCCGCCAGGACCTCGGGGAGCCCGCTGCGCAGACCGGGCAGCTCCAGCGCCCGCCGCACGGTGATCCCCGCTCCCTGGCTGCCGAATCCGCTGTCAGTGCCGCCCGTACCGCCCGTACCGCTGTCCATGAGGCGGACGCTACCCGCGGGCGTGCTGCCACGACATCTCCGGAGGGCCCGGGAAGAGGATCACCGGCTGCCGCGGGCGCGGTGGCCGCGGTCCCGGCCCGTTCGCCGGGGTAGCGGCGCCGGCATGGACCGTGGGCGGGTGAGGGGCCGACCCGGGGCTCCTTCGTGCTCGCCTCGGCGATCGGGCGGCCCGCCGAGCGGCGTCCGGCGGTCCCGGCGGGGAGCGACGCCGACGGCGCTCAGGCCGGCCTGATGTTGTGGTTGAACCGGAAGACGTTGTCCGGGTCCCACCGCCGCTTCAGATCCGCCAGCCGCCGGGTGTTCTCCGGTCCCAGACCGGCCACCACGCGTTCCGCGCCCTCGTCGCCGATGAAGTTCAGATACACCGCGCCGGTGCTCCACGGCCGCACGTCGGCACGAACGGAACGGACCCACCGGACGCACCGCTCGTCGTCCGCGGGGTCCTGCCACATGCCGTAGGGATGGATCGCCCAGGGCGCGTCCCGGTAGGGCACCGGGTACTCGTGCGGTCCGGCGGCGATCGCGCCGCCCTGCGGGAAGAGGACGTGCTGGGTGCCGGTCGGAACCGGCATGGACCGGGCCTCGGTGCAGTAGACGTCCACGAACTCGTCCGGGGCGCTCGCCAGGTACTCGGCCGACCAGTAGTGCCGCATGCCGGGCGGATCGTCGATCATGCACTGGACCTCGGCGTACGGCATCGCGCCGACGATCTCGGCCTCGTGCGTCAGGGCCAGCAGAGGTTCGGCGTACTTGCGCATGACCTGCTCGGCGCCGGCGTACGTCAGCAGTACACCGCACACCAGGGAGCCGACCAGGGACGGCGGTACGAAGTCCTCGGGCGGCCCGGTGAAGTGCAGGACGCCGCCGCCCACCTCGTCGGGGCCCGACTCGATCACGTCGCGGAAGGTGCGGACGGCCTCGGGCGCGAGGTCCGGCCGGTACAGCACCATGGCGATGGCGAACTCGGGCAGTTCGTGCAGCTTCAGGGTGAGCGCGGTGGCGATGCCGAAGTTGCCGCCGCCGCCGTGCAGGGCCCAGAACAGCTCGGGGTTCTCGTCCGCGTTCGCGTGGACGCGCTCGCCCTCGGCGGTGACCAGCTCCACACCGAGCAGATTGTCCACCGCGAGGCCGCAGCAGCGGTCCAGCCAGCCGGTGCCGCCGCCGAGGACGAAACCGCCGACGCCCGTGGTGGAGGCCCGGCCGCCGGTCGTGGCGAGGCCGTACGGCTGGGTGGCGCGGTCCAGGTCGCTCATCGTGGCGCCGCCCGCGACCCGTACCGCCTCGGCCGCCGGGTCGACGGTGACCGCACGCATGTGCCGCAGGTCGACGACCAGGCCGTTGTCGTTCAGCGCCATGCCCGCGACACTGTGCCCGCCGCCGCGCACCGCGATGGTGAGGTCCAGATCCCGGCCGAACCGCACGGCCCGTACGACGTCGGCCTCGTCCACGCACTGCGCGATCACCGCGGGTCGCCGGTCGATCATGGCGTTGAAGACGCCCCGGGCGTCGTCGTAACCGAAATCCCCCGGGGCGAACACATCACCGGAGAGATCCTCGCGCAGCGCGGCGAGGGCCGCGCCCGCCTTCGAGCGGGAAGCCATGGCCGCCCCCTTCCGACAAGCGGCAGGGCAAGGGGCAATCTGCTTCCAGGCTAGGCGGGCGCCTCACGTCCGTCCTGCCGAGCGCGGTGGTGGCCCGCTCAGCCGCCGTACGCCCCGGACGCCGTCAGCCGCAGGGCGGTGTCGATCAGCGGGACGTGGCTGAAGGCCTGCGGGAAGTTCCCGACCTGGCGCTGACGGACCGGGTCCCACTCCTCCGCGAGCAGACCGAGGTCGTTGCGCAGCGACAGCAGCTTCTCGAACAGCTTGCGGGCCTCGTCGACGCGGCCGATCATCGCCAGGTCGTCGGCCATCCAGAACGAGCAGGCCAGGAAGGCGCCCTCATCGCCGGGGAGCCCGTCGACGCCCTCGTCCTCGCCCTCCGTCGGGTAGCGCAGGATGAAGCCGTCCGTGGTGGACAGCTCGCGCTGGATCGCCTCGATCGTGCCGATGACCCGCTTGTCGTCCGGCGGCAGGAAGCCCATCTGCGGGATCAGCAGCAGGGACGCGTCCAGCTCCTTCGAGCCGTACGACTGCGTGAAGGTGTTGCGCTCCTTGTCGTAGCCCTTCTCGCACACGTCCCGGTGGATCTCGTCGCGCAGTTCCTTCCAGCGCTCCAGCGGGCCGTCCGCGTCACCGGACTCGATGAGCTTGATCGTCCGGTCCACGGCGACCCAGGCCATCACCTTGGAGTGCACGAAGTGGCGGCGCGGGCCGCGCACCTCCCAGATGCCCTCGTCCGGCTCCTGCCAGTGGTCCTCCAGGTAGCGGATCAGCTTCAGCTGGAGCAGCGAGGCGTAGTCGTTGCGGGCCAGGCCGGTCATGTGGGCCAGGTGCAGGGCCTCGGTGACCTCGCCGTACACGTCCAGCTGGAGCTGGTGCGCGGCGCCGTTGCCGACCCTGACCGGCGCGGAGTTCTCGTAGCCGGGCAGCCAGTCCAGCTCGGCCTCGCCCAGCTCGCGCTCACCGGCGATGCCGTACATGATCTGCAGGTTCTCCGGGTCGCCCGCGACCGCCCGCAGCAGCCACTCCCGCCAGGCGCGCGCCTCCTCGCGGTAGCCGGTGCGCAGCAGCGAGGACAGGGTGATCGCCGCGTCACGCAGCCAGGTGTAGCGGTAGTCCCAGTTGCGGACGCCGCCGATGTCCTCGGGCAGGGAGGTGGTGGGCGCCGCGACGATGCCGCCCGTCGGGGCGTACGTCAGCGCCTTCAGGGTGATCAGCGAGCGGATGACCGCCTCGCGGTAGGGGCCGTGGTACGTACAGTGCTCGACCCACTCGCGCCAGAAGTCCTCGGTCGCCACCAGCGACTGCTCCGGCTCGGGCAGCGCCGGCGGCTGCTTGTGCGACGGCTCCCAGGAGATGGTGAACGCGATGCGCTCACCCGGGGCGATGGTGAAGTCGGAGTACGTCGTCAGCGACTTGCCGTAGGTCTCGGCCTCCGTGTCGAACCACACCGAGTCCGGGCCGGCGACCGCGACGGTGCGCCCCTCGTGCTTGTGCACCCACGGCACGACCCGGCCGTACGAGAACCGCATCCTGAGCGCCGAGCGCATCGGCACCCGGCCCGAGACGCCCTCCACGATCCGGATCAGCTGGGGAGCGCCGTCACGCGGGGGCATGAAGTCGGTCACACGGACCGTGCCGCGGGGCGTGTCCCACTCGGACTCCAGGATCAGCGAGTCGCCGCGGTAGCTGCGCCGGGCCGCGGTGGGCGGCGGGGAGTCGGAGGCGTGCGCGGGGCCGAGCCGCCAGAAACCGTGCTCCTCGGTGCCCAGCAGGCCGGCGAAGATGGCATGCGAGTCGAAGCGGGGCAGGCACAGCCAGTCCACTGTGCCGTCCCGGCAGACCAGTGCGGCGGTCTGCATGTCTCCGATGAGTGCGTAGTCTTCGATGCGCCCGGCCACGTGCAACTCCAGTCGAACGGCCACGTCACCCCCTCAAGACAAGGGGGCTCTCGCTAGTGCGGTCAAGGGGTGGTTGTAATGCGTCGTTGAGCCGTGAAGCAAAGCAGTCGCCTGAGCCGTGAGGCAAAACGACAGTCTCTTCTTGACAATCTCTGCTCAACGAACTGACGAGCTCTCGTTGTTCCGGTGTGACGGGCGGGGGTGGTGCCGTGTTTGCCGGCCGGGCTCGGCAGCGAATGTCCGAGCAGGATACGACGCACGTAGATGATCTGCGTGCCGCTCCGGACAACCCGGGTAAGCCGAACGGGTGAGCAAGGGGTGACCGATGCGCGGGAAACCGGTGAAGCGTGCGGATCCGTGGCGAGTCGTGTGCGGAGCGTGGCCGGAAGCCATCGGTCGTAGTCGCTGATACCCTGGTAGCCCGTGGACCGGTGGGCGTGAAGACCCCCGAACCGCACTTCAAGATCGCGACCACGGGAGCCCCCTCTTGGCCATGCCGCCCGCTGCTTTTCGAAACAGCACAGCCACGACGACCAAGCACATCTTCGTCACCGGGGGTGTCGCCTCCTCGCTCGGCAAGGGCCTGACGGCCTCCAGCCTCGGCATGCTGCTCAAGGCGCGGGGCCTGCGCGTCGTCATGCAGAAGCTGGACCCCTACCTCAATGTCGACCCTGGCACGATGAACCCGTTCCAGCACGGTGAGGTGTTCGTCACCAACGACGGCGCCGAGACCGACCTGGACATCGGCCACTACGAGCGCTTCCTCGACCGCGACCTGGACGGATCGGCGAACGTCACCACCGGCCAGGTGTACTCCACGGTGATCGCCAAGGAGCGCCGGGGCGAGTACCTGGGCGACACCGTGCAGGTCATCCCGCACATCACCAACGAGATCAAGCACCGCATCCGCCGCATGGCGACCGATGAGGTCGACGTCGTGATCACGGAGGTCGGCGGCACGGTCGGCGACATCGAGTCGCTGCCGTTCCTGGAGACCGTCCGGCAGGTCCGTCACGAGGTCGGCCGTGACAACGTCTTCGTGGTCCACATCTCGCTCCTGCCGTACATCGGCCCCTCGGGTGAGCTGAAGACGAAGCCGACCCAGCACTCGGTTGCGGCTCTGCGCAACATCGGTATCCAGCCGGATGCGATCGTGCTGCGCTGCGACCGCGAGGTACCGACCGCGATCAAGCGCAAGATCTCCCTGATGTGCGACGTCGACGAGGCGGCCGTGGTCGCCTGCCCCGACGCCCGCTCGATCTACGACATCCCCAAGACGGTGCACGGCGAGGGCCTGGACGCCTATGTCGTCCGCAAGCTGGACCTGCCGTTCCGTGATGTCGACTGGACGACCTGGGACGACCTGCTCGACCGCGTCCACAACCCCGACCACGAGATCACCCTCGCGCTGGTCGGCAAGTACATCGACCTGCCCGACGCCTACCTCTCGGTCACCGAGGCGCTGCGCGCCGGCGGCTTCGCCAACCGCGCCCGCGTGAAGATCAAGTGGGTCACGTCCGACGACTGCAAGACCCCGGCCGGGGCCAGGCAGCAGCTGGCCGACGTGGACGGCATCTGCATCCCGGGCGGCTTCGGCGACCGCGGTGTGCTCGGCAAGGTCGGCGCGATCAAGTACGCCCGGGAGAACAAGATCCCGCTGCTCGGCCTGTGCCTGGGTCTGCAGTGCATCGTGATCGAGGCGGCCCGCAACCTCGCCGGCATCTCCGACGCCAACTCCACCGAGTTCGACCCGGCCACCGGCCACCCGGTCATCTCCACCATGGCCGAGCAGCTCGACATCGTCGCCGGTGAGGGCGACATGGGCGGCACCATGCGGCTGGGCATGTACCCGGCGAAGCTGGCCGAGGGCTCGATCGTGCGCGAGGTGTACGACGGCAAGGAGTACGTCGAGGAGCGGCACCGCCACCGGTACGAGGTCAACAACTCCTACCGCGCGGAGCTGGAGAAGCAGGCGGGCATCGTGTTCTCGGGGACGTCGCCCGACGGCAAGCTCGTCGAGTACGTGGAGTACCCGCGGGACGTCCACCCCTACCTGGTGGCCACCCAGGCCCACCCCGAGCTGCGCTCCCGCCCCACGCGCCCGCACCCGCTGTTCGCCGGGCTGGTGAAGGCGGCCGTCGAACGCCAGCAGGCCGAGGGCACGCACAAGAACTCGAAGTAACACGAGAGTTGTACGGTGACCGGGGTGCAAACCTTCAAAGGTGGGCACCCCGGTTTTTCTTTGCGCACGTGGAAAGGCAGGGCATGACGATCAAGGACACCCCGCAGGAGTGGGAGATCCGGGCGACGAAGACCCCCTTCGTGGGCAACAAGACCTCCGTGCGCACGGACGACGTGGTCATGCCGGACGGCTCCGTGGTCCGCCGCGACTACCAGGTCCACCCCGGTTCCGTGGCCGTCCTCGCCCTCGACGCCGAGGACCGGGTCCTGCTCATCAAGCAGTACCGCCACCCGGTGCGGCACAAGCTGTGGGAGATCCCGGCCGGTCTGCTCGACGTGCCCGGCGAGAACCCGCTGCACGCCGCCCAGCGCGAGCTGTACGAGGAGGCCCACGTCAAGGCCGGGGACTGGCGCGTCCTGACGGACGTGTACACGACTCCCGGCGGGTGTGACGAGGCCGTACGGATCTTCCTCGCCCGGGATCTGTCCGAGGCCGAGGGAGAGCGCTTCGAGGTGGAGGACGAGGAGGCCGACATGGAGCACGCGCGCGTGCCGGTCGACGAACTCGTCCGGGGTGTCCTCGCGGGCGAGCTGCACAACAACTGCCTCGTCGTGGGCGTGCTGTCCCTGGTCGCCGCGCGCAGCGGCGACGGCCTGGACGCGCTGCGCCCGGCGGAGGCGCCCTGGCCCGCACGCCCCTTCGAATCCTGAACCCACCCCTGCGACCGCACGTACCGACCGGACCCGCCGCAGATACACCCTCCGGTGTGAAGATCGGCTGTTCCGATCGGGGGATGCGTCCGCCGTGCTCCGCACGGAACGTAGCAGAGCGTGAACTAGGCTCTGAACACGCCCGAACCGGAGTCCCGGCGGGCCTTGCGTGTGCGGTGGGACGGGAGCGTGGCCCGTGGCGGACCAGGTGGTGGACACAGGCGGCGTACAGGTGTCGGCGCAGGCTTTCGTCGGCAACCGATTTCTGGGCCGCACGCGCGAGTTGAAGGAGCTGCGCGCCGACATCGAGCGTGCGGGGCTGGACACCCTTTCCGGTCGCAAGGCGCCACGCGCGCGCGTGCTGCTCATCGCGGGGCGCCCCGGCTCGGGCCGCACCGCGCTCGCCGAGGAACTCGTACGGCAGGTGGCGGACCGTTACGGCGACGGTGTGCTGCGCGCCCGTCTGAGCGAGCCCGACGGCACCCCCGTCCCGGTCGGACGGGTCGCCCGCGAACTGCTGGCCGCCCTGGACCGGCCGACCCCGCCCGGCGCCGCCGAGGACGACCTCACCGCCGCCCTGCGCAACGCCCTGGCCGGGCGCCGGGTGCTGCTCGTGCTGGACGACGCGGCAGAGGCCGAGCAGGTCGACGCCTTGCTGCCGGACAGCCCGGGATGCCTGGTCGTCGCCGTCTCGGGCGGGCCGCTGACCGGGATCGCGGACGTGCGGCCCTGCACCCTCGGCGGCCTCGACACCAAGTCGGCGGTGGCGCTGCTGTCCCGGCAGGCCGGCTCGGTCCGCATCACCGTCGACCCGCGGTCCGCCGAAGGGCTGGCCGAGGTGTGCCAGGGCCAGCCCGCCGCCCTCGTGCTGGCGGCCGGATGGCTCGCCGCCCACCCCAAGTCGGCCGTCGCCGACCTCGCCAAGCAACTGCGCGCCGAGGGCGACGAGGGCACGCCGCTCGGCCGGATCCTCCGGCTCGTCCACGCCTCCCTGCCCACCACGCCCGCCCGGATGCTGCGCCTGCTCTGCCTCGCCCCGGGCGGCCTCGTCGACCCGCACATCGCCTCCGCGCTCGCCGGCTCCTCGGTCGACGGAGCCCGCGGTGTCCTGGACGACCTGGTGGGGCTCGGCCTGCTGCACGCCGTCGACTCCCCGCTGCCGACGTACCAGGTCCCGGCCTGTCTGCACGCCCACCTCAAGGCGCTCACCGAGACCCAGGACCGCCCCGCCGAGCTGCAGCTCGCCCGCGCCCGGATGCTGGAGCGGACCGTCCGGCTGCTGCAGTCCTGCCGGGCGATCACCGAGACGGACAGCCCGCAGACCCGTCAGAAGCTCCTGGACATGCCCCGCGCCCTGCGCTTCCCCACCCCCAGGGCGGCCGCCGACTGGCTGAGCATCCGCAGGCCCGCCCTGCTGGCCTCGGCCCGTGCCGCGGTCGCCGACGGGGAGCTGGACACCCTCGCCCGGCGCCTGATGTCCCAGCTGGTCAGGGCGCTGGTCGTGCATGTCGGCACACAGACGGCCGCCGCTGACCTGTACGACATCCACGGCCTCGTCCTCGACGTGGCCGAGCGCCAGGACCTGCCCCGCGAGAAGGCCGCGGCCCTGCTGAACCTCGGGGACGTCGACGCCCGGACGGGCCGCCGGAGGGAGGCGCTGGCGCGGTACCGGGCCGCGCTGGACGCCGGACGGGAGGCGAACGACCCGTACGCGACCGGTCGCGCGATGGAATCCGTAGGCGGCGCCCATCTGGAGCTCGGCGACTACGACCGGGCCGCCGACTGGTTCGGCCGGGCGCTGGCCCAGCGGCTGGCCCGGGGCGAGCGCGCGGACGCCGCCCGGCTGTACGGGCGTATCGCCGCCGCGCACACCTACGCGGGCCGGTACGGCGAGGCGCTGCGCAACTGGCGGGCCGCGATCGCCGGGCACCGCAGGAACGGTGATGTCGCCGCGCACGCCCGGGCGTTGAGCGAGCTGGCGCGGGTCCAGGAGTACGCGGGCCGGCCCGAGGAGTCGCTGCGCACCTGCCAGGAGGCGGTGGAGTGGGCGCGGCGCGCGGAGGACCCCCGGCTGCACGCCGCGCTGTATCTGCGGCTCGCCGACACCCTGGAGCGCCTCGGCGATCCCGCGGCGGCGCAGCTGCACCGGAACGCGGCCCGGCGGATGCTGGGAGAGGAGCCCGAGGAGCCCGATGTGGCCGAGCCGGGGCCCGAGCAAGGCACTTTCGAGCCGGAACACGACGCTAACGCCTGCGAAATCCGTAGTACATCAGCTGAAGATTGATGCAATGAAAGGCTAGACAGCGGCAACACCTTCATTAGACTGGCTCTGCCGCACCTTCTCCTGCGGTGTCTCCCGGTGTGCCCTGCATGCCTGGGTATGTCATGTAATGCCCCACACCCTCTGAGCCAAGGACCGTGATCGACGTGAAGGTCGGCATCCCCCGCGAGGTCAAGAACAACGAGTTCCGGGTGGCCATCACCCCCGCCGGCGTGCTGGAGCTGGTGCGCCACGGTCACCAGGTCGTCATCGAGCAGGGCGCCGGTGTCGGCTCGTCGATCCCGGACAGCGAGTACATCGCCGCGGGCGCGCAGATCCTGCCCACCGCGGACGAGGTATGGGCCACCGCCGACCTGCTGCTCAAGGTCAAGGAGCCCATCGCCGAGGAGTACCACCGCCTGCGCAAGGACCAGACGCTCTTCACCTACCTGCACCTGGCCGCCTCCAAGGAGTGCACCGACGCGCTCGTCGAGTCCGGGACCACGGCGATCGCGTACGAGACGGTCGAGCTGCCCTCCCGGGCCCTGCCGCTGCTCGCCCCCATGTCCGAGGTCGCGGGCCGCCTCGCCCCGCAGGTCGGCGCCTACCACCTGATGCGCGCGGGCGGTGGCCGCGGCGTGCTGCCCGGTGGCGTCCCGGGTGTGCCGGCCGGCAAGGCCGTGATCATCGGCGGCGGAGTCTCCGGCTGGAACGCCGCACAGATCGCCATCGGCCTGGGCTTCCACGTGACCCTGCTCGACAAGGACATCAACAAGCTCAAGGAGGCGGACAAGATCTTCGGTACGAAGATCCAGACCGTCGTCTCCAACACCCTGGAGCTGGAGAAGGCCTGCCTGGAGGCGGACCTCGTCATCGGTGCCGTCCTCATCCCGGGCGCCAAGGCGCCGAAGCTCGTCACCAACGAGCTCGTCTCGCGGATGAAGCCGGGAAGTGTCCTTGTCGACATCGCGATCGACCAGGGCGGCTGCTTCGAGGACTCTCGCCCGACGACGCACGCCGAGCCGACCTTCCCGGTCCACGGCTCTGTCTTCTACTGCGTCGCCAACATGCCCGGCGCGGTGCCCAACACGTCCACCTACGCCCTCACCAACGCCACGCTGCCGTACATCGTCGAGCTCGCGAACAAGGGCTGGGTCGAGGCGCTGCGCCGTGACCCCGCGCTGGCCAAGGGCCTCAACACGCATGACGGCAAGGTCGTTTACCGCGAGGTGGCGGAGGCGCACGGCCTGGAGCACGTGGAGCTCGCCTCGCTGCTCGGCTGAGCCGTTCGCCCTAAGTCACTTTCTGGTAAAGGCGATACGTCAACACGAGTCGTCAACCGTACGCACCCGGCCGGACCTTGCCCGAAAAGGTCCGGCCGGATGTGTGTATGGTCACTTTGCGACTCTCGGTCAACTCGCCTCGAACGCAACCCTTCGACCGATTCGCACACCGGTGAAACCTGCTGTGCGACGGCCGTACGCCCTTGACAGCGGGATGTTTCATTGTCGACACATCTGCCCGGTCCGGTGGATTGTGTTGCTGCGGACCGCCGACACGCCATAGAGTCGCCAAACGTCGGCATGGTGCCACGCTGACCTGTCTAGAAGTTTCCTGGTCACCAAGGAGGTAAGACGACTTGTGAATGAGTCGACATTTTCTCCCGGGGGTGGTCAACCAGGAATGCCTGTACGGGGCCAGGGTCCCGCGGGATTCGAGGCTGTCGGCTCCGTCGCTGTCCGAACCTTCGCAGCCCACCAGAGCCAGACCAGCCCCCACACGGCTCTGTCAGCAAACCAGAGCATGGATGGCCATCACGTGAACGCCATGGCCGGCGACGGAAGTGGCGCGCCCCACAACCACTTCGCCGACTACGACGAACTGCCCGAAGGGCACTTCTACGATCCCGACGCGGAGTACGAGCCCGACCCCGAGTACGCGGCCACCCTCGCGCCCGACGCTGCCCGCCAGCGCCGTGAGCGCATCGGCCCGACCGGACGTCCGCTGCCGTACTTCCCGATCCCGGGTCCGCTGACCGACCACGGTCCCGCGAAGATCATCGCGATGTGCAACCAGAAGGGCGGCGTCGGCAAGACGACGTCGACCATCAACCTGGGTGCCGCGCTCGCGGAGTACGGACGCCGGGTCCTGCTCGTCGACTTCGACCCTCAGGGCGCGCTCTCGGTCGGTCTCGGCGTCAACCCGATGGAGCTCGACCTCACCGTCTACAACCTGCTCATGGAGCGGGGCATGTCGGCCGACGAGGTGCTCCTGAAGACGGCGGTCCCCAACATGGACCTGCTGCCCAGCAACATCGACCTGTCGGCCGCCGAGGTCCAGCTGGTCTCCGAGGTCGCGCGCGAGTCCACGCTCCAGCGCGCCCTGAAGCCGCTGCTGCCCGACTACGACTTCATCGTGATCGACTGTCAGCCCTCGCTCGGCCTGCTCACCGTCAACGCGCTGACGGCCGCGCACAAGGTGATCGTGCCGCTGGAGTGCGAGTTCTTCGCGCTGCGCGGTGTCGCGCTGCTGACCGAGACCATCGAGAAGGTCCAGGAACGGCTCAACCCGGAGCTGGAGCTCGACGGCATCCTCGCCACGATGTACGACTCGCGGACCGTGCACAGCCGAGAGGTGCTCGCGCGGGTCGTCGAGGCCTTCGACGACCACGTCTACCACACGGTCATCGGGCGCACGGTCCGCTTCCCGGAGACCACGGTCGCCGGTGAGCCGATCACCACGTACGCCTCCAACTCCGTCGGTGCCGCCGCCTACCGCCAGCTCGCCAGGGAGGTGCTCGCCCGGTGTCACGCCGAGTGAGTCTGCCGGGGGCCGACGAACTGTTCCGCACGACAGGGGGTATGGCGCTCCAGCCGTCCACTCCCCGGCGCCCGGCCAACGGCGAGGCCCGGGTGCCGGCTCCAGCGGGGGAGAGCGACGCCGCCGCGGCCGCCGAGGACGCGCCGCAGTCGGTGCCCGTGCAGGGCGGTGACGGCGACGGCGCCGAGCATGTGGCGGTCGACGCGGAGTCGGTCGACGCCGGCGAGTCGCGCAGCCGGGCCGCGGAGCGCTCCGCGCGGCGGCAGGGGGCGCAGGAAGGTTCTGGCAGCGCGTCCGCGGGCACCGCGGGCGGGCCTTCCGGGTCCACCGCCCAGCCGCGCAAGCGCGGGCGGGCGGCCACGCGCCGGCCCAGCGGTCGCGAACGGCACGACGAGAAGATCACCGTGTACGTCTCCGCCGAGGAACTGATGGATCTGGAGCACGCGCGTCTGGTGCTCCGCGGTGAGCACGGCCTGGCCGTGGACCGTGGGCGGATCGTCCGTGAGGCGGTGGCCGTGGTGCTCGCCGATCTGGAGACCCGCGGAGACGCCAGCATCCTCGTACGACGGCTTCGCGGGCGGTAGCGGTAGCCTGCGGGGGCTATGACCTCGAACAATGTTCCCGTCCCCGGCGCCGGTGCCTCCGGTGGGCGTCGGCGCGCGCTGGGACGGGGACCGGGTGCTTCGCCCGTCGCCCCTCCGGTGGAGGCGGTTCCCGAGGCGGTTCCGCAGTCCGTGGAGCCCGCCCCGGTCGTCGTTCCGGAGCCGGAACCCGAGGTCGTCGCGCCGGAACCCCAAGCCGTCGAGACCGCGCCTGACGCCGTCGAGACCGAACATGAGGTCGTCGGGCCCGAACCCGGGGCCGGGGCGCCCGAGCCCGCGGTGGCCGGGGTCTCGTCCGCCGAGCCCGAGGCGCCCGCTTCCGAGGAACCGGGCGACGGCGTCTTCAAGGTCCGTCTCTCCAACTTCGAGGGCCCCTTCGACCTCCTCCTGCAGCTGATCTCCCGGCACAAGCTCGACGTCACCGAAGTCGCCCTGTCCAAGGTGACCGACGAGTTCATGGCGCACATCCGGGCGATGGGGCCGGACTGGGACCTCGATGAGACGACCGAGTTCCTCGTGGTCGCCGCCACCCTGCTCGACCTCAAGGCGGCCCGGCTGCTGCCCGCCGCCGAAGTCGAGGACGAGGCCGACCTGGCCCTCCTCGAAGCCCGGGACCTGCTGTTCGCGCGGCTGCTGCAGTACCGCGCGTACAAGCAGATCGCCGACATCTTCAGCCGGCGACTCGACGACGAGGCCCGGCGCTACCCGCGGACCGTCGGACTGGAGCCGCAGCACGCCGAGTTGTTGCCCGAAGTCGTCATCAGCATCGGGGCGGAAGGTTTCGCCCGACTCGCGGTCAAGGCGATGCAGCCCAAGCCCAAGCCGCAGGTGTACGTCGACCACATCCACGCGCCCCTGGTGAGCGTGCAGGAGCAGGCCGGGATCGTCGTCGCGCGGCTCAGGGAACTCGGCGAGGCCAGCTTCCGGGCCCTCGTCGAGGACACCGACGACACCCTGACCGTCGTGGCACGGTTCCTCGCCCTGCTGGAGCTGTACCGCGAGAAGGCCGTGGCCGTCGACCAGGAGACCGCGCTCGGGGAGCTCCTCGTGCGGTGGACCGGCGGGGACGGCGACGAGACGCCCAAGGTGACCGACGAGTTCGACCGGCCGCCCGAGCCGCCCAAGGAGGAGAAGAAGGCGTGAGTGAGGACACCACCGAGCTGCCGGCCGGGCTGCGCACCGTCGCCGACCTCGACCTCAAGCCCGCACTGGAGGCGATGCTCATGGTCGTGGACGAGCCCGCGACCGAGGAGCGCCTCGCGAAGCTCCTGGAGCGGCCGCGCCGGCAGATCGCCGACGCCCTGCGGGAGCTGGCCGACGAGTACGCGGTGCAGGGGCGCGGCTTCGAGCTGCGGTTCGTCGCGGGCGGCTGGCGCTTCTACACCCGCCCCGAGTACGCGGCCGCCGTGGAACGCCTGGTGCTGGACGGCCAGACCGCGCGCCTCACCCAGGCCGCCCTGGAGACCCTCGCGGTCGTCGCGTACCGTCAGCCGGTCAGCCGCAGCCGCGTCTCCGCCGTACGCGGAGTCAACTGCGACGGTGTCATGCGGACCCTCCTGCAGCGCGGGCTGGTCGAGGAGGCGGGCACGGAACCCGAAACAGGTGCGATCCTGTACAGGACGACGAACTACTTCCTGGAGCGGATGGGCCTGCGCGGTCTGGACGAGCTCCCGGAGCTCGCGCCCTTCCTCCCGGAGGCGGAGGCGATCGAGGCCGAGACACTGGAAGGGGTCCCGTCGTTCGATCCGGACGCTCCGGATTCCGAGGACGCAGACGACAAGACGGAACTTTGATGCGAAGCAGCAGCGGCAGGAACAGCAGCGGAAACAACGGCGGGAGCCGTGGTGGCAACAGCGGCGGCCGCGGCGGGAGCAGCGGTGGCCGCGGTAACTACCGCGGCGCCGGTAACAACCGCGACGACAAGCAGGGCGGCCGGCCGAAGAAGCCGCGCCCGGAGGAGCGGCGCTACGACGTGGGGCCCGGCGCCACCCAGGACGGCCCGAAGTCGGGGCGTGGCGCCTCGGCGCGCGGCGGAGCCAAGGGCGGGCCCAAGCAGGGCCAGCAGCGCGGCACCGGCCGGGGCCGTTCGGCCCCGGCGACCTCCCGCGAGTACGACGCGCGCGCCGAGGAGCGCAACCGTGAGCGCTACGCGGGCAAGAAGGACGTCAGGCTGCCCAAGACCTTCCCGGGCGCCGAGCAGGAGGGCGAGCGTCTCCAGAAGGTGCTCGCGCGGGCCGGTTACGGCTCTCGGCGTGCCTGCGAGGAGCTGATCGAGCAGGCGCGGGTCGAGGTCAACGGCGAGATCGTGCTGGAGCAGGGCAAGCGGGTCGACCCGGAGAAGGACGAGGTCAAGGTCGACGGCCTGACCGTCGCCACGCAGTCCTACCAGTTCTTCTCGCTCAACAAGCCCGCGGGTGTCGTCTCCACGATGGAGGACCCCGAGGGCCGTCAGTGCCTCGGCGACTACGTCACCAACCGTGAGACCCGGCTCTTCCACGTCGGCCGGCTCGACACCGAGACCGAGGGCGTCATCCTGCTCACCAACCACGGCGAGCTGGCCCACCGCCTCACCCACCCCAAGTACGGGGTCAAGAAGACCTACCTCGCCGCCATCGTCGGCCCGATCCCGCGCGACCTGGGCAAGAAGCTCAAGGACGGCATCCAGCTGGAGGACGGCTACGCGCGCGCGGACCACTTCCGGGTCGTCGAGCAGACCGGCAAGAACTATCTGGTCGAGGTCACCCTGCACGAGGGCCGCAAGCACATCGTGCGCCGCATGCTGGCGGAGGCGGGCTTCCCCGTCGAGAAGCTGGTGCGCACCTCCTTCGGGCCGATCACCCTCGGCGACCAGAAGTCGGGCTGGCTGCGGCGGCTGTCGAACACCGAGGTCGGGATGCTGATGAAGGAAGTCGACCTGTAAGTCCCGTCCGTCTTCCCCGCGCGCACAGGCCGGTCCCGGATCCGATCCGGGGCCGGCCGATGCGTTTTCGCCGTGCTGCCGGTCTGTGTCCCTGACGGAGGGAGCGGGGATGGACACGACCACGGGCACGGACTGCGGGGAGTTGCTGGAGCGCGCGCTCGGCTATGCGCTCGGCAGCGTCACTGGGGTGCAGACCACGGGGCTGGGGCGCGGGACGCCCTGCGCCGAGTGGGATCTGGGGGAGCTGCTGCGTCATCTCGACGACTCGCTGGACGCCTTGTACGAGGGCCTGACCGGCGGGCGGATCGGGTGGTTTCCGCGCGCCGACCGCGTCTGCGGGTTCCGTACGCGCGCGTGCGCGGTCCTCGGTGCCTGGGTGTCCGGGCCGCCGGAGTCGGTGCTGGTGGGGGAGCGGCCGATGGATGTGCGGGTGATGGCCGCCGTGGGTGCCGTGGAGATCGCCGTGCACGGGTGGGACGTCGCCCAGGCGTGCGGGCGGCCCCGGCCCCTGCCCGGCGCGCTCGCCGCCGAGCTGCTCCCGATAGCGCGTTGCGCGGTCGCGCGGGGGGACCGGGGTGTGCGGTTCGGCGCGCCCGTCGCCGTGCCGGAGGGGGCCGGCCCCGATGTGCGGCTGCTGGCCTTCCTGGGGCGGCGGGCCGCCTGGGCGGAGTGACAGGGGCGCGGTTCTCCCGCACTGCCAGGGGGTTGCGGCTGCGCACCGCCCCTATTTATAGTCGTAGCGACTATTAAGGGGGTGGGTTCGCATGGACGCCGACTACGACAAGTACGCGCACGAACCCTTCGCCGTCACCGCCGACCTCGCCGTTCTCACCATCCGCGAGGGCGTCCTGCACGTCCTGCTCGTCGAACGCGGGCAGGAGCCGTACCGGGGCCGCTGGGCCCTGCCCGGCGGTTTCGTGCAGCCCGACGAGTCGGCGGAGGCGGCGGCCCGGCGTGAACTCGCCGAGGAGACCGGCCTGGCGGACGTCTCGGGGCTGCACCTGGAGCAGCTGCGGACCTACAGCGAGCCCGACCGGGACCCACGGATGCGGGTCGTGACCGTCGCCTTCACCGCCCTCCTGCCGCACCCGCCCGAGCCGCACGGCGGCAGCGACGCGGCGCAGGCGCGCTGGGTGCCGTACGAGGAGGCCGGGCCGCTCGCCTTCGATCACGACCGCATCCTGGCCGACGCCCATGACCGCGTCGGCGCCAAAATCGAGTACTCGAACCTCGCCACCGCCTTCTGCCCGCCCGAGTTCACGCTCGGCGAGCTCCAGCACGTCTACGAGGTGGTGTGGGGCACCACCCTCGACCGGCCCAACTTCCGCCGCAAGGTGCTCGCCACACCGGGCTTCGTCGAGCCCGTCCCCGGCGCCGCCCGCCTCACCGGCGGCCGCGGCAAACCGGCCGCGCTGTACCGCGCCGGCACCGCCACCACCCTCCACCCGCCCCTGCTCCGGCCCACCCCGGAAGGACGCCCCGCATGACCACGACCACCGTCCGCAAACGCGCCGCCACCGGCTCCCTGCTCGGCCTCGCCCTCGGGGACGCGCTCGGCTTCCCGACCGAATTCAACGACGTGCCGTCGATCCTCGCCAAGTGCGGGCCGTGGCGGGAGATGGAACTGCCGACGCCGGCGATCGTCACCGACGACACGCAGATGACGCTGGCACTGGGGAAGGGGCTGCGGACGGCCATGGACCTGGGCGTGCTCGGCCCCGAGGCGATGGTCGAGCCGGTGCGGCAGGAGTTCATCGCGTGGAATCGCTCGCCGGAGAACAACCGGGCGCCGGGCAACACCTGCCTCAGGGCCTGCGATCTGCTGGAGCACACCGAACGGCCCTGGCAGGACGCCAGCCAGATCGGCTCCAAGGGCTGCGGCGCCAACATGCGGGTCGCCCCGATCGGGCTCGTCCCCGGCCTGAGCGACGAACAGCGCGCGGGTGCCGCCCAGTTGCAGTCCGCCCTCACCCACGGGCATCCCACGGCGCTCGCCGCCTCCGACCTGACCGCCCACGCCGTACGCCTGCTCGCGCAGGGCGCCGAGCCGACCGGCCTGGTCGGGCTGCTGCGCTCGTACGCCTACGACAACCGCGCCCGGTACCACGAGCGCTGGCTCGGTGACCTGTGGACCCGCAGCCAGGACCCCACCCCCGAGCACTTCATCGCGCGCGGCTGGGACGAGTGCCTGGGGGCCCTGGACCGTCTCCAGGAGGCCGTGCGCTCGGTCTCGCCCGAGACCGACCCGTGCCTGGCCACCGGCGAGGGCTGGATCGCCGAAGAGGCCCTGGCCACCGGGTTGCTGAGCTTCCTGTGGTTCGTCGACGAGCCGCTGACGGCCCTGCGGCGGGCCGCCTGCACGGCCGGTGACTCGGACTCGATCGCCTGCCTGGCGGGCGCGTTCGCGGGCGCCTGGCACGGAGCCGACGCCTGGCCGACCGAGTGGGCGGACCGGATCGAGTACCGGGGTGATCTGCTGACCCTCGGAGCGCTCTGGGACGCTTGACCGATGATCGACACCCTGGATCTCGACCTCACGTCCGTCGTCGCCGAGCAGCCCGACCCGGTGCTGTTCGCGACCGTCTCAGGCGCCCACCTGTACGGCTTCCCGTCCCGCGACTCCGACGTGGACCTGCGCGGCGTGCACCTGCTGCCGGCCGCCGACCTCGTCGGGCTGCGGGAACCGGACGAGACACGGTCCCGGATGTGGGTGCGCGACGGCGTCGAGATGGACCTCGTCACCCACGACCTGCGCAAGTTCGTACGGCTGATGCTGCGCCGCAACGGCTATGTGCTGGAACAGCTCCTGTCTCCGCTGGTCGTCCACACCACGGACGCCCACCGGGAGCTGGCCGCGCTCGCGCCGGGCGTCCTGACCAGCCACCACGCCCATCACTACCGGGGGTTCGCCGGCACGCAGTGGCGGCTGTTCGAGAAGACCGGGGAGCTCAAGCCGCTGCTGTACACCTTCCGTGTGCTGCTCACCGGCGTCCACCTGATGCGCGGGGGAGAGGTGCAGGCCCATCTGCCCACCCTGCTGGAACTCGTGGACGCCCCGGCCTATCTGCCGGAGCTGATCGCGGCGAAGGCGGAGCAGGAGCACGGAGCCGCCGATGTCGACCACGCGCGCGTGCGGGCCGACGTCGAGCGGCTGCACGGGGCCCTGGACGAGGCCCAGACGGCCTCAGCGCTGCCCGACGCCCCGCGCGCCTACGACGCCCTGCACGCCTTCGTCGTCCGGACCCGGCTGGAGGGCTGAGGCGCGCCGGACGCGGATCAGGAAGTCCTCGACGCGCCGGCGGTCGGGCTCCGGCGGGAGGGGGCTGCGCCGGGACGCCTCCTCGGCCTCCTCCGCCAGACGGGCCATCCGGGACTCGACCTGCGGCCAGGGGACCTCGCCGCGCTTGACCGCCAGCAGCGGCTCGCGCCGGTCGCCCACGTCGATCGTCAGGCGGCCGGTGCGCAGCAGGTCGCGGGCGCTGATCAGCAGGCGCAGCAGGTGCATCGCGTGCTTCCAGCGGGGGGCGCCGTGGACCCGGACGTCGGCCTGAAGCTTCTTGCGCTGGCCGAGCGCGTAACGGGTGAAGGTCTCATGGGCCCGGCGGGACAAGAACGCCTCACGCAGGGCGAGCAGCTCCCGGCCCGTGTCGTCGGCGTACTCCACGAGCGGGGAGTGCAGACACTCCAGGATGTTCGGGTTGGCACGCAGGGCCAGCTCGCAGAACCGCTCCAGCTCCCAGCTGAACTGCTCCTCGCGAGGGCCCTCGATGTGCATCGGCGGCTTGTCGAAGCGCCAGAAGAGGGCAGTGGGCGCCAGGAAGACGCCCCGGCGGTCGGTGTCGCTGCCGTCCGTGGCCAGACCGAAGGCGCGTGAGCCCATCACGCAGGAGTAGACCGTGTGGTCGCGTATCAGGGCCTCGGGGTGCATGCCCGGAGCGTACGCGGCGGATCACGCCAGCCGGATCGAATTTCCGTCCACGACGATCTGCTTCTCGGGCAGCGGACGGGTCGCCGGAGGGTTGGCCACCGCCCCGTCCGTGATGCTGAACCTGCTGCCGTGGCAGGGGCAGTTGATGGTGCCGTCGGAGACGGTGCCGACCGTGCACCGCTGATGCGTGCAGATGGCGGAGAAGGCCTTGAACTCGCCCTCCTTCGGCTGGGTCACCACCACCTCCTCGGCCTTGAAGATCTTCCCGCCGCCCACCGGGATCTCGCCGGTGGTGGCCAGGTCCTGGCCGGGTTCGGCGGTGGTGGCCGAGGGCGCGGTCGAGTCGCCGCCGTCACCGGAATCGCCGCAGCCCGCGACGAGCGCCGCGGCGCCGGCCGCACCCGTCGCGATGAGGATCGTGCGCCGCGTCGGACTGTTGGTCATGTCGTCACTCCGAAGGTGCCGGGCAGTCGCTCCGGGCGGAGCACATGCATCTTTGCACCGAATATGCAGAAGAAGAAGCAACATGGGATCAGGTGTCATAACCAACTCATATGGTGCATTTCTCATGGGTGTCTCAGCCGGCGGGCGACGCGCGTCCGATGCACACGGGCTGACTAGGCTGGACAGCCGTAGAGCCGATGCATAGAGCAGCAAGGAGCAGTGCCGTGGCGGTACGAGCGGTCCGGGGGGCCGTCCAGCTGGAGCGGGACGAGGCCGGCCACATGGACGAGCAGGTGGGTGCCCTGCTCACCGCCGTCCTGGAGCGGAACGGTCTGAGCGCCGACGACCTGATCAGCATCTGGTTCACGGCCACACCCGACCTGCACAGCGACTTCCCGGCGGCGGCCGCCCGCAAGCTCGGGATCGTGGACGTCCCGCTGATCTGCGCCCAGGAGCTGGACATCGAGGGCGCCATGCCCCGGGTCGTACGTCTCCTCGCGCACATCGAGTCCGACCGGCCCCGCGCCGACATCGCGCACGTCTACCTCGGTGCCGCGGCCGCCCTGCGCAAGGACATCGCCCAGTGAGAACCGCACTCGTCATCGGCGCCGGCCTCATCGGCACGTCCGCCGCCCTCGCCCTGTCCCAGCGCGGTGTCGTCGTCCATCTCGCCGACCGCGACCCCGAGCAGGCCCGTACGGCGGCCGCGCTCGGCGCCGGCACCGACGAGGCGCCCGAGGGCCCGGTGGACCTCGCGATCGTCGCCGCCCCGCCCGCCCACGTCGCCGGGGTGCTCGCCGACGCCATGCGGCGTGGCGTGGCGCGCGGCTACCTCGACGTGGCCAGCGTCAAGGGCGGACCGCGCCGTGAGCTGGAGGCGCTCGGGCTCGACCTGTCGGCGTACATCGGCACCCATCCCATGTCGGGCCGCGAGAAGTCCGGCCCGCTGGCCGCGACCGGCGACCTCTTCGAAGGCCGGCCCTGGGTGCTGACACCGACCCGCGACACCGACACCGAGGTGCTGAACCTCGCCCTGGAACTGGTCTCCCACTGCCGTGCCGTGCCGGTGGTGATGGACGCCGACGCCCACGACCGGGCCGTCGCCCTCGTCTCCCACATGCCCCACCTGATCTCCAGCATGGTCGCCGCGCGGCTGGAGAACGCCGAGGAGGCGGCCGTACGGCTGTGCGGCCAGGGCATCCGGGACGTGACCCGGATCGCGGCCTCCGATCCGCGGATGTGGATCGACATCCTCTCCGCCAACCCCGGGCCCGTCGCCGACCTGCTCACCGACGTCGCCGCCGACCTGGAGGAGACGGTGCGGGCGCTACGGGCCCTGCAGTCGTCCGACGAGGCCAAGCGGCTGGCGGGGACGACCGGCGTCGAGGACGTGCTGCGGCGGGGGAACGCGGGGCAGGTCCGCGTCCCCGGCAAGCACGGGGCGGCCCCCCGGGCGTACGAGGTCGTGGCGGTGCTGATCGACGACCAGCCGGGGCAGCTGGCCCGGATCTTCGCGGACGCCGGACGGGCCGGGGTCAACATCGAGGACGTGCGGATCGAGCACGCGACGGGGCAGCAGGCCGGTCTGGTTCAGTTGATGGTGGAACCCAAGGCGGCGCCGGTGCTCACCGCCGCGCTGCGGGAGCGGGGCTGGGCGATCCGGCAGTAGGCCCCGCCCGCCGCCCGCCGGTGGAAGGCCGGCGGGCCCACGCGCGGCCGGACGAGTGACGCGTACCCAGTAACCTTGTGCGGGGCACGTTCGCGCCCCGCACATCCCGACACACCGCACCAGGAAGGTGTCCCCCCGTGGAAAACGGTGCCGCCAAGCCCGTGATTGTCGCCATCGACGGCCCCTCCGGCACGGGCAAGTCGAGCACGTCGAAGGCCGTCGCCGCGCAGCTCGGGCTGAGCTACCTCGACACCGGCGCCCAGTACCGGGCGATCACCTGGTGGATGGTGAGCAACGGCATCGACCTCGAGGACCCGTCCGCGATCGCCGCCGTGACCGGCAAGCCCGAGATCGTCTCCGGCACCGACCCGGACAACCCGACGATCACCGTCGACGGCACCGACGTCTCCGGCCCGATCCGCACCCACGAGGTCACCTCCAAGGTCAGCGCGGTCAGTGCCGTGCCGGAGGTGCGCACCCGGATCACCGAGCTGCAGCGCTCCCTGGCGTCGTCGGCGGAGAAGGGCATCGTCGTCGAGGGCCGTGACATCGGCACCACCGTGCTGCCCGACGCCGACCTGAAGATCTTCCTCACCGCCTCCCCGGAGGCCCGCGCCGCCCGCCGCAGCGGTGAGCTGAAGGGCGCCGACGTGCACACGACCCGCGAGGCGCTGCTCAAGCGCGACGCGGCCGACTCCAGCCGCAAGACCTCGCCGCTCGCCAAGGCGGACGACGCGGTCGAGGTGGACACCACCGACCTCACGCTGCAGCAGGTCATCGAGTGCGTCGTCACGCTCGTCGAGGAGAAGCGGGCCGCGAAGTGAGCGAGCTGCCTTCGGCGCGGGGCGCCGAGGTCGGACGGCGCATCGGCGTCGGCCTGATGTACGGGCTGTGGAAGCCGAGGGTGCTGGGTGCCTGGAAGGTGCCCGCCACCGGCCCGGTGATATTCGCCGTCAACCACTCCCACAACATCGACGGACCGATGGTCATGGGCGTGGCCCCCCGGCCGACGCACTTCCTGATCAAGAAGGAGGCGTTCGTCGGCCCGCTGGACCCCTTCCTGACCGGCATCGGCCAGGTGAAGGTCGACCGCGACACCACCGACCGCACGGCGATCACACGGGCGCTCGACGTGCTCGCCGCCGGCGGTGTCCTCGGCATCTTCCCGGAGGGCACCCGCGGCGAGGGCGACTTCGCCTCGCTGCGCGCGGGCCTCGCGTACTTCGCGGTACGCAGCGGCGCTCCGGTCGTGCCGGTCGCCGTGCTGGGAAGTTCCGAGCGGCACAGCCGGTTGACCAAGGCGCTGCCGCCGCTGCGCAGCCGTGTCGACGTCGTCTTCGGGGACCCCTTCGAGGCGGGCGACGGCAGCGGACGGCGTACCCGCAAGGCGCTGGACGAGGCGACCGAGCGCATCCAGAAGCAGCTCACCGCGCACCTGGAAAACGCCAGGCGACTGACCGGTCGCTAGGCGACACTGAGTAGTGGATCAGGCCGGTGCACAGGCTCCGGACGGTCCACCGATCACCACGATGAACGAGGTACGGACTTCATGAACGACCACATCCACTCCGACGGCTCGGGCGAGCAGCACGACCACGGAGAGCTTGGCGACGCCGAGTACGCGGAGTTCATGGAGCTCGCCGCGGAAGAGGGCTTCGACCTGGAGGACGTCGAGGGCGCCATCGAGGAGGCCGGGCACGGGCCGCTGCCGGTCCTGGCCGTCGTCGGACGCCCGAACGTCGGCAAGTCGACCCTGGTCAACCGGATCATCGGGCGGCGCGAGGCCGTGGTCGAGGACAAGCCCGGCGTCACCCGTGACCGCGTGACCTACGAGGCCGAGTGGGCGGGCCGCCGCTTCAAGGTCGTCGACACCGGCGGCTGGGAGCAGGACGTCTTCGGCATCGACGCCTCCGTGGCCGCGCAGGCCGAGTTCGCCATCGAGGCCGCCGACGCCGTGGTCTTCGTCGTCGACGCCAAGGTGGGCGCCACCGACACCGACGAGGCCGTCGTACGACTGCTGCGCAAGGCCGGCAAGCCCGTGGTGCTGTGTGCCAACAAGGTCGACGGTCCCAGCGGTGAGGCGGACGCCGCCTACCTCTGGTCCCTCGGCCTCGGTGAGCCCCACCCGGTCTCCGCGCTCCACGGCCGGGGCACCGGCGACATGCTGGACGCGGTCCTGGAGGCGTTGCCGGAGGCGCCCGCGCAGACCTTCGGCGGCGCCGGGGTCGGCGGCCCCCGCCGTATCGCGCTCATCGGCCGCCCGAACGTCGGCAAGTCCTCCCTGCTCAACAAGGTGGCCGGCGAGGAGCGCGTCGTCGTCGACGAGCTGGCCGGCACCACCCGTGACCCGGTCGACGAGCTGATCGAACTGGGCGGGGTGACCTGGAAGTTCGTCGACACGGCGGGCATCCGCAAGCGCGTCCACCTCCAGCAGGGCGCCGACTACTACGCCTCGCTGCGCACCGCGGCCGCCGTCGAGAAGGCCGAGGTGGCCGTCGTCCTGATCGACGCGGCCGAGAGCATCTCGGTGCAGGACCAGCGCATCGTCACCATGGCGGTGGAGGCGGGCCGCGCGATGGTGATCGCCTACAACAAGTGGGACACCCTCGACGAGGAGCGCCGCTACTACCTGGAGCGGGAGATCGAGACCGAGTTCGGCCAGGTGGCCTGGGCGCCGCGCGTCAATGTCTCGGCCCGCACCGGCCGGCACATGGAGAAGCTGGTCCCGGCGATCGAGACGGCCCTCGCGGGCTGGGAGACCCGGGTTCCGACCGGCCGTCTGAACGCCTTCCTCGGCGAGCTGGTCGCCGCCCACCCGCACCCGATCCGCGGCGGCAAGCAGCCCCGCATCCTCTTCGGCACCCAGGCCGGCACCAAGCCCCCGCGGTTCGTGCTCTTCGCCTCGGGCTTCATCGAGGCGGGCTACCGCCGCTTCATCGAGCGCCGGCTGCGTGAGGAGTTCGGCTTCGAGGGAACGCCGATCCACATCTCGGTGCGAGTGCGGGAGAAGCGCGGCAAGAAGAAGTAGGCACGGACAGCGAAAGGGCGGCCCGGCGCGGGCCGCCCTTTCGTGTGCTCAGCCTCTGCGTGCCGGTGGCAGTGCGGGGGGCACGTGATGCATCCCGCTGCCCTGCGGACCGATGTGTCCGACCCGTTGCCACTGAGGCTGCTGACCACCGCCGTGGCGGGCGCTGTGGGCGCCTGCGCTGTAGGCGGTGTACGAGCTGCTGAACGACCCCGGGCGGTGTCCGCCGTACGGGCCCGTACCGCGCGGGATGTTCCCGAACGCGGTGAACCCCAGATCCTCCTCGCCGCTGCGGTCACCCGGCAGTGAGCGGAAGGACTTGACGTACTCGGCGTAGAGCGCGTCGTAGATGGGCGTGGCCGATGGGCCGCCCTGAAGGCGGGGAACGTCGTATGCATGCACGTATGTCCAAACGACCCGGCACGGGAAGAGATGCGGCCGCTGTGAGGGATCGCCTGCTCAGCGGGGATGCGCTCGGCGTCCCCCGGGCGCTCAGGTCCCCGCGAGCGGCAGTGCCGCCGCGACCAGCTTCCCGTTGGCAGCCGCCTTGTCCAGAGCGTCCCGCAGCAGGTCCTCCCGGGGCTGGCGCCCGATCGACCCCACCGGCGCCGCGAACATCAGCACCTGCTGGTGCTTGTTCGCCGCGGTCCGCCATCCTTCGGTCACCTGGAGCGGCTGGTGCGCCTGCCACCACGCGACCTGCTGTACCCCGGACGGCCCCGGCTGCAGGACAGCGTGCAGCTGTCCCATGGCCAGCAGCACCGACCAGCCGTGCAGCACCGGCGGCACATCGGCCAGTTCCGACACCGGCATGAACCCCTGCTCGATGAGCAGCGGCAGGAAGTCGTCGCCGGCGCCGAACCCTCCGGGCCGCACGATGGGCCCGGTCGGCTCGACGACCAGCGCGGGGTGCAACTCCCCGGCGATCAGCACCAGTCCGCTGGTCACGCCGAGCACGGCCTGCTCCGGGACGATCGACTGCGGCTCCTGTTCGACCCTGTCACCGGTGATGGACTTCACCGCGCCCCGAAGCTGCTCCTCGGTGACCTGGACGACCTGCGAAGGCAGACAGGTGGCGTGGGCGAAGGCGAGGACGGCGGTCTCGTCCCCGATGAACAGGACGGTGCTGGTGCGCTCCTGTTCGGAGTCGCCCGGGGTGCGGCAGGAGGTGCAGTCGTAACTGCCGGGTGCGTTCTCTCCGGCGAGCAGCCGGTCGGCTTCCTCGTCGCCGATCTCGGCACGTACCTCGTCGCTGACGTCGAGCATGCGCGGCACGGGTGGCTCCCTCGGGATGTGGTGCGTGGCGGGGCCGGGTGGCTCCCGGCCCGTGAACCGGGCGGGTCCCGGGCTCATGAAGGAGACAACGGAGGATCTGTGGCGGGAGTCACGCACCACGCCGAACGGAATCGAACCATCCGACGCGCACGGTCACCGCGGGCACGGAACCGCCCACTCACCGTCAACTCGACGGAAAGGCAAGGCAGTTGGTTGCGTGAAGTGAGTCACAGATCGCCATGGCGGTGGGTCGACAAATCCTGAAATCAGCGAATGAAGTGGGTGGCTGAAAAAAGCCGATACCGAAGGTAACGGCGAACTGGCCTGGAACGACGAGGAGTTGGTTGATGCCGGTCCGCCGACCTCCCTACATTCCTCCGCCGTGTGCATCGAGCACCGCTCGGGTACGTCCGCCGCACGCACCGACCGGCAAGCACCGCACGGCCCCAGGCGGACGGGGCGAGCGCGACCCACGCGCCCCATGGCGCGGCGGGTGGCGTTCCGCCTCGGGGAACCCCGGGTCCTGCGAGAGGGAACTACATGTCCGAATGTGCCGATACCACTCACGACAACGTTCGTAGGGCGCCCAAGGCCCCGAACGGCAGCCGGACCCGTACCACCGCGGTCCTCGCCGGGGCGGTGCTCCTGGCCCCGCTCGGGCTGCTGGCCGCGACCGGCAACGCCGCGGCGGCGGACAGCGGAGTGTGGGACCGCATCGCACAGTGCGAGAGCGGCGGCAACTGGCACATCAACACCGGCAACGGCTACTACGGCGGGCTTCAGTTCGCCGCCTCGACCTGGCGCGCGTACGGCGGCACGGCCTACGCGCCGACGGCGGACCGGGCCACCAGGGCCCAGCAGATCGCGGTGGCCACCAAGGTCCAGCGCGCCCAGGGGTGGGGCGCGTGGCCGACCTGTTCGGCACGGGCCGGAGCAAGCGGTGGCGCACCCGCGGCACCCGCCACCGGCTCGGCGTCGCCCTCCACCGCCGACGCGGCCCCCGCGGCCCCCTCGGCGCCGTCACGGACGTCGGAGCGTTCGTCGGGCCACACCAACCGCAGTTCGTCCCGCGGTGACTACACCGTCCGCGTGGGCGACACGCTCAGCGGCATCGCCGACCGGCACGGGACCACCTGGCGGCAGCTCTACGCCGCCAACGCGTCGGTCATCGGCGGCGATCCCCACCTGATCGTTCCCGGGCAGCGGCTCGAGCTCTGAGCACCGCCACCCGCCCCACCCGGTCCGCCGACCGGGTGGGGCCCCGGCGTTCGTCGGACGTGCCTCGGCGGTCGGCCGCAACAAGCTGCCTAGCGTGCTCATATGAAATGCACACCGCTCACGATGACCCTCGTCGCCGCCCTGCTCACCGCTGTCGCGCCGGGCACGGCGCACGCGGCGCAGGCACCGCAGGCAGCGCACGCAACACGCTTGAGCCATATGGCGCCACCACGACCGGCCCCAGGACCGCCGCCCAAACCCGCCGGCCACGGCTGTGCCAAGGACCAGTGGCCCTGGGGCTGTGTCGCCAAGTGCGAGAGCGGCGGCAACTGGCGCATCAACACCGGCAACGGCCACTACGGCGGGCTCCAGTTCTCGCAGCAGACCTGGGTGGGGTACGGCGGGGCCAAGTACGCACCCCGCGCGGATCTCGCCAGCCGCAAGGAACAGATCGCCATCGCCCGCAAGGTGGTGGCCTCGCAGGGGTGGGGGGCCTGGCCGGTTTGCTCCGCACGGTACGGGCTCAAGGGCCGTATGGACCTGAGCAGGCCCAGCGTCACGGACCGGCTGAACTCCAGCACCTCACGGCTCTTCAGGAAGGGCTCCACCCGGTTCGGCGCGCTGCACGGCGCTCCCATTCGCCGCTCTCTCCGCTGAACACGACCGCGCCACGGCTCAGTTCGTGGACGAGTGCCGCCCGTGCGCGCAGTACGGGCGGCAGTCGTTGCTCCGCGATGACCACGCACGCGTCCAGGTCGCCCAGCAGTTCGTAGGTGCGGGCGGCGACCGCGGGTGACATGCCCTGCGCGGGTTCGTCGACGAGGACCACGCGCGCACCCGCCAACAGGGCACGGGAGAGGGCGAGCATGCGCTGCTCGCCGCCGGAGAGCGTGCCGGCCCGGCGTGCGAGGAGGGGTTCGAGCCGGGGATAGGCGTGCAGCGCGGTGTCGTACGAGGCAGCGGCGAGTTCGAGGTTCTCGCGCACGGTGAGGGAACCGAACACGGCCCGTCGCTCGGGGACCAGGCACAGCCCCCGGCGGGCCCTTTCGTGCGCCGGTACCCGCGTGACGTCGACGCCGTCCCACACCACCGCGCCGCCGGACAGGGCCACCGTCCCGGCCAGGGCGCGCAGGGCGGTCGTACGGCCGGATCCGTTGCGCCCCAGCAGGACGGTGAGACCGGGGCCGGCGGCGGCGAGGGTGACGCCGTGAAGGGCCTCCAGGGGCCCGTAGCGCACACGGGCGTGGCGCAGGGAGATCGTGGTCATGCGGGGGTCTCCTCGGGGCCCGTGGCGTGCAGGACCCGGCCGGGCGGGCCGGAGGCGACGATGCGGCCGGCCGCCATGACGTGCACGGTGTCGGCGAGGCCGGCCACCAGATCGAGGTCGTGCTCGACGACCAGGAGAGCCGTGCCGTCGGCGGCGAGGGCCTTCAGGACCCGGGTGAGCGCGATGACCTCCGCGGTGTCGAGACCGGCTGCGGGCTCGTCGAGCAGCAGCACACGCGGACCACCGACCAGGGCACGGGCCAACTCGACGCGGCGCAGGGTGCCGGTGGGCAGGCCGGCGGCGGGGCGGGCGCGCAGAGGGCCGTCCAGGCCCAGCAGCCGGAGCGTTCGCTCGACGGCTGACGGGTCGTGGACGCCGGCCTGGTCGGCGCCCACGCGGACGTTCTCCGCCACGGTCAGTGACGGGAAGACGGCCAGCTGCTGGAAGGTGCGGGCGATGCCGAGGCGCGAGCGGGTGTGGGCGGGCAGGCGGGTGATGTCCCGCGGGCCGAGGAGGACCTGGCCGTGACTGGGCCGGTGCGTGCCGGCCAGGCAGTGGAACAGGGTGCTCTTCCCGGCGCCGTTGGGACCGACGACCGCGGTGATGTGGGCCGCCGGGACGGTGAGCGTCACGTCGGACAGGGCGGTGAAGCCGTCGTAGCGCGCCTGCAGCCGGCGTGCGGAGAGGACCGGAGGGCGGGGCCGGCCACGCACCGCTGCCGCGTCGCCCCTTCCACTTTGACCACGCGAACCACGTGAACCATCCGAACCGCCGGGACCACCTGAACCACCCGTGCCGCCTTCACCGGCCCGCCCGCGGCGCACCCGACCGCCTTCCCGCGGCGGCGGTGTCCTCACGGGCCCGCCCCGCTCGCCCCGCCGGGCCGCCGCGAACCCGGACGCGGTCACCCCCGCCAGGACCGGTCGGGGCGCCGTCTCCCGCCCCAGCGACCGCAGACGGCGCCGCACCCGCGCCCCCGCCATCGTGAGCGTCACTCCCCGCCGCGAGCGCCGCCTCCCCGTCGCCGCCCGCCACACCTCGTACGGCCCGCCGGGGAACCGGCCCACCAGCACCGCCAGCACCCCGATCAGGGCCGCCGCCACACCGCCCCGCGCGCCCGCGTCCAGGCCGACCAGGAGAGCGGCCGCGGTCAGCGCGCCCAGGGTGCTGTCGGCGCCCAGCACCACCACCGCGGCGAACCAGAGGAGGCCGCGGACGGGGTCGTAGGCGGCCGGGTCGAAGGCGCGCAGGCCCATGCCGAGCATGCCGCCGCCCAGGGCCGCCAGGGCGGCGCCCGAGACGAAGGCCAGGAGCTTGAGGGAGGGCACCCGGACACCCGCCGCCGACGCCCCCGCCTCGTGGTCGCGCATCGCCGCCAGCGCCCGGCCCGTGCGGCCCCGGCGCAGCAGCCAGGTCGTCAGCAGAGCGGCTGCCAGGAGCGCCAGCTCCAGGACGTAGTACGCGCGGTCGCCCTCGAAGCCCGCCGGACGGCCGAGGGACAGGCCCGCGACCGCGTACGGCTGGGCGAAGACGAAGCGGCTCACGCCGACGCCCACCGCGAAGGTCGCCAGCGCCAGCGCGAGGCCGCGGCGGCTGATCGCCGGCCAGCCCGTCAGCAGCCCCAGCGGGGCCACGAGGACCACCGCCGTCGCCAGCGCCGCGAGCTCCGGCAGCCGGGGCAGGCCCGGGAAGCGGCCCGCCGCCAGCAGGGCCGTGAACAGGGCGCCCAGACCCGCGTACGCCGCCTGCCCCAGGGAGATCTGGCCGCCCCGGCCCGTGACGACCACCAGGGACAGCAGCACCACACCCAGCGCCGGCACCTGCACCGACGTATGCAGATCGGAGCCCGCGAAGCCGAGCGGGAGCAGGAACAGCACCGCCGCCACGATCCAGGCGCCCGGCGGGGTCGGCACGTGTGCGGTGGCCGCGCGCGGCAGGGCGTCGCGGGTACCGACGCCCGGGAGGGCCAGGGCGGCGACCAGCAGGGCCACGACGAAGAGGTTCGTACCGACGGCCTGGAGGAGGGGGGCGCCCCAGCCGGACGGGTGCAGGCGCGTCAGCTGACTCTGCGCCACCCCGATGGCCAGCGCCGCCGCCACCGCGACCGGCAGGCTCCGCATCCGCGCGGCCACGGCGACCGCCACCACCTCCATGACCAGCAGCGGCATGCCGTACGGGTCCAGCCGCACGTACGGCGCCAGCAGGACGCCCGTCAGGCCCGCCGTGAACGAGCCGAACGCCCAGCCCGCCGCCGCCACCCGGTCCGCGTCGATGCCCCCGAGCACGGCCAGCCGGCGGTCGTCCACCACCGCCCTCAGCTCCCGCCCGAAGCGCGTCCAGCGGATCACCGCCCCGACCCCGGCCGCCAGCAGCACGGCCACCGCCAACTGCCCCCAGGGCTCGGCGGACAGCAGCTCCGGCGCGTCGTCGCGCGCCCCCTGGCCCCACAGCAGGGCCGCGCCGCCCACCAGCAGCACGAACACGCCGATGGAGGCGACGAGGGTCTGCGCGGGATCGCCGCCCAGGACCGACAGAGGCCGGAAGACGAACCGTTCCAGCACCATCCCGATCCCGGGCGCGAGCAGCAGCAGCGTCACCGTCGCGCCCGCCCACAGCGGCCATCCCCACTCCACCACGCACTGCCGCAACGCGTACGCGCACACCATCGCGATCGCCCCGTGCGCGAAGTTCAGCACCCCGGTCGCGCGGTACGTCACGATCAAGCCGATCCCGGTGAGCGCGGCGGCGCTGCCGACCGACAGACCGGCCAGAGTGAGGTCGTACGTCAGAGTGGACATCAGTCGTCCGCTTCGGCCGGCTCACAGATGGGGCAGGGGCCCAGTTCGCCGCTCCTCACCTGCTTCGCGTCCACCGGCGTGGCCTCGACCTTGCCGGCCACCAGCGGGCAGTCCGCGCGATGCCAGAGGGTTCCGCCGGGCACCATCAGCAGGTCCGGGCTGACCGCGAGCGGCGCCGAGGCCGCCTGCCCGGACTCCGTGGCCTCGGCGGGCTCGGCGTCCACCAGGAGGCCGTACAGCTCCTCCACGCGCGCGGCCGCGAGCCCGCCCCGGCCGTGGGTCAGCAGCACCGACCCGGCGATGATCAGCGCGGCCCCGGGGACCGTGCAGGAGGCGAGATACGGCAGCTGCCGCTCGGCGAACCGCTCGCCGGAGACGCCGTACCAGCCGATGACGCACAGCACGGCGCCGGCCGCGAGCGCGGCCCAGCCGGCCCAGAGGACGGGGTGCACGGATCGCAGTCGGGCTGTCCGCATCGCTGGCTCCCACATGCCGGTTTTCACTGCACGCACATCTGTTTTCGGTGCATGTGCCTGGCCGTATTCCATGTCTGCCGATGGACTTGCACTATGCCCCTTGCAAGCTGACCCTGAAAGCACCGGGCGCACACCGCCCGGACCGACACCCGGTGGTGAGCCAGATGGTTCTCGGGAGCGACCTCAGGCGGAGCAAGGCACCCACGGTCCATGGCCCACGGGCGGCGGGACGGGGCACCGCGCTGGCGGCGGCCCTGCTCCTCTTCCTCGCCCCGGCCCTCGCGGCCTGCACCGACGACGAGGGAGGCGGCGGCGACGCCACGCCGCCCACACCGACCGTCGAGCGGACCGAGTCACCGGCCGCCTCCGCGCCCCCCGACGCCGGGGCGGCCGAGACGGAGATCAGGCAGAACTGGCAGAAGTTCTTCGACCCCGGCACTTCCTTGGAGGACAAGCAGACCGTCCTGGAGAACGGCGACCGGATGGGGCCCGTCCTGCGGGCGTTCAGCGGCGACGAGCGCGGCGGGCAGGTCCAGGCGAAGGTCTCCAAGGTGGAGTTCGCCTCGCCGACCGAGGCGAACGTGACCTACGACCTGACCCTGAAGGGCGCCACCGCCCTGCCCGGTGCCACCGGAACCGCCGTCGAACAGGACGGCACCTGGAAGGTGTCCGTCAAGACCCTGTGCGCGCTGGTGCAGATGAGCGGCAATGGGTCGCCGATCCCGGGGTGTTGAGGCGGCGATCGCCGTGCTGGTGCTGGCTCTGAGTACGGCGTGCGGCAGCAGGCTGCCGGAGAGCGACTTCGAGCACCGCGACCGGGGCACCTCCTCGGTGCCCGCCGGTGACCGCGCCCCGCTCCGCGTCGGCATCATCGCCAGCGCCACGAGCCCCGTGGGCGGCAACGCGTTCACCGGCCCCCGCGACGGCGCCAAAGCCTTCTTCGAGCGCCTCAACGCGCGCGGGGGCATCGACGGCCGCCGCGTCGAGGTGCGCGAGTGCGACGACGGCGGCAGCGGTGTGGGCAACAACGAGTGCGTGCACCGGCTGATCGACGAGGACGAGGTCGTCGCCCTCGTCGCCACCACCGCCCTGGACTACGCGGGCGCCTCCCGCGTCTCACGCGCGCGCGTGCCCGACATCGGCGGCCAGCCCATCGGGCCCGCCTACGACACCTACCCGCACCTGTACGGCATCTACGGCAGCCTCGCGCCCCGCGACGGCACGACCGGCTGGGACGGCGAGCAGTACGGCGGCACCGAGGTCTACCGGTACTTCGAACGCGAGCACGGCGCCCGCACGGCCGCCGTCGTCTCGTACAACCAGCCCGCGTCCGCCGCCTACGCCCGCCTCGTCGAGCGTGGCCTGAAGGCCGAGGGCTACAAGGTCGTCGCCGAGCAGGTCGACTTCGCGCTGCCCAACTTCCGCGCGGTGGCGGCCGACCTGAAGGAGCAGGGCGCGGACCTCGTCTTCGACGCCATCGACGGCCACGGCAACGCCCGGCTGTGCGAGGCGATGGACGACGTCGGCGCCGACGTCACCGCCAAGGTCACCAACGTGCAGAACTGGACGTCCACCGTCGCCGAGGACTACGAGGACGCCCCGCGCTGCCGCAACGCCCTGTGGGCGACCGGCTCCTCCCGCAACCACGAGGACACGGAGCATCACGCCGTTCGGGAGTTCCGGGACGCCACCGAGGGCCTGGAGACCCATTCCCAGTGGCAGCTGGAGGGGTGGGCGGCGGCGATGTGGTTCACGGACGCGGCGAAGTCGTGCCTCGACGAGGGCATCACGCGCGCCTGCGTCGACGACCACATGAACCGCAGCCAGGGGTACACCGCCGACGGCCTGCTCGTCCCCGTGCGCTTCGACCGCCTGGCCGAGCCGCCGCGGAGCCGCCGCAGTTGTCTGTCGGTGGCCCGCTGGGAGGACGGCCGGGGCTGGATCTCCCAGGGAGACATGAACGACACGTGCTTCGAGGTGCCGCAGTTGCCCTACCGGCCCTGACGGGCAACCACGGGGCCGTGCCGTCGGTCCAACCGACGAAGCACACAGAGCCGAGGGAGGAACCGCAGCGCATGACGTCCCCGTCGCACGCCGCACCGCTGCACGCCGACTGCATCGCGGACTCGGCCGGTGGACTGACCTTCGACGTCACCGCGACCGGGGCGACCGACACGGCCCGCCTCGTCCTGCGCCACCGCGAAGGCCCCGAGGAGGTCACCCTGCCCCTCGCCCCGGCGACCACGGGTCGCCTGCGCGCGGCCCTGCCCAGCAGCGTCGCCCTGCCCGAGGGCCACTGGGACGCGTACGCCAGCGTCGGGGACGAACACGCCGACCGCCTGGTGCCCGGCGCCATCGACGTCCACCCCTCGGCCTCCCGCGTCCCCTACGAGACCCGCCAGGGGAACCTCAGCGTCGAATGCCGGGTACCGGCCACCCCGTTAGGGCCGCGGGGAGGTGCGCGATCAACCATGATGGACCCGCACTCGCCCGTGAACCCCGCATTTCCGAGGTGTTAGGCACCCCATGCTCGACACGTCCGCCAGGCTTCTGCGGCTGCTCTCCCTCCTCCAGGCCCACCGCGAATGGTCCGGCGCCCAACTGGCCGAACGCCTCGGCGTGACCCCGCGCACGGTCCGCCGGGACGTCGACCGGCTGCGTGAGCTCGGCTACCCCGTCAACGCCAGCCCCGGCACCGGCGGCGGCTACCAGCTGGGAGCCGGCGCCGAACTGCCGCCCCTGCTGCTGGACGACGACGAGGCCGTCGCCGTCGCCGTCGGCCTGCGCACCGCGGCCGGTCACGGCGTCGAGGGCATCGGCGAGACCTCCGTACGGGCCCTCGCCAAGCTGGAGCAGGTCCTGCCGAACCGGCTGCGCCGCCGGGTCGGCGCCCTCAACGCCTTCACCGTGCCGATGCTGCGCGGCCCCCAGCCCTCCTCCGTGGACCCGGCCGTACTCACCGAACTCGCCCACCTGTGCCGGGACTCCGAGCGGCTGCGCTTCGAGTACCGCGACCACGAGGGCGCCGCCAGCCGCCGCAGCGTCGAACCGCACCGCCTCGTGTGCAGCGAGCGCCGCTGGTACCTGGTCGCCTGGGACCTCGACCGTGACGACTGGCGGACGTTCCGCGTCGACCGCATCACCCCCAGGCCCCCGCACGGCCCGCGTTTCACCCCGCGCACCCCGCCCGCCGAGGACCTCGCCGCATACGTCTCCCGAGGCGTCTCCACGCGCGCGTACGCCGCGCACGCCGTGGTCCGGCTGCTGGTGCCCCTGCACGAGGCCGCCGAGCGGATCTCGCCCTCGGCCGGGGTGCTGGAGGCCGACGGCGACGACGCCTGCATCCTGCGCACCGGGGCCGGCAGCCTGGAGGTGATGGTGATCCATGTGACGCTGATGGGCTTCGAGTTCGAGGTGCTGGAGCCACCGGAGCTGATCGAGGAGATCAGGAGGGCTCACGACCTGCTTGCTCGCTCTTTGGCTCGGGCTGCGACGTCAGTGCCGCGTACCGCGGATGGTGCAGGTCGAACGCCGGAGACTCGGAGCGTACCTTCGGGAGCGTCGTGAAGTTGTGCCGCGGGGGCGGGCAGGAGGTCGCCCACTCCAGGGACCGGCCGAAGCCCCAGGGGTCGTCGACCTCGACCTTCTTGCCGTACTTGGCCGTCTTCCAGACGTTGTAGAGGAACGGCAGCGTCGACAGGCCGAGCAGGAACGCGCCGATCGTCGAGACCGTGTTCAGCGCCGTGAAGCCGTCGGCGGCGAGATAGTCGGCGTAGCGGCGGGGCATGCCCTCCGCGCCCAGCCAGTGCTGCACCAGGAACGTGGTGTGGAAGCCGATGAACAGCGTCCAGAACTGGATCTTGCCGAGCCGCTCGTCGAGCATCTTGCCGGTGAACTTCGGCCACCAGAAGAAGAAGCCGGCGAAGATCGCGAACACGACCGTGCCGAAGACGACGTAGTGGAAGTGCGCGACCACGAAGTACGTGTCCGTGACGTGGAAGTCCAGGGGCGGCGACGCCAGGATCACCCCGGTCAGGCCGCCGAAAAGGAAGGTCACCAGGAAGCCCGTCGACCACAGCATGGGGGTCTCGAAGGACAGCGAGCCCTTGATCATGGTGCCGGTCCAGTTGAAGAACTTCACTCCCGTCGGGACCGCGATCAGGAAGCTCATGAAGGAGAAGAACGGCAGCAGCACCGCGCCCGTGGCGAACATGTGGTGCGCCCACACCACCACCGACAGACCGGTGATCGCCATCGTCGCCGCGACCAGCGTGAGATAGCCGAACAGCGGCTTGCGGGAGAAGACCGGGATGATCTCGGTGATGATGCCGAAGAACGGCAGCGCGATGATGTACACCTCGGGATGCCCGAAGAACCAGAACAGGTGCTGCCACAGGATCGCCCCGCCGTTCGCCGCGTCGAAGACCTGCGAGCCGAACCGCCGGTCCGCCTCCAGCACCAGCAGCGCCGCCGCGAGCACCGGGAACGCCATCAGGATCAGGATCGACGTGAAGAGCGTGTTCCAGGTGAACAGCGGCATCCGGAACATCGTCATCCCGGGGGCGCGCATCCCGATGATCGTGGTGATGAAGTTGACCGCGCCGAGGATCGTGCCGAAGCCGGCCAGCGCCAGCCCCATGATCCACAGATCGGGTCCGACACCCGGTGAGCGCTCCAGGCTGTTCAGCGGCGCGTAGGCGAACCAGCCGAAGGACGCCGGGCCGTTCGGCACGATCAGTGAGCCCATCACGATCAGGCCGCCGAACAGGAACAACCAGTACGAGAACATGTTCAGCCGTGGGAAGGCGACGTCCGGGGCGCCGATCTGCAGCGGCATCAGCTCGTTGGCGAAACCCGCGAAGCTGGGGGTCGCGAACAGCAGCAGCATGATCGTGCCGTGCATGGTGAACATCTGGTTGAACTGCTCGTTGCTCAGCAGCTGCAGCCCCGGCCGGGCGAGCTCGGCACGCATCAGCAGGGCCATCACACCGCCGGTCAGGAAGAACACGAACGACGTGATCAGGTAGAGATGGCCGATCTTCTTGTGGTCGGTGGTGGTCAGCCAGTCGACGACCACGCGGCCGCCGGGCAGTCTGCTCCCCCTGGGCCGTGCCGTCGCCTGTACGGTCTGCGTCCCCATCGCTCGCTCGCCCCTTCGCTCGTCGCGCCCCGGGCCCGCACCACCCGCGCCGCACGCGTCGACGCGAGCTCAGGCCATGATGCTCGCGGCGGCGACGCTCCGACAGGGGGCGTGCGCAGGCCATGTGCCGGAACCATGTTTTTCCTGTGCGGCACCGGCTTCCGCGGCCCGCGCGAAATGGGAGGGAAAAGGGGTCCGGGGATCGTTCTCAGGGAACTTTTCCGCCGGGCTGGAGGCGGGGCCGTCGCGACACGCGGAAATTACGATCGAATGCCCGCGGAAGGCCTATGGAACCGCTCGTCCGTGTGACGGAGTGGAGTCGAAACGCGTGTCGTGATCCTGTGACAAAAGCGTGACCGGAGGGGGATGTGTGACCCGGATGGCCGCTACAAGGTTCCCCGCCCGGCTCTGGCCCGATCCTTCCCGCAGGCCCTAGCGTGGCGGCATGGCACCCATTCCGAATCCCCCTGCCGAACCCCAGGACAGCCCGGACTCCTACGTCGGACTCGATGCCGACCGGGCCGAGCGACGTGCCCGAGAGCGAGGGTGGTCCACGGTGCGCTCGCTGCCGCCGGGGGCGATCATCACCATGGAATACCGGAGCGGTCGCCTGAACTTCGAGGTCGAGGACGGCCACGTGGCGAAGGCCTGGAAGGGCTGACACAGCGGGACGGCCCCGGCTCCTGCGAAGCAGCCGGGGCCGTCGTGGTGCGGGCGTGATGTGCGTACCGGCCCGCGAGCCGAAGTCGCTCAGCCCCCCGGGATGAAGCGGGCCTTCGGGGCCGTGCCGCGGGCGATGCGGTCCGGATGCGGGGGGCGGCGGCCGCCGACCGGGGTGCGCTCGGTGCGGGCCGTGTGCGGGCCGGGAGCCAGATGGACGGGAGGCCGGGGCGAGCGGGCCGTATCGCATGCCGCCACCTCGTCGTCGGTGGCCGCGGGACGCGTCGTGAGCAGCACCGGAGCCTGGACCGGTGTGGCGGTGGGCGCGGCGACCGAGCCGGCCCGGCGCTCGCGCCAGCGGTCGCGCAGGTCGAAGATCCAGGCCTCGGAGCGGGCGATCAGCGGCTCGAACCACGGCAGGGCGAGCAGGATCAGCAGTCCGGCGGCCCAGCCGAGCAGTACGTCGCTCAGCCAGTGCGTACCGAGATACACGGTGGACAGGCCGACGCCCAGCGAGGTCACCGCCGACAGGGCCGACAGCCAGCGGCGCGCTCTCGGGGTCGAGGCCAGGTAGGCCAGGATTCCCCAGGTCACCACGGCGTTGGCGGTGTGGCCGCTGGGGAATATATCGCCGCCCAGCCACATCTCGTTGGAGCCGACGGTCGTCGCGTAGTGCGGTCCGAGGCGGCCCATGCCGATCTTGGCGGCGCCGACCGTGACGTTCAGCAGCAGCAGCGAGACGCCGAGCGCGAGCAGCGGACGCAGTGTGTGCTGCCGCCAGGAACGCCAGCCCAGCCAGGCCGCGACCATCACGGCGGTCGGGCCGCGCTGGCCGAGCACCACGTAGTAGTCGACGAAGGCGTGGATCTCTGCCCACTGCTGGTACGGCCGGAAGAACATGACCTGCCAGTCGAGCCGGACCAGCCACGAGGTGATGACGACGGCCCACACGATCGCCACGTAGAAGGCCAGGGTCGCGCCGAAGAGCACGATCCGGTGTCGGCTCATCTCCGGCACGGTGATGTGGGCCGGTCGTTCCGGCTCACGATCGAGTCTGGCGAACACCCGGTCCAGACGGGTGGGCTTCCGTTCGGTACGCACCCAATCGACGTTACAGCGAGTGAGCTCAGATCCTCGTCGATTCACCGGGTTTGTGATGACGATGTGATGTGGGATTCCTCTCAGTGGAAGGTTTATTTCCACCGAATCCGTAATCGAAGAGGGCCTTGGCCTTCAATTCTTTTGATCATTCCGGGCGGGCGTTTTTTCGTGCTTTTGAGTTCGTTTACCGTTTCCTCATACGGAATTCTCCCGGCGCACACTCGGAGTGACCGGCGGTCAGGGCGGACCGCTGCCGTTCAGCCAGAACGCCCCGTACACGGCCGACCCCGCGGCCACGGCCCCCACCAGCAGCGCCGCCCCCCGCGTACGCAGCCGGGCGAGGGGCTGGGCGAGCGGCAGGAGCAGCGGGAAAGCGGGGAGCAGCAGCCGCGGTTTCGAGCCGAAGTAGCTCGACGCGCACAGGGCCAGCGCGGTGACGACTCCCGCGTACACCAGGAGCGGCAGCGGCTGGCGTTGCCGTACGCACACGACGTACAGCCGGACCACCAGGCCGACGCCGACCAGCAGCCCGACCCCGGCGAGGGCCGAGGGGAACGAGGTGAACTTCTCGGCGACGAACCGGGCGAAGGCGTAACCGCCGTCGAAGCCGTTGCGCCAGCCCGCCTGGACGTCCAGATAGCCCAGCGGGCCCCTGCCGGTGCGGTGGCCGACCCACAGGACGTACCCGGCCGCGCCGAGCGGGGCGAGCAGCATGCCGACGACGAGACGCACCGGGGTGCCGGGGGCCCGGACCGGGGCGTCCGCGTCCGGCAACCGGCCCGGACCGCGGTCCCGTACGAACGCGGCGACGCCCGCCGCCCACACCGCCGCGACCACGGCCAGCCCGACCGGACGGGTCAGCCCGGCCAGCAGCGCCAGGGCGCCCGCAGTGAGCCAGCGGCCGGTCAGGAGCGCGTACAGCGACCAGGCGGCCAGCGCGGTGAACAGCGACTCGCTGTACGCCATCGACTGCACGATCCCGACGGGCAGCACGGCCCACAGCAGAACCGCGCACACCCCGACGCGACGGCCGTACACATGGTCCGCCACCGCGAAGATCCCCCAGGCCGCCGCGAGCGAGGCGAGCAGGCTGACGGCGAAGCCGCCGTCGGCGTACGACAGCGGCGAGACCTCCGCCACCAGCCGCTCCAGCCAGGGCAGCAGCGGGAAGAACGCGAGGTTGGAGTGCACGTCCCCGTTGGGCAGGCGCACCTCATAGCCGTAGCCGAGTTCGGCGACCCGGGTGTACCAGAGCGCGTCCCAGCGTGCGGTCAGCAGGGTGTACGCGTCCTTGCCGCGCGCCGCGCTCCACAGGGTCAGGGCGAGCAGGCCGAGAGCGCGCACGGCCACGTACCCGAGGAGCGCCGGGGCCGCCCGGCGCAGCGTCTCGGAACGGGCCGGGGCCACACGCATCGCAAGATCGGTCACGGGCCCGATTATCGGCCCGGCGCCGGCCGGAGGGTCGGCCGGACCGCGAACCGCAGGGGATGAGAGTGGCATACGCCACAGTTGTCCGCCGGACGTGTGAGAGGTCCGCCACTCGGCACCGCCGGGAACTCGCGTACCCTGACGAGTCACTCGCCCATTTCGTTGCGCGGGCCGGAGACCACCGCTCCTCTCCGGCCGGGTCACGGGGAGTCCCCACCCCGTGTGACCGCCGAGAGCGAGGGAACATCTGGGAGGTACGTACATGTCCGGGACGACCACGGCTGCCGCTGCGCTGCGCCGTAGGGCGGCCGGGGCCGGTGCCAACCGCTGGGTCGTGCTCGTCGTCCTCTGCGTCAGCCTGCTGCTCGTCGCGGTCGACGCGACCGTCCTGCACGTGGCGGTGCCCGCCGTCACCGAGGACCTCAGGCCCGGCGCGATAGAACTGCTCTGGATCGTCGACATCTACCCGCTGGTGTGCGCCTCGCTGCTGATCCTCTTCGGCACGCTCGGCGACCGGGTGGGCCGCAGACGGGTCCTGCTCCTCGGCTACGGCCTCTTCGGCCTCGCCTCCGGCCTCGCGGCCCTCGCGCACGACCCCCAGGTGCTGATCCTGGCCCGCGCCCTGCTCGGCGTCGGCGGCGCGATGATCATGCCCGCGACCCTGTCCATCCTGCGCCAGGTCTTCCCCGACCGGCGCGAGCGTGCCCTCGCGATCGGCATCTGGAGCGCCGTCGCCGCGGTGGGCGCGGCGGTCGGGCCGCTGATCGGCGGATTCCTCCTGGAGCACTTCTGGTGGGGCTCGGTCTTCCTCGTCAACATCCCGCTGATGCTGATCAGCCTTCCGGTGGGACGCCTGCTGCTGCCCGAGTCGAAGGGGGACGGCAAGGGGCCCTGGGACGTGGTCGGGGCGCTGCTGGCGGCGGCCGGGCTGTTCGGTGTGGTGCTGGGCGTGAAGCGGCTCGGCGGCGGGGAGACCGTGGTGAGCCTGCTCACACTGGCACCGTTGGTGATCGGCGTGACGCTGCTGGTCCTGTTCGTGCGGCGGCAGCGGCGCCGGGCGTATCCGCTGGTGGACCTCAAGATGTTCGCGCGACCGGCGTTCAGTACGTCCGTCGGGTGCATCGTGCTGGCGATGCTCGCGCTGGTCGGGCTGGAACTGATCGCGGCGCAGTATCTCCAGCTCGTGCTGGGCCTTTCGCCGCTGGAGACGGGACTGCGGCTGCTGCCGCTGACCTTCGCCGCCATGGCGGCCGGGCTGGCGGGGGCGCGGATGCTGCGCCGATTCGGCCCCCGGCGCATGGTGTGCCTCGGGTTCTGCCTGACGGCCGGCGCGGTGGTGCTGCTGACGGCGATGGGCCGCGCGGACAACTGCGCGCTGATGGTGTCCGGGTTCGTACTGCTCGGCTTCGGCCTGGAGACGACGCTCTTCGGCGCCTACGAGTCGATGCTGAGCGAGGCCCCGGCTGAGCAGGCCGGTGGGGCGGCGGCGATCGGTGAGACCTCGTACCAGCTGGGGGCCGGGATCGGGATCGCCCTGCTGGGCAGCGTGATGAACGCGGCGTACGCCCCTGGGCTCACGGGCGTCCCGGGCGTGCCGGCGTCGGCGTCCACGGCGGCCTCGCACTCGCTGGGGGAGGCCTACGAGGTCGCCGCTCAGCTGGGCGGGCCGGCCGGCGCCGCCCTGCGGCACGCCGCTCGGGACTCGTTCGTGCACGGACTGCATGTGACGTTGCTGGTGAGCGCCGGATTGCTGCTGCTGGGGGCGGCCATGGCGCTGCGGTTGCCGCGGGTGATGCAGTGCGAGGCGCCCGCGGTGGAACTGCCCAAGCCGAGGGAAGTCGCCGAGTCCCGCGTCTCCGCCTGACCGACACGGCGGGCCGCCGGGCCCGTACTGGACGCGCGGGACACCGCGTCGTAGCGTCTGGCCCGAGAGCCGTGACTAGCGCCGCTAGTTTTAGTCGTTGCTGGAGGGTGTCCCATGTCCGCGTCCGCGAAGTTGCCCCCGTTCGACCCGGCCGACCCGCTCGGTATCGACGACCTCCTTGAGCCCGAGGACCTCGCCGTCCGGGGCACCGTGCGGCAGTGGGCGGCGGATCGGGTGCTGCCGCATGTCGCCGAGTGGTACGAGAAGGGCGAGCTGCCGGGGATCCGGGAACTCGCCAGGGAACTGGGAGAGATCGGCGCCCTCGGGATGTCGCTCAGCGGGTACGGGTGCGCCGGGGCCTCCGCCGTGCAGTACGGGCTCGCCTGTCTGGAGCTGGAGGCCGCCGACTCCGGGATCCGGTCGCTCGTCTCCGTGCAGGGGTCCCTCGCGATGTACGCCATCCACCGGTTCGGGAGCGAGGAGCAGCGGCAGCGGTGGCTGCCCCGCATGGCGTCCGGTGAGGTCATCGGGTGCTTCGGGCTGACCGAGCCCGACCACGGGTCCGACCCGGCTTCCATGCGGACGTACGCGAAGAAGGACGGCTCCGACTGGGTGCTCAACGGGCGCAAGATGTGGATCACGAACGGCTCCGTCGCCGGGGTCGCCGTCGTGTGGGCGCAGACCGAGGAGGGGATCCGCGGGTTCGTCGTGCCGGCCGACAGCGCCGGGTTCTTTGCACCGGAGATCAAGCACAAGCTGTCCCTGCGCGCCTCCGTCACGAGTGAGCTTGTCATGGACGACGTACGACTGCCCGCCGATGCCGTGCTGCCCGAGGTCGTCGGGCTCAAGGGGCCGCTCAGCTGTCTGTCGCACGCCCGGTACGGGATCGTGTGGGGCGCCATGGGCGCGGCGCGGTCCTGCTTCGAGGCCGCTGTCGACTACGCGAAGTCACGGGAGCAGTTCGGCCGGCCGATCGGTGGCTTCCAGCTCACCCAGGCCAAGCTCGCCGACATGGCGCTCGAACTGCACAAGGGGATTCTGCTCGCCCATCATCTGGGGCGGCGTATGGACGCCGGCCGCCTGCGTCCCGAGCAGGTCAGCTTCGGCAAGCTCAACAACGTCCGCGAGGCCATCGACATCTGCCGTACGTCCCGGACGATCCTCGGTGCCAACGGGATCTCGCTCGAATACCCCGTGATGCGGCACGCGACCAACCTCGAATCGGTGCTCACCTACGAGGGCACCGTCGAGATGCACCAGCTCGTGCTGGGCAAGGCGCTCACCGGGCTCGACGCCTTCCGCTGAACCCCACCAGGGGGCAGGGCCGGTGAGCGGCCCTGCCTCAGCTCTGGTTGTAGAAGCCGTCCGAGCGGTGGGCGGCCGACTCCCCGTTGATGATCTCGGTGTCGGCCGGAGTCAGCAGGAACACCCGGTTGGACACGCGGTCGATCGAGCCGCGCAGACCGAAGATGAGTCCCGCCGCGAAGTCGACGACCCGCTTGGCGTCGCCGGGCTCCATGGCCGTGAGGTTCATGATGACCGGGACGCCGTCCCGGAACAGCTCGCCGATGGCGCGGGCGTCCCGGAAGCTGTCCGGGGTGACCGTGCCGATGCGGCGGCCCTTCTCCTCGGCGACATCCGTGGCCACCTTGACCCGCGGGTCGGTGACCCAGGCATCCCCGGGCTCGGTCCCCTCGGAGTAGTCGTCGTCGTAGTAACGCTCGTCATCGTTGTCGTCAACGAGGCCCAGCCAGGCACTCGCCTTGCGCACCGATCCCATGGACGCCTCCTCTCACAGCGGTCTCTCTTACATTCCGCATCCCTATGGTCATCCATGATGCGGACGTCGCGCCAAGTGGATAGACGCCGCGCGGGGGGTTTGTGACGGTACTGGTGCACAGCGAATCCGTCGAGAGCCCGTGTCCCCCAAGGGGCGTGCCACAAACGGCTGCTGACTGTGAGTGAAATATGATTCTTCACGGCGTACGGGTGATGCGGGGTGCGTACGGGTGAACGGCGCGGCCGCCGCGATCGGTGCTCCGCTGGGTACGATGCGGCAGTTCAGCGCCGCAGTGCGCCGTCGGGACCTCGGGGGGACGTCATGTTCGGAATGGTCAGGCCGTGCCGTCATCGGCTGGGAGAAAAGTTCACCGGTCAGTGGATGGCGCATCTGTGCGGGCTGTGCCTCGCGTTGCGCGGGGACCACGGCCAGTTCGCGCGGATCGTGACGAACTATGACGGTCTCCTCATTTCTGTTCTGACAGAAGCTCAGGCGGAGAAGAACAGTGAACTGCGGCGTACGGCCGGACCGTGCCCGCTGCGCGGGATGCGTACCGCGTCCGTCGCGCAGGGTGAGGGAGCGCGGCTCGCCGCCGCCGTCTCGCTGGTACTCGCCTCTGCCAAGGTGCGGGACCACGTGGCCGACGGCGACGGACTGCTGGCCCGCAGGCCGGTGGCGCTCGCCGCGCGCCGGGTGGCCGCGGGATGGGGCGCCGCCGGTGCCCGTTCCGGCTCGGCCGTGGGCTTCGACACCGCCGTGCTCGTCGACGCCGTGGACCGGCAGATCGGCATCGAGGCGCTCGCCGGGCTGGGCACGCCGATCCTCGGCGTCACCGAACCGACCGAGACGGCGACCGCCGCCGCCTTCGCGCACACCGCGGTCCTGGCCGGACGGCCGCACAACGCCGGGCCGCTGGCCGAGGCCGGGCGCCTCTTCGGGCGGTTGGCACACCTGCTGGACGCCGTGGAGGACAGGGCGGCTGACGCCGAGTCGGGTGCGTGGAACCCGCTGACGGCCACGGGGACTTCGCTCGCCGAGGCGCGGCGCCTCGCCGACGACGCCGTGCACGGGGTGCGGCTCGCGCTGCGTGAAGTGGAGTTCACGGACGCGGGGCTCGCGCATCTGCTTCTGGTGCACGAGTTGCGGCGCTCGGTGGACCGGGCGTTCGGCACGGTGCCGGTGTGCGCCTCCCACCAGCCCGGTCCCTATGGGCAGCCGCCACAGCACGGGCACGGGCAGGGGCAGGGGCCCTATGGGGTGCCGCCGCAGAATCCGTATGCCGGTGGGAATCCCTACGGGGGCCAGAGCGCGTACGCCGGTGGTGGGGGAGCGCCCGGTGGCGGTGGGGGAGCGTACGGCGGTGGGGGTGGTGGCGGCTTCGGGGGGTTCGGCGGTGGAGCGGCGCCTCAGCCCCCGAGGGGGCGGCGTGGGTTCTGGGCCGGCTGCGGGATGTTCTGGCTGCTGTGCTGCACCTGCCAGTTGTGCTGTGCGAAGGAGTACGAGGGCCCGTGGTCCCGCAAGAAGCGCGAGGGCTGCTGCCGGGACTGCGACGGCTGCGACTGCTGTCCCTGCGACGGCTGCTAGGCGTGCGCCGCGATCGCGGGTGCGGTGGCTGCGGGGTGCGGTGGCTGCCGGGTGCGGCTGTTGCTGGGGCGGTCGGGAGCGGTTCGGCCGAGTCGGGTCGGGCCGGGGGCGGTCGGCCATGGCGGGGCAGGCGACTTCCGGTCACTGCCGGGATTCAGGTGGCCGACGGTGCCCGTCGGGCTTTCCGGGTCGTCCGGGGCGGCCTGGCTGACCGGGTGATGTGAAGGAGCGTCGACCGTGGGGCCGGTGCGTCAAGCGGCGGGGGGCGGAGCGGACTTGGGCTCGCCGCCGCCGCACGCCGGGGGCAAAGGCCGTCAACTTTCGTAGATCATTCAATGGTTGACGGCCGAAAGGTGCTCTTGCGCCTACCGGTCGTTCGGCCGAATACTCCCCCTCAGCGCTTGTCAGGGGCACGGCGTGTTCGGAATCCGGATACGTGACCCTCTGGCTGCGCCTCACGGGCCCCGACCCCACGCGGGCCCCCGACTTCCCTTGGAGGGAACGAAAAGTGAGGATCAAGCGCACCACCCCCCGTAGCGGCATTGCGAGACGGACCCGGCTGATCGCCGTATCCACCGGCCTCGCGGCCGCAGCCGCGATCGCGATCCCCCACGCGAGCGCCGCGGAGACTCCCACCACCTTCAGTGCCGCCCAGCTCAAGAGCGCCAGCGGCTCGGTGCTGAAGGCCGACATCCCGGGCACCGCCTGGGCCGTCGACAGCAAGACCAACCGCGTGATGGTGACCGTCGACAGCACGGTCTCCCAGGCGGAGATCGCCAAGATCAAGCAGCAGGCCGGGGCCAACGCCGACGCGCTCACCATCAAGCGCACCCCCGGCAAGTTCAGCAAGTTCATCCAGGGCGGCGACGCCATCTATGCGAGTAGCTGGCGCTGCTCGCTCGGCTTCAACGTCCAGGACAGCAGCGGCAACCAGTACTTCCTGACGGCCGGCCACTGCACGGACGGCGCGGGCACCTGGTACTCCAACTCCGGCCGCACCCAGGTCATCGGCTCGACCGCCGGCTCCAGCTTCCCGGGCAACGACTACGGCATCGTGCGCTACACCGGTTCCGTCAGCCGCCCCGGCACCGCGAACGGTGTGGACATCACCCGCGCGGCAACGCCCAGCGTGGGCACCACCGTCATCCGTGACGGCTCGACCACCGGTACGCGCAGCGGCCGGGTCACCGCCCTCAACGCGACCGTCAACTACGGCGGCGGCGACATCGTCGGCGGCCTGATCCAGACCACCGTCTGCGCCGAGCCCGGCGACTCCGGCGGTTCGCTGTACGGCAGCAACGGCACGGCGTACGGTCTGACCTCCGGTGGCAGCGGCAACTGCACCAGCGGCGGCACGACCTTCTTCCAGCCGGTCACTGAGGCCCTCAGCGCCTACGGCGTCAGCGTCTACTGACCGCCCGGCCGGACATCGGCACAGGTCGCTTGCGCTGATCGCAGTCGACGGCATCCGAGCCCCCGCACGCCAGTCGTGCGGGGGCTCCCGCTTGTCCGGCGGCGGGGTTGCCGTCGGAGTGCCGGTGGTGCCTCCTGCGGTTCGCGGTCTCGCAGATGACGCAGACGTCTCTGCGGTCCCTCACATGAAGCGGTCGATGGCGCAGCAGGCGAAGGCCGATCGGGAGCGGCGGGCACGGCTGGTCAACGCCGATGCCGAGTTCCAGGCCGCGAAGAAGCCGACCGGGGTCGCCCGTCAGTCGCTCGGGTCTCGCTCGGCCTCGCTCGGATTCGGGTCGCTGAGGGGCGATTTCGAGACAGGAGTAGACCTTACGCGTTGCTTATGAGTCGCTCGCTCGGGGTGTTTGCTGCGCGGAAGGAGCCCGGCGTGACTGTGCACGGTCAAGCCGGTCGGGGGGCGCAACCGTGTTCTACGCGCGTCCTGAAGTCGACCTTGTGCGCTCCCCGTTGGCCTAGGAATAGTGAGCGTTGTTCAACCGGCAGGGGCGCGACTTTTGTTGTGTGACGCCCCTGCAGCCGTACGCCTTCCGGTCCGACGAGGTCCCCACAACCTCTCGGGCCGACCCCCCACAGGAGGACGTGAGTTGAAGCACCGACGCATACCCAAGCGGCGTGCAGCCGTGGCAGGTGCGGGTATCGCCGCACTGGTCGCCGCGGGCGTGACCTTGCAGACTGCGAACGCGAGTGAGACGCCGGAGGCGTCCGCGCCGAAGACCCTGTCGGTCGGCGCGGCCGGAAAGCTCGCCTCGACGCTCGCCAAGGACCTCGGCACCGATGCCGCGGGTACCTACTACGACGCTCAGACCAAGAGCCTTGTGGTGAACGTCCTCGACGAGGCCGCGGCCGACGCCGTCGAGGCGGCCGGCGCCAAGGCCAGAGTCGTCGAGAACTCGCTTGCCGAGCTGAAGAGCGCCCGTACGACGCTCAAGCAGGACGCCACCATTCCCGGCACCTCCTGGGTGACGGACCCGACGACCAACAAGGTCGTCGTCACCGCCGACCGCACGGTCTCCAAGGCTGAGTGGGCCAAGCTCGGCAAGGTCGCCGACGAGCTGGGCGCCACGGTCGAACTCCAGCGGACGAAGGGGGAGTTCAAGCCCTTCATCGCGGGTGGTGACGCCATCACCGATGGCAGCGGGCGCTGCTCGCTCGGCTTCAACGTGGTCAAGGGCGGCGAGCCGTTCTTCCTGACCGCCGGGCACTGCACCGAGGGGATCTCGACCTGGTCGGACTCCAACGGCAAGGAGATCGGCACCAACGAGGTGTCCAGCTTCCCCGACAACGACTACGGGCTGGTCAAGTACACGGCCGAGGTCGAGCACCCGAGCGAGGTCAACCTCTACAACGGGTCCACGCAGGCCATCAGCGGGGCCGCGGAGGCGACTGTCGGCATGGCGGTCACTCGCAGCGGGTCGACCACGCAGGTGCACGAGGGCAAGGTCACCGGGCTCGACGCCACCGTGAACTACGGCAACGGTGACATCGTCAACGGGCTGATCCAGACCGACGTGTGCGCGGAGCCCGGGGACAGTGGTGGCTCGCTGTTCTCCGGTGACAAGGCGGTCGGGCTGACCTCGGGTGGCAGTGGTGACTGCACCTCCGGTGGGGAGACGTTCTTCCAGCCGGTGACCGAGGCGCTGTCGGCCACGGGTACCGAGATCGGCTGACCTGGTCGTCGTGGTTCGTGAAGTCCCGCCCTCGTGAGGGGGCGGGACTTTCGTGTGTGGTGCGGGTGCCTGCGGCGCCTGTGCGGGGTGCCTGCGGCGCCTGTGCGGCGCCTGTGCGGGGTGCCTGCGGCGCCTGTGCGGGGCCGTGCGGGCGGTGGGGGTGCGCGTCGGGTCTGTGGGTGGGGCGGGGCCGTACCGGGGGGTGTCCGTCCTCGGACCGGCGGTTGGGGTACGGCCGAGAAGTGCTGTTTCTTGACGCCGGTCACTGCGGGCGGGCACCCCCCGGTACGGCCCCTCACCGCCGTACGCGGCTGCCGGTCGGTGGGGGTGCGGCCCTTTCCGTCGTCGGCGGCTGTCGGTCGTGGGGGTGCGGCCCTTTCCGTCGTCGGCGGCTGTCGGTCGGTGGGCGGCTATGTGTGGCTCGTTCTTCGGGCTCGCCATGACGTTGCCAGGAGGGTGATCGCGATGCCCCCGGCCGCCCATGCGGAGAGGACCAGGAGGGCTGTGGTGGTGTCGTTGCCCTTGAAGTAGGCGATCGAGCGGGTTGTCCAGGTGGCCGCGCCCGGGGGCAGGGCCGGGCCGATGTCTCGCCAGAACGGGGGCAGGAGCGGGGGCGGGAGGGCGCCGCCCGCGCTGGGGTTGCCCAGGATCACCACGATCAGGATGACCAGGCCGATCCCGGCCAGGCCGAAGACGGCCTGGAAGGCCAGCGTGGCCGCGCCCACCGCGAAGATGGTCAGGGCGCCGACGCCCCAGAGGGCGGCGATGCTGCCGGGCAGGGCGCCCAGGATCGGGCCGACGATCAGGGCGCCGCCGAGGCCGCCGACGACGGCCACGAGGGCCATGGCGATGAGGCGGATCGCTGAGCGTCTCGGGGTGGCGCGGCCGGCGCCCGAACTGAGGGTCATGATCGACGCGCAGAGGTAGCCGCCCACGCACCAGCCGACGGTGACGTAGAAGGACGAGAGCCCGTTGGCGTCGTGCCGGTCGGCCGCGGCCACGTCGACGGTGCGGAGGGTGCGGGCCTCGGATCTTTCCAGGGTGGCGACCAGGTTCTCCAGGGTTGTCGCCAGTGCCCGGCCGCCTCCGGTGGCCACCAGGAGGGTGTCCGTGGTGCCGGAGGGGTCGAGGACGAGGGCGCCGTCGATCTCGCGGTCGAGGATCTTGCTTCGGGCGGTCGCCGCGTCGGCCACCGGGCGGGGGTCCAGGGGGTGGCCGGGCAGGGTGCCGAGTCGGGTCACCGCCTGCTGGGCCGCGGCCCGGGGTGCCGCGACGCCGAAGGGTACGTCCCTGGGTTTCGGATCGTGCAGCGCGCCTACATAGGAGGCGACGAAGAGCAGGGCGAGGGCCACCGTGCCGATCACGAGCAGGGTGGCTCGCGGGGTCACCGCGTCCTTCACCTCGGCGAGGAAGGGGGTGCGGGGAGTGTCGGCGCCGGTGGTCTGCGTCATGCCCCCACGGTCCGAGTCCGGGGGTGTTTGTGCAGGTGGGAGGCGGCCGAACGGATGTCGTACGAGTGTTCGATAACGGTCCCGGAATGGTCTATGGTGGAGGTGGGAGAGTTGGGAACTGATGTTCGAGAGTCGGTGTTCGAGGGCCGCTTCTCGGGCTCCTGAGTACGGGAGGTGCGTGTGCCGGGTTTCACGCATCTGCACACCGTCTCCGGGTTCTCCCTGCGGTACGGCGCCTCGCACCCGGAGCGGCTGGCCGAGCGTGCCGCCGAGCGGGGGATGGATGCCCTGGCCCTCACCGATCGGGACTCGCTCGGGGGTGCGGTTCGTTTCGCCAAGGCCTGTGCGGCGGCGGGGGTGCGTCCGTTGTTCGGGGTGGAGCTGGGCGTGGAGGGGTTCGAGTCGCGGAGGGGAGGGGGAGATCCGCGGCGGGAGCGACGGCGGGTGCCGGTGCGTGGGGGCGCCTTTGTCGATGAGTCGATGCCCAGGGTCACCTTCCTGGCCAGGGACGGTGGCCGCGGGTGGGGCGATCTGTGCCGAATCGTTTCGGCTGCGCATGCCGGGGAGGGGGCGCCGCTGCTGCCACGGGGGGACAACCGGGGGGACGGGGTGGTCGTACTGCTCGGGCCCGACTCCGATGTCGGGCGGGCGCTTGCCGCCGGCCGGCCCGATCGGGCGAGCCGGTTGCTGGTGCCGTGGCGGGAGGTCTACGGCGACTCCCTGCGGTTGGAGGCCGTATGGCACGGGCGTCAGGGCACCGGCCCGGGCTCCCTGCGCCTGGCCGCCCGTACCGTCGGCTTCGCCGCCGACCAGGGCGTCCGGCCCGTGCTGAGCAATGCCGTCCGGTACGCCGATCCAGGGCTGGGCCCGGTCGCCGACGTCCTGGACGCCGCACGCCGGCTCGTGCCCGTCGGTGCCGTCGAGGAACTGGACTCCGGTGAGGCCTGGCTCAAGGGCGCGGACGAGATGGCGCGCGTCGCGGAGCGGGTGGTGGAGGCCGCGGGGTTCCGGCGGGACACCGCTCATCGTCTGCTTGAGCAGACCCGGGAGACGGCCGCCGAGTGCCTGGTCGACCCGGAGGACGACCTCGGGATCGGCACCGTCCACTTCCCCGAGCCGTACCTCGTCGGTGCCGGACGGCGCACCGCCCAGCGGGCGCTCGCCTCGCGGGCGGTGGCGGGCATGGTGCTGCGCGGCTACGACGGGCGGCGGGAGTACTGGGAGCGGATGCACCAGGAACTGGACATCATCGCCCACCACGGGTTCGCCTCCTACTTCCTGACGGTCGCCCAAGTGGTCGATGACGTCAGGAAGATGGGTATTCGAGTGGCCGCGCGTGGCTCCGGCGCCGGATCGCTGGTGAACCACCTGCTCGGTATCGCGCACGCCGATCCCGTGGAGCACGGGCTGCTGATGGAGCGCTTCCTGTCCAAGCGCCGGCTGGTGCTGCCCGACATCGACATCGACGTGGAGTCCGCGCGCCGGCTGGAGGTCTACCGCGCGATCATCGACCGGTTCGGCAGGGAGCGGGTCGCCACCGTCTCGATGCCGGAGACCTATCGGGTGCGGCACGCGATCCGGGACGTGGGCGCCGCCCTGTCCATGGACCCGGCCGACATCGACCGCATCGCCAAGTCCTTCCCGCACATCCGGGCGCGCGACGCCCGCGCGGCGCTGGACGAACTGCCCGAGCTGCGCCGGCTGGCCGGGGAGCGGGAGCGGTACGGCAGGCTGTGGGAGCTGGTGGAGGCTCTCGACGCCCTTCCGCGCGGCATCGCCATGCATCCGTGCGGGGTGCTGCTCTCCGACGCCTCGCTGCTCGCCCGTACGCCCGTCATGCCGACCAGCGGCGAGGGCTTTCCCATGTCGCAGTTCGACAAGGACGACGTCGAGGACCTCGGGCTGCTCAAGCTCGACGTGCTGGGCGTGCGGATGCAGTCGGCGATGGCGCACGCCGTGACGGAGGTGGAGCGGGCCACGGGGGAGCGGATCGACCTGGACGCGCTCGACTTCGAGCGGGGGGACGGCGACCCGGCGACGTACGGGCTCATCCGGTCCACCGAGACCCTGGGCTGCTTCCAGATCGAGTCGCCGGGGCAGCGGGACCTGGTCGGGCGGCTCCAGCCGGCCACCTTTCACGATCTCGTCGTCGACATCTCGCTCTTCCGGCCCGGGCCGGTCGCCGCCGACATGGTGCGGCCGTTCATCGAGGCGCGGCACGGACGGGCGCCCGTCCGCTATCCGCACAGGGATCTGGAGGGGCCGCTGCGGGAGACGTACGGGGTCGTCGTCTTCCACGAGCAGATCATCGACATCGTGCACATCATGACCGGCTGTGGGCGGGACGAGGCCGACCGGGTGCGGCGGGGGTTGTCCGACCTTGAGTCGCAAGGGCGGATCCGGGTGTGGTTCGCGCAGCACGCGGCGGCCAAGGGCTATGACGCGGAGACGATTCAGCGGACCTGGGAGATCGTCGAGGCCTTCGGGTCGTACGGCTTCTGCAAGGCGCACGCGGTCGCCTTCGCCGTGCCGACCTACCAGTCGGCCTGGCTGAAGGCCCATCACCCGGCCGCCTTCTACGCGGGTCTGCTCACCCATGACCCGGGGATGTATCCCAAGCGGCTGCTGCTGGCGGACGCGCGGCGGCGTGGGGTGCCGATCCTGCCGCTGGACGTGAACGCGTCGGGAGTCACCCACCGTATCGAACTGGTGTCTGAATCGAGGGGATCCAGGGGGACTTGGGGACTGCGGCTCGCCCTCTCCGACGTGCACGGCATCAGCGAGGCCGAGGCGGCACGGATCGCGGACGGGCAGCCGTATGCCTCGCTGCTCGACTTCTGGGAGCGGGCGCGGCCGAGTCGGCCGGTCGCGCAAAGGCTCGCGCAGGTCGGTGCGCTGGACTCCTTCGGGGCCAACCGGCGTGATCTGCAACTGCACCTGACCGAGCTGCACCGGGGCGCCCGCGGGGGTGGCGGGGGACAGCTCCCGCTGGCGGGCGGGCGCAAGACGGCTGCGGCCGGGCTGCCCGACCTCACCTCGGCGGAGCGGCTCAGCGCCGAGCTGGGTGTGCTGTCCATGGACGCCTCGCGCAACCTCATGGACGATCACCAGGACTTCCTGGGCGAGTTGGGCGTGGTCAGCGCCCGTCGGCTGCGCGATGCCCGGCACGGGGAGAGCGTGCTGGTCGCGGGCGCCAAGGCGGCCACCCAGACGCCGCCGATCCGCTCCGGCAAGCGGGTCATCTTCAGCACGCTGGACGACGGCACGGGCCTGGTCGACCTCGCCTTCTTCGACGACTCGCACGACGCCTGCGCCCACACCGTCTTCCACTCCTGGCTGCTGCTGGTGCGGGGAGTCGTGCAGCGGCGTGGTCCGCGCAGCTTGAGCGTGGTGGGTTCCGCCGCCTGGAACCTCGCGGAACTGCTGGACGTGCGCCGGGAGGAAGGGCTGGAGGGCGTCGCGGCCCGGCTGGCCGGCGGCGGCGATGGCGGTTTTGGTGACGGTTCCGGCGACGACGGTGAGGGAGCGGCGCGTCGTCGGCTGGCCGGCTCGGACGGGGCGCCCGCCCCGGCCGGATCGGCGGCCCGGGATCCGATGGAGCAGCGGACGATCCGTATGCCCACGGGGTACGAGATGCACCCCTGGGCCGATCTGCGCCCCGCGGGCGAAGGGCCCGCGGGAGGAAGAAAGTTGTGGCACCAGAGCCCGGGGAGTGCGGGATGACCATCCTCTGCGTACGTTTCCAGTTGCCGCCGACGGACGAGGCGGCCCTGCCGGGGCTGCTCGGACTGCTGGAGGACTTCACGCCGGTCGTGCAGGCGCTGCCGCCGGACGGGGCGTTGGCCGATCTGCGGGGCGCCGAGCGGTACTTCGGGCGCGACGCGGTCGAGCTGGCGTCGGTGATCAGGGTGCGCGCCCTCGCCCACCACGGCGTCGACTGCGTGATCGGCGCCGGTCCGGGGCCGATGCTGGCCCGTGTGGCGCTGGGGGACGCGCAGCCCGGGGTGACGTGTGCCGTGCCGGAGGGCGCCGTCGCGGAGTTCCTCGCCGGCAAGCCCGTCGCCGCACTGCCCGGCGTGGGTGCCGCGACCGCCCGCACCCTGTGCGAGTACGGTCTCGACACCCTCGGCCTGGTCGCCGCCGCGCCCCTGTCCACGCTCCAGCGCCTGGTCGGCGCGAAGGCAGGCCGCGAGCTGCACGAGAAGGCGGGCGGCATCGACCGCGGCCGGGTCGTCCCGGACGGCGTGGCGCGCTCGCTCGCCACCGAACGCCCCTTCACCCGCGACGAGCTGGACCCCGGCCGGCACCGCCGCGCCCTGCTCTCGGCCGCCGAGGAGCTGGGCGCCCGGCTGCGCGCCCTGGACAAGATCTGCCGCACCCTGACCCTCACCGTCCGCTACGCCGACCGCTCCTCGACCACCCGCAGCCGTACGCTGAAGGAGCCGACGGCCCACTCGGCGGCGCTGACCAGGGCGGCCTACGACATGTACGACGCCCTCGGCCTCCAGCGCGCCCGCGTCCGCGCCCTCGCCCTGCGCGCCGAGGGGCTCGACCCCGCCGAACGGGCCTCCTATCAGCTCACCTTCGACCCGCTCGACGAGAAGGCCCGCCGCATCGAGGAGGTCGCCGACCGCGCGCGGGCGAAGTTCGGGCCGCGTGCGGTGATGCCGGGGGCGCTGGCCGCATGATCGCGCCGGAAGCGGTCAGTTGGCCCAGGGCGGGGTGATGCGCGTGCCGTCGGCCAGCTCCGCCTCCAGGCCGATGGACGTGGTGACCCAGGTGATCGCCATCCGGTCGGCCGGGTTCTCGACGGTCAGGGTGGCGCCGGGGTTGATGATCAGTGTGTCGCCCGCCGTGATCCGGTCCGTGCGGTCGTCGAGCGTGATCAGCAGTTCGCCGTCGAGCAGGTGCAGGACCTCCTCCCGGTTGACGGTGTGGGCGGGTGCCTTCGTCCCCGCCGGAATCTCGCCGCGCCAGGCGCACAGCTCCTCGGAACCGGTGCGGGGAGTGGCGTACGAGATGAAACGAGCGCCGTGGATCTCGTGGGTGACGGCGTCGGAAGCGCGGATCACGGGCATGGTGCCTCCCTCGACAGATGGTCAAGCAACTTGACTATATGGCCCTATGGTCAAGCTGCTTGACCGATTCGTCAAGGGTGTTTCAATGCCTGCGTGCAGAACTCCGATGCCCTGGCCCTGTCCGCCACCCTGCTCGCCGTCGCCGGTGAGCTCACCCAGCGCATCCACGACGGCGTGGTCGCCCGTGGCTTCGAAGGGCTGAGGCCCGCGCACGGTTTCGCGTTCGCGCGGCTCGCCCCGGACGGCGCTACGGTCACCGACCTCGCCGTGCATCTCGGCGTGACCAAGCAGGCGGCCAGTCAGCTCGTCGACGAGATCGTGCGCAAGGGATACGCCGAGCGCCGGACGCATCCGGGGGACGCGCGTGCCCGGCTGGTCGTGCTGACCGAGCGAGGCTGGGCCTGCACCCGTGCGGCCGAGGAGGCGGCGGCCGATGCCGTCGCGGGGTGGGTGGACGTGCTCGGTGAGGGTGAAGTGCGTTCACTGCTCGACCGGTTGGCGCGTGTGGCGCCCAACGGTCCCATCCGGCCCTCCTGGTGACGGAGGGTCAGGTATCGCGGTCCGGTCTCCGGTCGCCGCTCACTACCACTGAAAGTTTTTACTGACGCGTAACTTCACACGTCTACTACTCGCCCGTAACTTGACGAGTGAACAGCATCCTTCGTGATCCGGATCACAGGGCGTACGGCCGTCGAACCCTCCCCTGAGCCGCAAGGAGATCACCCGATGCTGCCCTGGAAACGACTGCTCAGACCCCTGGCCGCGCTCCTGCTGACCGCAGCGGTCGCCCTCGTCCCCACCGCCACCACCGCCCACGCGGCCGAAACCACGGCCACCTCGGACCACGGCTGGAACGACTACTCCTGCAAGCCGTCGGCCGCCCATCCCCGCCCCGTCGTCCTCGTGCACGGCACCTTCGCCAACTCGGTCGACAACTGGCTCGGCCTCGCGCCCTATCTGACGAACCGCGGCTACTGCGTCTTCTCCCTCGACTACGGCCAGCTGCCCGGCGTCCCCTTCTTCCACGCCCTCGGGCCCATCGACAAGTCGGCCGAGCAACTGTCCGCCTACGTCGACAAGGTGCTCGCCGCGACCGGCGCCGCCGAGGCCGACCTCGTAGGGCACTCGCAGGGCGGCATGATGCCCCGCTACTACCTCAAGTTCCTCGGCGGTGCCGCCAAGGTGAACGCCCTCGTCGGTATCGCGCCCAACAACCACGGCACCACCCTCGGCGGACTCACGCACCTGCTGCCGTACTTCCCCGGCGCCGAGGACCTGCTCACCACCGCCACGCCCGCCCTCGCCCAGCAGGTCGTCGGCTCGGAGTTCATGACCAGGCTCAACGAGGGCGGCGACACCGTGCCCGGCGTCCGCTACACGGTCATCGCCACCAAGTACGACGAGGTGGTCACGCCGTACCGGACCCAGTTCCTGACCGGACCCGGCGTGAAGAACGTCCTGATCCAGGACCTGTGCGCGATCGACCTGTCCGAGCACGCGCTGCTGGGCCTGACCGACCGGATCGCCTTCCACGAGGTGGCCAACGCGCTCGACCCGGCCCGTGCCACTCCCACCACCTGCGCCTCTGCCATAGGTTGAGCGCGTGGCCGCGTGAGCCGGTGTGCACGGGACCCGTGCGGCCGGAACACGCCGGCCTGCAGCCGCACACACCGCCGGGGCCTGACCGGCCTGAGCCGCCGGTCAGGCCCCGGAGTTCCGGATTCAGCGCCCGTGGCGCGCGCCCGCCGCCCGACGGCGCACCGACATGAACAGCACCGCCGAACCGAGCGCCAGGGTGGCGGCCCCGCCCATCGCGAGATATCCCGTGCTGCTGCTCCCGCCGGTCTTCGCGAGGTTCCCGGTGGCTCCGGCGGCCTTCGGCTGGTTGGCCGAGGCGGACTGCGCGTCGCCGTCCGCCGCGGGCTCCGCCGCCGCGGGCTCCGCCGACGTGCCGGCGTCCTGGTCCCCATGACCGCCGTGCTCGACCGTCGACTGGTCGGCGCCGTCCTCGATCTGCTCCTCGGTGGGCGCGGACGCGCTCGGGGCCGGCGCCGCCCCACCGCCGGAGCCCTCGCCGCTGCCGCTGGTACCGCCCCCGCCGAAGGTGACGTCCGAGCAGGAGTAGAACGCCTCCGGGCTGTCCGAGCGCTGCCAGACCGCGTACAGCAGCTGCTTGCCGGAGCGCTGCGGAAGGGTGCCGGAGAAGGTGTAGAAGCCGCCCGACGCGGCCGGGTCGGTCGCCGTCGCCACCGGCTTGGCCAGATCCAGGTCGTCCCAGGCCAGCGGCTTCGTCGGGTCGTACCCGGCCTTGGTGATGTAGACCTTGAAGGTGCCCTTGTGCGGGGCGGTCACACGGTACTTGAAGGTGTACGACCCGCTGCGCACGCTCGTCGCGGGCCAGTCCGCGCGGGCCAGGTCGAGGCCCTTGAACGCCTCGCTGTTCGCGCTGCACAGCTTGCCGTCCGGGATCAGCTCCCGGTGGCGCCCGGCCGCGTCACCGATGCGTATGCCGTTCCAGTCGTAGAGGGCCTGTGTACCGCCGGCGGCGACCGCCGCCCTGCACGCGTCGGACTTCGGGCTCTCCGGGCCCTCCGCGTAGCACTGCGAGACCCGGCTGACCGGATCCCCCATCGACCCGTGCGCCGACGCCGGAGCGGAGGCGAGGGCGGTCAGGGCGAGCGGGGCCAGACCGAGGACCGCGGCAGCGGCGGTCGTGCGGCGTGCGGGCATGGAAGATCTCCTCAGACATGTTCTGACGTGCGGGGTGGATCCCGTGGGGGCGATCAGAAGCTAGCCCGGGAGAGCCGCGAAATCGCCTGCTCCAGGCGGCTGATGGCGATCTTTAGGGTCGCCTTAAGGGAGTGCTCAGACTGCGATCAGGTAGGTACCGTCGCGGCATGACGGACGACGACATCAGGCCCGCGCAAGCCACCGACGTACCCGCCGTGAAGGCCGTGACCGATGCCGCCTACCACCGCTACATCGAGCGCATCGGACGGGCGCCCGTGCCCATGGAGGCGGACCACGCGGCGAACGTGGCCGAGGGCAAGGTGTTCGTCACGGGTGATCCCGTGATCGGGCTCGTGGTGGTCGAGGCGCACGACGACCATCTGTTCCTGGACAGCATCGCCGTCCACCCCGACGCGCACGGCAGGGGGCTGGGGCGGCGGCTGCTGCACTTCGTGGAGGCACGCGCGCGTGCACTCGAACTGCCCGAGATCAGGCTCTACACCAACGCGCTGATGTGGGAGAACCAGAAGATCTACCCGAAGTACGGGTACGAACTCGTCGAGCGGCGCATGGACGGGCCCTACGACCGCGTCCACTACCGCAAGCGGCTCGGCTGACGCGTCCCGTGCGACCGTCTCGTGCGGCCGGCTGAGCGTTTCAGACGTCCGGCCACCAGGTGCGGGCGATGTCCTTGCGGACCTCCGGTCGTCCCGAGGGACGCTCGTCGGCCTCCTCCCGGACACGGCGGGCGTCCGACGCTTTCTTCAGGGGCTTCTGCACGGTCACACGGCGCATGGCTGCCTCCTTCAGTGCCTACCGGGTTCCGCGTTCTCACGGAGGTAGACGCTTCCGGGGAGAGTTCCTCATCGCTGCAGGTCCTGTCAGTGGCCGTGGTCACGAATCCGACTGCCAGTGGCAGGTGTCACCCTCGGGACATTACCGGCGGTGAGCACGTGATCACAGCGGAGGGCCTGGGCCGGGACGCGGCCCGCCGCCTCCTTCGGGTCTCAGGCCAGCAATGACTCCATACCGCCCTCCACCGTGGCGAACGCCTCCAGCTTGTCCAGGGCCGCCACCGCCGCGGCGGCCGCCTCGGGGTCCGACTGCGCCAGACCGCTCTCGGCGAACTCGTCCTCGTCCAGGCGCCGCACGTCCGAGCCGTCGGCCGAGCGCCACAGGTCCAGGTCCAGGTCCTCCACGACCAGCTCGGTCCCTGAGCGGGCGGCCGGGCGGGTGACGTCGCAGTACCAGCCCTTGAGGGCGCCCTTCGCGTCACGGACCTCCTTGACGGCGTACCAGCGGTCACGCCAGTAGTACTCCGTGAAGACGTCGCCCGGCTCGAAGCGGACGAAGCCGAAGTCGCGGACCCCGGCGCCGGACCAGGGGGCCCGGACGGCGACGCGGGTGCCGTCGTCGCAGAGCAGTTCGGCCCCGTAACGGATCTTCGTACGGCCGGCCTTGACGAGGACGACCTCCAGCGCCTGGCCCTGGTCAGCCGAGTTCGCGGACACAGCGCACCTCCGTCGCGCAGATCTCGTACCCGAACCACTTGTTGATCGCGAGCATCGGGTCGTTGCCGGTGTCGTTGCCCGTGAACGCCTCCGTGCAGCCGGCGGCGCGGGCGCGGTGCAGGGAGTCGTTCTTGGCGAGCTTGGCAAGGCCACGGCCTCGGAAGGCGCGGGCCGTGCCGGTCATGCCGGTGCCGTAGCGGCCGGTGCCGTCCGTGCGGGCGGCGCTGAACGCGGCGGGGCGGCCGTCGACCAGCACGACCGAGGTCAGATCGAGGTTGTTCATCGGATCGTGCCAGGTCTCCTGGAGCCATGCCTCGTAGTCCGTGAACCGGGCCTCCACATCACCCGGTTCGTCCGACGTCACCTCCGCGTCCAGCTCGAACAGCGGACGCGGATCGTCCACGAAGTCGGCCGCGGTACGCAGCTCGACGCCCGCGGGGAGGGAGTCGGGCAGCGGCGGCAGCGTGCCGTGGGCGAGGTCGAGGCGGAGGAAGTGCGCGGAACGGCTCGTCCGGTAGCCGCGCCGCTCGGCGAAGGCCCGGTTGGCCGGCTCGTCCAGGGCCCAGACGAACAGCTTCGTCGCGCCCACCGCCGCCAGGTGCTCCTCGGCGACCCGCAGCAGCAGCGAGCCGGCCCCGCGGCGCAGCCGCTCCGGGTGCACGTACACGTTCACGAACCCCTGCCCGGGCTCCGGGCTGTCGTGGGCGACACCGACCTGCGCCGTGCCGATGATCTCGCCGTCCTCCTCGGCGACGAGAGGCCTGGCGTGCGCGTCGGGACGGGCCCGGGTGACGCCGTGGACGACGGCTTGCGGGGTCAGCGGCAGGTAGGGCAGGGCACGGCGCCGGACGGCGACGAAGCCCTCTGCGTCGCCCGGGACTTCGGGACGCAGATCGCGGACGGAGACGGTCATACGGCCGCACGCTACGTGGGGATGTGCTGGGGTGCCTCTCATTTTCCGGCGGGTACGGGACAATCGCCCCGTGACCTTGCAGATCCACATCGACGACAGTGCGGCGCCGTTCGAACAGGTGCGCGCGCAGATCTCCGAGCAGGCGCGGGCGGGCGTGCTGCCGGTGGGGTACCGGCTGCCGACGGTCCGGGGGCTGGCGCAGTCGCTGGGCCTGGCGGCGAACACCGTCGCCAAGGCGTACCGGGCGCTGGAGAGCGACGGGGTGATCGAGACGCGGGGGCGCAACGGCACGTTCGTGGCCGCCGCCGGATCGGCCGCGGAGCGTGAGCTGGCGACGGCGGCGCAGGCCTACGTGGAGCGTGCGCGGCGGCTGGGGTCGGACGAGGACACGGCGCTCGCCGCCGTACGGGACGCCTTGCGCGCGGCTTACGGGGGGTAGGGCACTACCGGTTCCGGGCCGGGCGGGCCTCGGTACCGCCGGACGCGCCAGAGGGCTGAGCGGCGGCCGCTGCGGCGGCGACCCGTACGGGCTCGTACGCGGACGCCGGCCCGCTGTGCCGGACGCCGGTCGAGGCCGCCGGTCGGTGCGGAGGACGATGCCCATGTGTCCTGGCCGAGGTGCCTCGCGCAGTCGCCGCAGCTCGGCGGTCCGCTGGGGACGAAGGGGCGGCCGCAACGGGCGAGCGGCGTGACGAAGGCGGGCGTGGACCTGGGGGAGAGCAGCCCTGTCCAGGGTCGCCGGCGCCGGCTCAGGCGGGAGCCGAGCGCCGGGCGCCGGCCGGCACGTGGTCCGGGGTCCGGGTCGGCCGCAGGGGCGTCGTCGCCGCCGCGTGGGCGAAGGTCATCGCGTCCTGCACCGCCGCTCCCGTCGGGTCGTTGTTGAAGTACGCGTACACGTCGTCGTCGGCGGACCAGGTGTCCGCGATGCGGTGGGCCCACGTGTCCAGGGCCTGCCGGCCGTAGTGCGGCCACCGCCGGGCGCGGCCCTCGTGGAAGCGGACGTATCCCCAGCCGGTCGTCCGCCACAGCGGCGCCACGGGCCGGGCCCTGACGTCCGCCCAGCACAGGGCGGCGCCCCGCGACTCCAGGACCGCCCGCACCTCGGGGGTCCACCAGCTGTCGTGCCGCGGCTCCACCGCGACCCGCGTCGAGGCGGGGAAGCAGGACAGGCAGGCGTCCAGCAGTGCGGCGTCCGCCTTCAGCGTGGGCGGCAGCTGGAGGAGGACCGGGCCCAGGCGGTCGCCCAGGCCCCGGGCGTGGGTCATGAGGCGGTTCACCGGCTCCTCGGGCTCCCGCAGCCGCTTGATGTGGGTCAGGTAGCGGCTCGCCTTCACCGCGACCACGAAGTCCGGGGGCACCCGGTCCCGCCACGCCTCGAAGTTCTCCCGCGTCGGCAGGCGGTAGAAGGCGTTGTTGATCTCGACCGTCGCGAAGTGCGCCGTGTACTCCTCCAGCCACAGCCGCATGGGCACATCGGCCGGATACAGGACGTCCCGCCAGTCCCTGTACTGCCACCCCGACGTACCGACGAACAACGTCATACGTCCATGAAAGCACCGCGAGCCGCACCCGGCCCGTACGGCCGGGCCCTGCAGATCTCGTACGGCCGGGCCCTACAGATACAGCCCCGCGTCCGCGGCCCCCTCCCGCGGTTGAGGCAGCGACGTCGGAGACGTGCCCCGCTTCAGCGCGTACAGCTCCGCGAGGGTGGCGCCCTCACGGCCGACGCCCTCCTCGGTCCCCAGCCAGCTCACCGCCTCCGGGCGCGTCAGCGCCCCCACCTCGATGCGGGCCAGACAGCGGCCGGGGCGGACCACGGCCGGGTGGAGGCGCTCCAGGTCCTCGTTGGTGGTCACCCCCACCAGGACGTTGCGGCCCTGGCCCAGCAGGCCGTCCGTGAGGTTCAGCAGCCGCGACAGCGCCTGGCCCGCCGTGTGCTTCGCCTCACCGCGGATCAGCTCGTCGCAGTCCTCCAGGAGCAGCAGCCGCCAGCGGCCCTTGCCCGTCGCGTCCTCCTCCCCGATCGCGATGTCCATCAGATAGCCGACGTCGCTGAACAGCCGCTCGGGGTCCAGCACGCAGTCCACCTGGCACCAGTCACGCCAGGAACGGGCCAGCGTCCGCAGCGCCGAGGTCTTGCCCGTGCCCGGCGGGCCGTGCAGCAGGAGCAGGCGGCCCGCGATGTCCTGCGGGGTCGTCTTCATCAGGCGGTCCATGGCGTCCGCGACCGGCGCGGTGTAGTTGGCCCGCACCTCGTCCCAGGTGCCCGCCGAGATCTGCCGGGTCGTGCGGTGCGGGCCGCGCCTGGGGGAGACGTACCAGAACCCCATGGTCACGTTCTCCGGCTGCGGTTCGGGCTCGTCCGCCGCGCCGTCCGTCGCCTCGCCCAGCACGCGCGCCGCCAGCTCCTCGCTGGTCGCCGTCACCGTGACGTCGGCGCCCCGGTTCCAGCGGGAGATCAGCAGGGTCCAGCCGTCGCCCTCGGCCAGCGTCGCGCTGCGGTCGTCGTCGCGGGCGGCGCGCAGCACGCGGGCGCCCGGCGGCAGCAGCGTCACCCCGGACTTGACGCGGTCGATGTTCACCGCGTGCGAGTACGGCTGCTCGCCCGTCGCGAAGCGGCCGAGGAACAGCGCGTCGACGACGTCGGACGGCGAGTCGCTGTCGTCGACGTTGAGCCGGATCGGCAGAGCGTCGTGTGGGTTCGCAGACATGCGGCCATGATCTGTCACCCGGCGCCCCCGTGCACCCGGTTTCCGCGGTACGTCCCGCCAACGGTCCACGCCCGGTGTCCCGCGCGAGGCCGCCGCCGCGCCCCGTCCGCCCTGGGACGCGATCGGGTACCGACGAAACCTGCCCGCGCCCCCGCCACCCCCGTTACCGTTGTCCTTGATGGGACGTCATGGGTGGAATTCGGGGGCAGGGCGGTGGCGGCTCACCGCGCTGCTCGGTGTGGGAGCGGCCGCTCTGGCCCTGTTGGTGACCCTGCTCAGCACGCTTCCCGGCAACGGCACGAGCACCGCGGGCACCACGCGCGACGGCGACAAGGTGCACGGCAGCCCGACCGCCACGCCGGACGCCACGAACCCCGAGGTGGGCTGGGGGTTCACGCACACCCGGTTCAGCGCCGACGAGGGCGACTCCGCCGCCGTCGAGCGGGTCGAGGGACGCCTCGCGGACGCCGGGGGACTGCCGCAGATCCAGCACGTCATGGGCTGGGGCGCCGACAATCCGGAGCCGGTCGAGGGGCGTTACGACTTCGAGGCGATGGACAGCCGCATCGACTTCATCCGTGCCTCCGGCGGGACTCCCGTCGTCACGCTGTGCTGCGCTCCGGACTGGATGAAGGGCGGCGAGGCCGGCGTCGGCAACACCGACTGGAGCCAGGCCGCCCTGGAGACGGCGCCCGAGCCCGAGCACTACGCGGACTTCGCCGCGCTCGCCGTGACCGTCGCCAAGCGCTACCCGGACGTACGGCACTTCATCGTGTGGAACGAGTTCAAGGGCTTCTGGAACGACGCCGAGGGCCGCTGGGACCACGAGGGCTACACCCGGCTGTACAACCTCGTCCACAAGGCGCTGAAGAAGGTCGACCCGGACATCATGGTCGGCGGACCGTACCTGGTGATGGACAGCGTCGACCCGCGTGCGCAGGAGGCCTCGAAGGCGCTCCAGGGCCCCTGGGGCGCCCTGGACCAGCGCACCGTCGACGCGTTCCGGTACTGGAACAGGCACAAGGCGGGCGCCGACTTCGTCGTGGTCGACGGCTCCAGCTACACCCGCGACGACGAGCTCCTGCCCGACGAGTTCGCGGCCACCGACAAGTTCACGGACGTCAGCCGGTGGGTGCGCGAGCAGACCGGCGACCTGCCGCTGTGGTGGGCCGAGTACTACGTCGAGCCCGCCGACGGCAACGACGACCGCAAGGGCTGGTCCGAGCCCCGCCGCGTCGCCGTCCAGGCCGCCGGGCTGATGGCGCTGGCCAGGGGCGGTGCCACCTCGGCCTTCTACTGGAACCCGCAGAAGGAGAAGGGCACCGACTGCCCCGGCTGCCTGTGGACGCCGACCTCCACGGCGCGCGGCGGACAGAAGCTGCCCATGTACGGCCTGCTCTCCCGGTTCGCCCGGGAGTTCCGGCCCGGAACCGACTACGAGAACGTGTCCGTGGACGAGCCCGGCGTCCGGGTCCTGGCCACCTCCGAGGTGGTTCTGGCGGTCAACACCCTCGACCGGCAGACCAGTGCGAAGATCGGCGGCAGGAAGGTCGAGTTGCAGGCCTACGAGGTCAAGTGGCTTCGAACCTGAGCCACTTGACCTCGCAGGCCTCCGTCACTCGATCGTCAGGAACCGCTGGACCAGCGAAGCCACCAGCACCGCCAGCAGCGGCAGCGAGAACCAGAAGCTGCTCTGCAGCCATTGCAGTTGCCGCACACCGGGCGCCACCGCGACCCGGACGATCTCGCGGGCCAGCAGCAGCACGATCAGCGCGACCGCCGCGAGCCCTCCGACCACCGACCACGGCGTCCAGGTCACCTGCGGCCCGATCGGGCCGGGATCGGCTTTCGGGACCTCGCCCGCAGGCTGCTTCCTGAGCGTGTACATCGTGACGTCGGCGTTGACGAAGACCTTCTTCAGCTCCTGCCGCTCGTCCAGGTTCCGGATCAGCCGCGACTCCCAGGTCGCCGAATAGCCCACGTCCATCCGCAGATACGTGACCTGACCGCGGTTGATCATCAGATACGAGTTCGGACCGGCGTCCTTCAGCGCCTTCACCAGCCCCGACACCAGTACCGGGTCGGGTGGCGCGAGCGTCGGCAGGTACTCCACCTTCTCCATGTCCCTCGCGCCCCACGGCATCGACGGCGTCACCACGTTCACCGGATCGTCGCTCAGCCACAGCAGTCGCAGGCTCGGGTCGTCATGGGCGTACACGTACTCCATGGCGGCGACCTCACCGGGCCGGACCCGTTCGAACGGCTCGTTGCCCCACCGGGCCACCAGGAAGCCGCCCATGAGGACCAGGCCCGCCATGAGCGCGGCCAGCGGAGCGAGGCTCACCCGGTCCTTGTCGCGCTCCTTCGCGGTGACGCCGGTCCGCGGGAACAGGGCGAGTCCGGTGAGCAGGGCGGCCCCGGGCAGGGCGAACATGAAGACCCGCAGCGCCATCTCACCGCCGTACGACTGCATGCCGAAGCCGAGGAACGGCACGAAGGTGAGGACGAGCAGGGAACGCTCCGTGTAGTGGTGGAAGCGCCGGCGCCACCAGCCCCAGCAGGCCAGGGCCATCACGGTGCCGGCCAGCAGCACGCGTGTGTACAGCACGAGCTTGTGGGTGGAGCTGCCGCCCTCGATCCGGCCGGAGACGGAGGACGACACGTTGGAGCCGACGCCGCCGACCCCGCCGAAGAGCTCGTCGAAGTGCCCGGACCAGTACGGCTCGGCCAGGAACCCGATCCAGGCCGTCACCATGACACCGAACAGGATGGGCAGGCCCCGCAGTTCCGACTTGCCGATCAGGACGAGCCCCGTCAGCACGCCCAGCATCACGAACGGCGTCAGCTGGTGGGCCGGGACGCTCGCCGCGAACAGGCCGGTCACGACCACCAGCAGTACGGCCCGTTGCCGCCGGTCCGTCGGCTCCACCTCGATCTCCCCGGGCCGGCGCTTCGTCCAGATCACCCCGGGCGCCCGGAACCAGACCAGCAGGATCGCCGCGAACACCAGATACAGGAGGTAGGTGAAGCCCTGCGGTGAGAAGTAGTCCTGGCCCACCCAGCCGCTGAGCACGAAGACCCAGATGCCGGTCCACTTCGCGCGCCAGCTCGCCCGCATCGAGCGCACCAGCAGGAACATCGGCACCAGATACAGCAGTTGCATGGTCAGGGGCCACCAGCGGATGACCTCGGTGAGGTCACCGACCCCGCAGGCCTTGGCGACGAACGCGGCCACCGCGAAGAAGCCGGGCCAGCTCCAGCGCGCGTCCAGGTCGGGAACGGCCGACCCGGTGCGGTCGATGTAGTCGAGGAACCCCAGGTGCTGCCAGGCCGTCGCGAACCGCGGTTCGGTCTCGATCAGCGCGGGCAGGGAGTGCAGGGAGACGACCGTGGCGAGCAGCGTGACCAGCAGCAGCGCCCGGTGCTCGCGGCCCAGCCACAGCAGCGAGGCGAACACCACGGCGAGCAGCGCGGCCCCGGCCAGCGTCGGCGGCGGCAGCACCGAGACCAGCCCGAGCCCGCCCATGCCGTCCAGATCGGCCTCGCCGAGCCGCGACGCCGGCACCCAGTACAGCAGCAGCGCCGCGATCAGCAGACAGCCGAGGACGACCCCGAGCCGGGTGGGCAGCAGGCGCTCCCGCCGGCTGGGCGAGGGCGCTTCGGGCTGTCGTACGGCCTCTTCGTGCATGGGTGGCTCTTCCCGTACGACGGCCTCCTCGCGTTTCTCCGGTACGGCGCCGTCGCCGTCCGGACCCGTGTCGAACTCGGCACGGTCGAACGGCGCGTCCACCTCGGCGGGACCCAGCGACGCCTCCGAGCCGGGCTCCCTCCCCCACTCGCGGACGCGCTCGAACGGGGGGACCCCCGGCTCCGCCGGCTGCCCCGCGCCGGGCTTGCGCACCCAGGCCGGCCGGTGTTCCGGCCGGATCAGCGGGGAGCCGGTGGGCGGAGTGCCCGGCCCCGGGCGGACGTCGGGCCGGCGTTCCAGGTGGTCGAAGTCGACGTGCAGGCCCAGGGCGAGGGTGTCGGTGTCGAGCGCCCAGGCGGGCCCCCGCCTGCGCGCCCCCTCCGCCGCGTCGCGCGTTCCCAGGTCGGCGAGGTCACCGTCGGGGGCCGTGTCCTCCGGGATCTCCCCGGCACCGGCCCGCGCCGTCCGGTACAGCTTGGGCGCGGCGATCGCGACGATCACCGCGAGGGAGACGATCTCGGCGACGCCGGCGCCGGCCAGGCCCATGCGGGGGAGCAGCAGCAGCGTCAGTCCGAGCACCAGGGCGCACAGCAGGCCCTGCAGCCAGGCCAGCCCCGCGGTGCGGCTCTGGGCGCGCAGGACCGCGAAGTACGTCTCCATCACGACCCGCAGCAGCGCGCCGACGGCGAACCAGCGCAGCAGCGGGGTGGCCGCGTCCGCGTAGCCCTGACCGAAGACGCCCAGGATCCAGGGGGCCCCGAAGAACAGGACCGCGCAGACCGGCACCATGATCCGTGCCATGCGCCGCAGTGCCGCGCGGGTGTGGGCGGCGAGCCGGCGCGGGTCGTGCGAGCCCTCGACGGTGAGGGAGGCGCCCATGTTGATGGCGAGCAGGTTGACGGTGCCGCCGATGGTGGCCGTGATGTAGAAGTACGCGTTGTCCTCGGCGGACACCTGCGAGGCCACGATCACCGGGATCAGGTAGACCACGGCCAGCGAGAACAGCGAGCCGGTGTAGTCGCCCGCCAGGAACTTCCCGATCTCCCGCAGGGACGGCGGGCGGGTGTGGTCCTCGGTCGCGGCCACATGCCGTGGCACGAGGCGCCGGAACACCAGCCAGCCCAGCGGCAGCACGGACACCGCGATCGCCGCGACCCACGACACGAAGACACCGGCGGTGGGGATCGCCGCCGCGAAGGCCACCAGCAGCGCCAGCTTCACGGCGGAGAACACGGTGTTGCCGACGGGCACCCACACCGCGCTGCGCAGCCCGGTCAGCACGCCGTCCTGCAGCGTGAGCAGGTTCCAGGCGACGACGGCCACGACGAAGAAGAGCCCGCCCGCCGCCCCGTGCAGGAACCGGTACGACGGCCCCCACAGGTCCAGCGTCGCCAGGAAGACGCCCGCGGCCAGCGCCACCACGACGCAACTGCCCGCGTACGTCCGGAAGACGAGCCGGCCGCTCCCGCGCCCCGCCACCGGGATGAAGCGCGCCAGTGCCCCCGTCAGCGTCACCGCCGTCAGCCCCGCGAGGAACTTCATCGCGGCGATCGCGGCGGAACCCTGCCCGACCGCGGCCTCGGAGTAGTAGCGGGCGGCGGCCAGCCAGAAGCCGAGCCCCAGCACGGCGGAGACACCGGTGTTGATCATCAGGGCGTAGGCGTTGCGGAACAGCTGGCTGCCTCCGGAGGACCTGCCCATGCCGGGCAGGCGAAGTCGGCGCCCGGACCGCTCGGGCGCCGCCGCGTCGCTCGACGCGGGCTCGGTCGTGGTCGTCGTGTCAGACACGGCAACCAATGGCCTTCCGGCGGACCTGCCGTGCTCTGCGGACCAGCGCGTACCCCTTGGTGAGGGCACGGTCCCGGGCGAAGGTACGGCCGAGGGCACGGCCCTCGGCCATCCGCGCGAACTCGTCGATGCCGGTGCCGCGGCGCACGGTCAGGCGGGTGAGGGCGTACGGCCCCTGCCGCCGCCGTGCGAGTCCGTTGTTGACGGCGAGCGCCTGGGCGTATCCCGTCTCGCGCACCACCTCGCGCACCCGGCGGCTGGAGTAGCCGTACGGGTAGGCGAACGAGGCCGGGACGGTGCCGAGCTGGTCGCTGATGATCTCCTTGCAGAGGATCAGCTCGGAGCGCAGTCTGCCGTCGGGGAGCTGGTCGAGCTGCGGATGCGTGTGACTGTGGCCGCCGATCTCGACGCCGGCCGCGGCGAGTTCGCGTACCTGGTCCCAGTCGAGCATGGTGTCCAGGCCGCCGCCCGTGTCGTGCGGGCCCTTCAACCAGCCCGTCGAGACGAACACCGTGGCCGGGAAGCCGTGCTCGGCGAGCACGGGCAGGGCATGCCGGTGCACGCCCTCGTAGCCGTCGTCGAAGGTGATCAGCACCGGCCGCTCGGGCAGCGCCTTGCCCGAGCGCCAGCACGCCGCGAGATCGGCGGTGGTGACCGGGGTCAGGCCCAGGTCCGCGATCAGCGCCATCTGCTCCGCGAACGCCTCCGGTGCCACCGACAGAGCCCGGGTGGCGTCGTTCGGCGCGGTGGAGACGGCGTGGTACATGAGAATCGGTACGCGCGGGTCGCTCATCCCGGTCCCCCCTCGATGCCCGGTGCCCCCTCGGCCGCCGCCACCGAGTATGCGACGCCGCCCCGGCGCGCCCGGACACTCCCCACCACGTACCCACCGGCCGCGGTCAGCACCCCCGCGACGATGGCGCCCGCCCGTCCGGCGCCGCCCGGCCGGGCCAGCAGCGCGTCCCGCAGCCCACGTGCCACCCCGGCCGGCAGCACCCGGGTCGTGTACCGGCGCTCCGACTCCAGTCCCTTCTCGGCGCCGACACTTCGGGCCACCAGCGCCTTCGACAGGCCCTCGGCGTACGTGCGGGTGCGGAAGTACCGGAAGCGCTCGCGCGGACCGGGCACCCGGTGGTGGATCACCGCGCGGTCGTCGATCAGCAGGATCGCGTCCGGCCGGGCCCGGGTGAGGCGGATGCACAGCTCCGTCTCCTCGCAGCCCAGTGGCAGCCGGTCGCCGTCGCGCCCGATACCGCTGGCGAAGCCGCCCGCGACGTCGAACGCCGTACGCCGGAAGGAGGCGTTGCCGCCGAGGACGTTGCGCACCTTCACGCGTCCGCGCGGCAGTCCGCGGTAGGTGCAGCCGACCACCCAGTCGAACTCCTCCGGGAACCAGTCCGGCCGGCGGCCCGACGCCCAGATGGGCTCCGTGCGCCCGCCGACCGCCATGACCCGCGGGTCGGCGTATCCCGCGGCGAAGTGCTTCAGCCAGTCACGCTCGGCCACGGCGTCGTCGTCGAGGAACGCGATGACCTCGCCGTACGAGGCGGCGATACCGGTGTTGCGGCCGGCGGACAGGCCGCGCGGGCCCGCGTTGGCCAGCACCCGCACCGCGGCAACGCCTTCGCCGGACTCCTTGTACTCCTTGGTCAGCCGGTCCAGGAGTGCCTCGTTGTGGTCGACGACCAGCAGCGTCTCCGACGCCGGATACGTCTGCGCCCGCACCGAGGAGACCGCCGCGAGGATGTCCTCCCAGCGGTCCTCGGTGTACACGCAGATCACGACGGAGATGTCGGGACCGCTCAAGACACCTCTCCCCGCACCGAGTCGAGCATCGGGGAGGGGTGGCTCCGGCTGCGCAGCGCGCGCCGGTTGGAGCGCTCCTTGAGGATCACCTTGAGCACCCGCAGCCCGTCCCGCACGGCCCGCAGGTTGCTCGTGCCGTGGATGCGCAAATACTCGTGGCTGGGTATCTCCTGCACCTTCAGTCCCGCCTTGACGACCCGGATGTTCATCAGGGTCTCCACCTCGAAGCCGGTGCAGTCGAGGTCGATCTTGTCCAGGCAGTGCCGCCAGAACGCGTTGTAGCCGTAGCAGAGATCGGTGTAGCGGGCGCCGAACTTGCGGTTGACGGCGGTGCACAGCGCCCAGTTGCCGAGCTTGCGGATCGGTGTCATGTCGTCGGTGCCGCCGCCGTTGGCGAACCGGGACCCCTTGGCGAAGTCCGCGCCCGAGACCAGGGCGGAGACGTAGCTCAGGATCTCGTTGCCGTCCGCCGAGCCGTCCGCGTCGACCATCACGATGATGTCGCCGGTGGCCGCCTCGAACCCGGTGATCAGGGCATCCCCCTTGCCCTTCCCGCGCTGCCGCACGACCTTGACGTCCGGCCACAGTTCACGGGCCACCTCGACGGTGTCGTCGGTGGAGTTGCCGTCCACCAGGACCACTTCGTGTATCCAGTCGGGCAGGGTCTTGAAGACGTACGGCAGGTTCTCCGCCTCGTTCATGGCCGGGATCACCACGCTCACCGGCGGCGCGATGGCCAGGTGCGAGGAGACGGGCCGGTACTTGCCGGCTGTGGACGGACCGTGGTCCGCGACCGCCGGGCGCAGAACTGAGCTCATGAGTGTGGTCCCTCTCGTCCGGTGGACCGCCCGCCCCTGGGCGGCCCGGTTAGGTGTCCGGTTCGAAAGGGGGGTTCTCACCTCACGGCACGCAGGAGTGGCACTCCGCGCGCGCACGGCGAGCTGGCATGTGTGGCCGACCACCGGAGAACCGGCGGCCGGTCGCGCGGCACGACTCGGCGGCATGTGCGGACACCGTCACCGAGCACCCCCCTACCGCGCCCCGCGCCGGGACTGTCGCGGACCTGAGCCCTCCCCTGGAGCCGCATGCTGACAGTCCGATGCGGGTGAGATGTACGACGGTATTGATGATTGAGACTGTATGGCAAGAGCTGGAACGAGCTCTCACGTTTTTGTTGGTTTTGACCGTAACCGGCCCGGTTGGCCCGGCCGCTACCCCCGCCCCGAGCGGATCTTCCCCACGCGCTTGAGGAGTCGGTCCGCCGGTTCGAACAGCTCCGGCCGTGCCTGCACGGTGTTGCGCAGCGCCCGGACCGGGGCACGTCGTGCCCGGTGTCCGAACGCGACCGGGTGACGCCGGGTCACCCACCCCTCCGACACGGTCAGCTCGCGTGTCTTCAGGGAGTCCTTGTACTCCTTCTGTCCCCGCCCGAGATCCAGGTGGGCGATGCCGTCAGCGGCGGCCGCCTCGGCCATGCGCAGATGCAGGACCAGCCCCGGGGAGTACTTCGAGAACGCCGGGTCGTAGGCCGGGAACCAGCACGCCAGCACCCGCTCGGTGCGCAGCCCGAAGTGCGCGGCGATCGGCTCGCCGTTCGCGTACAGCACCGACAGGATCCCCGCGAACGGCTCGGAACGGCTGTGGAACAGGTGTTCCACGAGCTGGGTGATCCACTCGTGCGCGAAGCGGTCGCTGCGGCCGGTCCTGCGGTACTGCGCGGACTTCCAGGCCATCAGCGTGCGCAGGGCGGCCGGGTCACGCTCGTCGTGCACGTATCGCACGTCGTCGTGGTCCCGCCCCAGCTTGCGTTCCTTGGCGAGCGTCGTCCGGGTGAACTTCGGTGAGCGCTCGCGCAGTTGGCTCAGGTAGGCCTCGTATCCCCGGTCGACGTCCATGACCGGGGACGGGTACCTGCCGGTGGCCTGCGCCGAGAACGCCGTCTGGCCCTCCACCAGGTGGTCGAACTCCCAGACGGCGAGCCCGCACGCCTTCAGCAGCTCCCGGGCGTCCCAGGTGAAGCCGGGCCGGTGCACCACTCCCTGGGCGTCGGAGACACCGAGGCCGATGGCCCTGCCGACCCCCGTCGGTGTCCGCTGGAACGGGAAGAAGGCGGCCGGTTCGCCGCCTTCCCGTACGACCGCGATCCGCACCCCGCGCCGGTAGCGGCCGACCGCGAGCGCGAACTCGGGGGACAGGAAGGGGTTGCCCAGCTCGGGCGAGCCCTGGAGATGCGCCTTGGACTGCATCGCCGTCCACGCCGCCCGGTCGGCGGAGCCGAGCTCGCCCGGGCGGTACACGCTGATGTCCACGTCAGTCAGTCCGCCTTCGTGTCGTACGGCCGTGCAGCCGCCGTACCAGAACCAGCACGAGAATGAGGGCGCTGATCGCGGTCACCGCCACGATCCCGCCGCGTACCGACCACCGGTGCACGGCCAGCATGCCCTGGGCCACCAGCATGTCGACGACGACCGCACCCGCGACCGCGGCGACGGTGCGGCCGAAAGGCTCCAGCCCGCGCAGCGCGGCGGCGATCGCCGCGGCCGGTGCCGCGAGCAGGAAGAACAACGTGAACGGGCCGCGCAGCGGTGAGTCCGAGTCGACCAGCGCGAGCATCGCGCCGAGTCCCCCCACAGCCGTCGCGGCGCCCGCGAGCAGCGGCGTCAGGTCCCTCCCCGGTCCTGGCCGCGCCCGATCGGTTTCCTGAGACATAACTGTCTTGTTGCGTAAGGTCTGCATTGGCGACTTTGCCCCCCGAAGCGCCGGATGCCGGGCTTCAATGTCGCGCAGCGCCGCATCGGCCGTCAAGATGCGCACGGCCTCTTGACATCTGTTCGTATCCGGCCCCGACGCGGACGTTCCCCGGAGGCGGCGGGCCTCCGGGGAACGGTGGTTCAGGTGGTGCGAGGGCGCGTCACGGCACGAGCTTGAGGAGCCGGTTCGGCGAGCCGGAGCCGGCTCCGGTGACCGCGCCCGTGGTGGCTCCGGCGGTGAGCGCCGAGGCGACCTGGGCCGGGGTGGCGGCGGTGTGGCCCGCCAGGTACACCGCGGCGGCGCCCGCGACGTGCGGCGACGCCATGGACGTACCGGAGATGGTGTTGGTCGCGCTGTCGCCGGTGTGCCAGCCCGCCGTGATCGAGGAGCCCGGCGCGAAGACGTCCAGGACCGAGCCGTAGTTGGAGAAGCTGGAACGGGCGTCGGTGCTGGTGCTGGCGCCGACGGTGATCGCCTCGGCCACCCGGGCCGGGGAGTACGAGGACGCGTTGGCGTTGCTGTTGCCGGCCGCGACGGCGTAGGTCACACCACTGGCGATGGAGTTGCGCACGGCCGTGTCCAGGGCGGCCGAGGCACCGCCGCCGAGCGACATGTTGGCGACGGAGGGCCCGGAGTGGTTGGCCGTCACCCAGTCGATGCCCGCGACCACGCCCGCGGTGGTGCCGCTACCGCTGTTGTTGAGCACCCGCACCGCCACGATCTTCGCCTTCTTGGCGACACCGTAGGTGGAACCCGCGACGGTGGAGGCCACATGGGTGCCGTGCCCGTTGCCGTCCTGGGCGGTGGTGTCGCCGTCGACCGCGTCGTAGCCGTACGAGGCACGGCCGCCGAAGTCGCTGTGGGTGATCCGGACGCCGGTGTCGATGACGTACACCGTCACGCCGCTGCCCGCGCTGTCGGGGTAGGTGTAGGTGCGCGAGAGCGGAAGGGCGGTCTGGTCGATGCGGTCCAGGCCCCACGGGGCGTCGGACTGCGTCGCGTCCGTCCGGACGCGCTGGTTCTGCTCGACGGAGGCCACCGCCGGGTCCGCGGCGAGTCTCCTCGCCTCGGTCGCGGAGAGGGTGGCGGTGTAGCCGTTCAGCGCGGTGCGGAACGTCCTGTCGACCGTGCCGCCGTACTCCTTGATCAGGTTCTTGCCCGCGCTCGAAGCGGCCTTCAGGCCCGCGTTCTTCTTGAGTGTGACGATGTAGCTGTCCTTGATCGCCGTGGGGGAACCGGCGGCCAGGACCCTGCCCTCGGCCGGGGCGGCGTGGGCGGGGAGGGTGGTGAGCCCGCCCACGAGGGCGGCGGCCGCCACGCTGGTTATCGCGGCGAACCGCAGCTTCTTGTTACGCAGTTGTGCCATGACGAGGGAGTCCTCCTCCAGGCGGACGCGCACGGGGGTGGGGTGCGCGCGATGTGGGGGGTGCGCGCGTGCTCGCGTCGCACGGCCCGGAACGTCGCGTTCCCGTCCGGGTCGAGGTAAAGGATCTGTGGTCCCGGCGTGCGGGACAAGGGAGTTGATGACCTGTCAACAATGCTGTCATGAACATGAAATCGAACCGACAGCGAACACACAGGATGAGACCGCGATGACCCCGAAAGTCTTGGCATGGACACTTCCCGTCAACACGCGTAGTTGGTACGACGGTTATGGCAGAGATCCTGCTATAGGGAGGTTCCATGAGACGTTCCCGATTTACCGCATACGTCGCCTCACTCCTCCTCGCCGTCGGCACCGTCCTGACCGGGGCCGCCGCCGCGAAGGCCGCCGACACCGCCGCCACCGGCGGCTATGTGGCCCTCGGCGACTCCTACTCCGCCGGCCTGGGAGCGGGCAGCTACATCACTTCCAGCGGCGACTGCAAGCGCAGCACGAAGGCGTACCCGTACCTGTGGGCCGCCGCGAACTCCCCCTCCACGTTCGACTTCACGGCCTGCTCGGGCGCTCGTACGAGTGATGTGACCGCCAGTCAGCTCGGCCCGCTCAGCTCCTCCACCACGCTGGTGTCCATCACGATCGGCGGCAACGACGCGGGCTTCTCCGACATCATGCAGACCTGCGTGCTCCAGTCCGACAGCGCCTGCGTCTCACGGATCAACACCGCGAAGGCGTTCGTCGACTCCACGCTGCCCGGCCGGCTCGACACCGTCTACTCGGCCATCCGGGCCAAGGCCCCGTCCGCCCATGTGGTCGTGCTCGGCTACCCCCGCTTCTACAAGCTGGGGGTGGCGACGTGCCTCGGCCTGTCCGAGACCAAGCGCAGGGCGCTCAACGACGCGGCCGACCACATCGACGCCGCCACCGAGAAGCGTGCCCTGAACCACGGGTTCACCTTCGGGGACGTACGGCCCGCCTTCACCGGTCACGAGATCTGCTCCGGCAGTTCGTGGATGCACGCCGTCAACTGGCTCGACATCCCCGAGTCTTACCACCCGACGGCCGCGGGCCAGTCGGGTGGTTACCTGCCGGTGCTGAACAGCGCGGCCTGATCCCGCGTCAGGCCGCCACGGGCTCGCCCTACGAGGTCGGCTCCTCGGAAGGCGATGGCGAGACCCCGCCCGTCGGGGTCTCCGTCACACAGGTCACCGAGAACGCGACGGAGTCGGACTTCGTCTCCACCGGCTCGCGCACCTCGACACCGATCTCGCTCTCGAACGTCCCGCTCTCGTCGTAGGTCGTCAGGAACACCCGGTCCTGCTTGCTCCGCCCGCCCCCTTCCGGGAACGAGAGCGTCTTCCATCCCTGGTCCATCACCTCGCCGTCCCCGGACACCCAGCGATAGCTGACCTCCGCCGGCAGCCGCCCCACCGTGAACGTCGCCGTGAAAGCGGGCGCCTCACCGCTCGGCGGCGGACAGGACCCGGAGTACTCCGTGTTCGAGCCCGCCAGCGACACCCGTACGGACTGCGGCGGCGCAGCGGTCGTCCGACTGCTGCTCGGGCTCGGTCTCGGGGTCTCGTCCCCGCCCGTGGTGTTCTCGTCCTCGGTCTGCGCAGTCGGTTCCCGCGTCTGGACGGTGGGGTTGCCGCCCCCTTCGTTCCCACCGCCGCCGTCGCGGTTGAGGAGCACGTACGTCAGTCCCGCCACGGCCAGCGCGAGAGCGGCGACGCCCGCGACCAGGGCGACGGCCGCCCGCCGGTTGCGCTCCGGGCGGACGGGGGCGGTGTCCCGACCGGGGCCGGCGGCCGGTGCGGGACGGGTCGCTCCGGGCGGCGGGAGGGGAGACGTCGGGGCGGTCGGCGTCGGGTGGGCCGCGAGCGTCGGCGGGTAGGGGGCCGCCCGAACGGTGCCGGCGCGCGGTGTGCCGCCCGCACCGACGACGCGCAGCTCCTGTTCGGCCCGGTCGGCCGGCAGCCGCTCGGCCGGGTCCTTGCGCAGCAGTCCCTCGATGACCGGGGCGAGCGGCCCGGCCCGGTGCGGCGGGGGCAGCTCCTCGTCGACGATCGCCCGCAGGGTGCTGAGCGGGGTGTCCTGGCGGAACGGCGAGTTGCCCTCCACCGCCGCGTAGAGAAGCACTCCGAGGGACCACAGATCGGACTCCGGGCCGGGCGTGCGGCCCAGCGCCCGCTCCGGGGCGAGGAACTCGGGGGAGCCGATGACCTCGCCGGTCATCGTCAGCGCGGAGCTGCCCTCCACCATGGCGATCCCGAAGTCGGTCAGGACGACCCGGCCGTCGTTCGACAGCAGCACGTTGGCCGGCTTCACGTCCCGGTGCAGCACCCCGGCCTCGTGCGCGGCCCGCAGCGCGGAGAGCACCTCGGCGCCGATGTGCGCGGCGCGCTGCGGGCTCAGCGGGCCCTCGGCGTCGAGGAGCTCCGCCATCGAGATCCCGCGGACCAGCTCCATGACGATCCAGGGCCGGCCGTCCTGCGTCGCCACGTCGTACACCGTGACGACATTGCGGTTGGCGACCCGCGCCGCCGCCCACGCCTCGCGCTCCAGCCGGGCGTACATCCGCTCGACCTCCGACGCCGGCAGCCCGTGCGGCGCGCGCACTTCCTTGACCGCCACCTCGCGGTGCAGCAACTCGTCATGGGCCCGCCACACCGTGCCCATGCCGCCCTCACCGAGCGGGGACAGGAGGCGGTAGCGGCCTGCGATCAGACGTTCACTGCCCGGTTCTTCGGACACGGGCGTCCCCCGTTCGCCATCCGTGCGAATCTTCCACTCCGTCTTATTTCTTCCCAAAAGTAGCTCAGCCGAGTGCGGATGCCGCCCCCTGGAACACCAATCCGACCCCGAGGAGGACGACGAGGAGCGCCGATCCCAGCGGTGCTGTCCTGCGCAGGAAGGTGGTGACCGGGTGTGCGGTCCAGCGGGGGCGCCGGTCCATGAGCCGGGTGACGCCCGTACCCAGTTTGACGACGGCGAAGCCGGCCGCGGTCAGCGTCAGCGCGAGCCCGACGCCGTAGGCCACGACGAGCAGCAGCCCGAACCACGCCTTGCCGAGCGCCGCGGCGCCGACGAGCACGACGACCGCGGAAGGGCTGGGCACCAGGCCACCGGCGAAGCCGAGGAGGATCGTGCCGCGGAGGGTGGGAGCGGTGGAGTGCGTGTGGGTGAAGCCGCCGTGGGTGTGGGTCAAAAGGCCGTGGGAGTGGGAGTGGGAGTGGGGGTGCGGGTGGGGGTGCGGGTGGGCGGGCTCGGAGGTGCTGTCGGGGGCGTGGCTGTGGCCGTGCTCGTGCCGGGGGCCGGGTGCGGGGACGGGGGCCTTTGACGCGGTGTGCGCGTGCGCGGTGACCAGGACCGGTTCCCGCTGGGGAGCGTGCTCGTGGCTGTGACCGTGGTCGTGGTCGTGGTTGTGCTCGTGCGCGTGGGTGTGGTCGGCGTGATGGTGCGGGTGGCCGTCCGGGCCGTCGTGCGTGTGTGAGTGACCGTGACCGTGGGCGTGCGCGTGCCCGTGTCCGCGGATGTGCCACGCCCGGCGCACCAACGTCACCCCCGCCAGTGCCACCAGGACACCGCTCGCGATGCCCAGCCAGGTGATGACCGACGGTGCCGCCGCCGAGCCGGCCGTGATCAGGACGCCCAGGGCGACCACGCCCAGGGTGTGGGTGACGGTCACCGAGGCGGCGAGGGGCAGGACGTCCTTGAGGCGGGCCTGGCCGCCGCGTGCGGTCGCGACCGCGGCCATGATCGTCTTGCCGTGGCCCGGGGCCAGCGCGTGCATGGCACCGAGGAAGACCGCGATGACCAGGGCGAGGGCGGCGAAGCCGGCGGTGAGGTCCTGGCGGGAGACCAGGTCGTCCAGGGCCCGAGTCCAGCGGTCGGCGCCACGCGGCAGAACGGAACTGCCCGGCGCGGCCGGTTCCTCGTCGGCGAGGGCGGGTCCTCCCGGGCGCACCCGCAGGGACGCGCTCCTGGTGTCGGCGGGGGAGGACAGCAACTCCTCCGGATACTCCGTCAGTTCGCCGGAGAGCGACTCCTTCGGCACGTCCGAGCCGGCCAGCGTCATCCGGTCGCCGCGCGCCGTGATCTCCCGCCAGCCGGGGCCCGCCTCGGCGCCAGCACCCCGGAAACCTACGGCGACCGCGGCCTTCTCGGGGAGCGGCGCCGTCAGCCGGCACTCCACCCGCAGGGTGTCCAGCCCCGCCTGACCGGGCCGCACGCGCGCGTGGCTGCCGTTCAGCGCCAGATCGACCGTACGGCCGTCCACGGTGACCTCACTGCCCCGCGCGGCCTCCTCGCACCGCTGCCGGGCCCAGCCCGCCATGCCCGCCTTCTCGATGTCCGGCTTCGCCTGGGTCGCCGGGATCTCGGCGAGGTCCTCGACATGGTGGACGCGCAGTTCGCCGGGGGCGGCGACCAGGCCGTCGTAGCGGTTGACGGTGAAGTTGCCGAGGGGGTGCGCGCTCGCGGCGGGGGCGGCGAACAGCGCGAGCGCGCAGGTCGTCGTGAGGACGGCCGCGGCCGAGGCGAGCAGTCGACGGGGGGTCACTCGGCGGCCTCCAGAGCCTTCAGGGCCGTACGGGCCTCTCGGGCGCCCGGCGCCGAGAAGCCGGGGTTCAGCTTCAGTGCGGCCCGCAGATGCTCACGGGCCTGCTCGGTGTTGCCGTTGGCGCGCTCGATGATCCCGCGGTGGTAGCGGAACGCGGCGTTGCGGTAACCGGTGGCCGTGGCCTTGCGGGCGTACCCGAGCGCTTCCTCGTCCTTGCCGTTGACGTGCAGCGCCCAGGCGAGCGCGTCCGCGGTGTGCACGGTGTGGCGGCGGTTCCACTCGGCGCGGGCGGCGCGCAGCGCGGCGGCCCTGTCGCCGTGGTCGGCTGCGGCGAGGGCGGTGTCGAGGTCGGCGTTGACGCCGTTGGCGCGGGCCAGGGCCGTCCAGGCGTCCACGAGGGCGTACTGGTCGTCGGCCTTGGCCTTGTCGCCCGTCGCCTCGTACAGCTCGCCGAGTTCGACGAGCGGGCCCGGGAGGGGGGAGCGGGAGACGACGTCCTTCAGGCCCTCGATCGCCGCGGCCCTGTCGCCGTTCGCCGCCTGGGCGCGGGCGCGGCCTTCGAGGGCGGGGACGTAGTCGTCGTCCGCGGCGAGGGCGCGGGCGTAGTGCGTGAGGGCCCTCTCGTGGTCGCCCTGGTTCCAGGCGAGCTGGCCGAGCTGGGTGGCGACGTAGGCGATGTCGCCGGGGGAGGCGGCCGAGGAGAGGGCCTGCTCCAGGACGCGGCGGGCCGTGTCCACGTCGCCGCGCAGTTCGCGCACGTACGCGTAGCGCGTGAAGACCGGGATGCCGGGCCGGCGCTCGTCGGCCGTGTCGGCGGCCTCGGCGGCGTCGGCGTAGCGGCCGAGTTCGACCAGGGCGTCGACGCGCGTGCACAGGGCGCGCTCGCTGTAGGGGTTCTGCTTCAGGGCCTGGTCGGCGTGGTTCAGGGCGTCCTCGAAGTCGTGCCGTGCGGCGGCGAGGGCGGCGCGGCCGGCCAGGGCCTGGTCGTTGCCGGGCTTCAGGTCGAGGGAGCGCTCGAAAGCCCGCTCGGCCTGGGGGTAGCGGGAGGGGTCGCCCTTGGTGCGGGCCTGTTCCACGTACCCGAGGCCGAGGGTGGCCCAGCCGGTGAAGTCCTTCGGCTGGTCGCGCAGGTGGGCCTGGAGGGAGGTGATGCCGGTGTCGAGGTCGGCGGTCGCGAGGAGGCCGGGGGACACGGCGGCGGAGGCGGGGGCGATGCGCCGGCCGTCGTCGTCGCGGGCCGCGCCGATCGCCACGGAGCCGGCGGTGAAGGCGAGGGCGAGGAGGGCGGCGCACCCCGCGAGGTGGAGAGCGCGGCGGCGGCCGGCCGCGGCGGTACGGCGTACGGCGGCGACCCGGCGGGCCTCCTCGCCCCCGACGGCACGGGCCGGCGCCGAGAGCGCGGGACCCTTCTCCCGCTCGCCGTCGGACGCCCGCTCGTGGTCCTTCCGGTCCCGCGCCGCCCTGACCCGCCGCACCGCTGCGACGCGCTCGTCGGCCCCCTCGCCGGTCCCGGGCAGCGCGGGGCCCCCTTGCGAGGCCGTCAGGTCGGCGACGTCGTGGATGTCGTCGTCCCGCTCGGGCTCGTTGTCGTTCGTGCGCGGGGCCATGCCCTCTCCTCGGTCACCTTGCTGTGGACGGGACGTTGTCGCGTGGGGCGGCGCGGCCCGCGCCGTGGGGGGTCGAGTCCTCGCGGGCCGCGCCGGTCGCAGGGCCGGCTAGTAAGCCCGGTTCCGCGTACGGCGCCACCAGGCCAGGGCCGCGCCGATCAGCAGGACGCCCAGCGCTCCCGCGCCCGCCGAGGCGGCGATCAGGGTCGTGTCCTCGGTGCCGGAGGCACCCGCGGGCTGCAGTGCGTCGCCGAGCTGGCTGCGGACGTCCGTCGAGCCGTCCGTGCCCTTGGCGAGCGGGCCGCGCGAACCCTCGGTCGGCAGGGCGACGTACGGGAAGGCCTTCTCGAACTCCTTGTCGTTCTTGTCGACCGCGTCACCCAGGTCGTTCTTGGCGCCCAGCAGTTCACCCTCGACGACCTGGAGCGAGGCGTCGATCACGTCGTCGGTGAGGCGGCGGCCGTTCGGGAAGCCCGCGGTGTCGCCGTCGAGGACGCCGAGCCGCTTGGGCTCAGCGGCCGGTTTGATCGAGGTGTTCAGGCGGAGCATCTCCGACGGTGTGACGTGCGGCGGCTGGTTGAGGTCCTTCACGCCCTTGAGGAAGACGTCGACCAGGTCGTTGCGCGGCTCGGCCGGGGCCGGGATCTTGTAGATGGCCTCGATGAGCTTCGGCAGCTCCGGGTTGGTGACGTTCTTCAGGAACTGCGCGTCGTCCACGGGCAAGGAGGCGTTGAACTTGTCCTTGTCCTTCAGCGGGTTGACGACCTCGTTCACCAGCGGGTTGCCCAGGCGCGAGACCTGCTGGAAGCGGCCCTTGGCGTTCTTGCGCCGGGTCGTCGACCAGATGCCGACCACCGGCTGCTCCGCCGACTCGGCGATCATGTGGTTCGGGACCTGGAGGGCTATGGAGTTGACGTTGTAGCCCTTGAGCGTGTCGTTGCCGACCTCGGAGAGGTTCCCGCCGTACAGCAGGTCGAAGACGCGCAGGTCCAGGAAGAACGGGTCGTCGGCCTGCCCGGCGAACGCGGTGGCGTCGCCCGCGAGCTTGTGCACGGCCTGTTCGCGCAGCTTGGCGTAGTCCGGCATGGACGCCTTGCCGACGTTCGACGGTGCCACCGGCACATCGTTGGCGACCTTCGTCCTGGAGACCGGGTACTGGTTCTTGAGCTTGATCAGCTCGATGTCGTACGTCTGCGTGATGTTGAGGTCCGGGTCGTCCAGACTCTCGACCGGGCCCGTGTTGTACAGGAACGTCTTCTTGTTCTTGACGTGCGTGTCGAACGTGAAGCGGTAGAGCAGGTCGCCCTGCGCGTCACCGTTGTTGTCGATGTTGATGTCGTACTGGGCGTCCTCGGCGAACGTGAAGAAGTTCGGTCCGCCGGCCGGCTCCTCGAACGGGATCCAGTTCGCGATGATCGTCGTCGTGTCCGGCTTGTCCGGACTGACGAACGCGTACACGTCCGTGTTGTCGTACTGCGGAGTCCCCGAGATCAGCGGGGCCTCCCGGTGGCTGGAGGCGGAGGCCGCCCCCGGTTCCAGCGCGGTCACGCCGGCGGCTGCGAGCCCCCCGGCGGCCAGCGCACCACAGATGAGGGTCGCGATGCCCCTGCGTCCCGCACCGCTCCTGGAATTAGGTGTCATGCCGTCCGTCCTCAGTGCCAACTTGCCTGACGCATCCCATTCGGAGCCGTCGCCAGGGTGGATTGGTCGAATCCCAAGCGTTCTTACGGTTGAAGTGAAAAGTTGTTTCATCGTCGGGGGACCCGCGTTTTCGGGCCGCTGATCCGTAACCCCATCCGGAGGTGCGTGCGTTGCGAAGACCTCGTGGGACGGGACGGCCGAGATGCGGTCTTGCTGGAGGGGGAGACGAGTTGGAGGCGGACGAGTTGCTGGTGCTCGTGGCGGGCGGTGACCAGAACGCCTTCGAGCAGCTGTACGGGCTGGTGTCCGGGCCGGTGTACGGGCTCGTACGGCGCGTGCTGCGCGACCCCGCGCAGTCCGAGGAGGTGGCCCAGGAGGTGCTCCTCGAACTGTGGCGGTCCGCCGCGAAGTTCGACCCCGGGCGGGGCAGCGCGCTGTCCTGGGTCCTCACCCTCGCCCATCGCCGCGCCGTCGACCGGGTGCGCAGCGCCCGCGCGGCCGGAGAGCGGGAGCAGCGCGAGGCGCTCCGCGCGAACCATCCGGCCTTCGACCATGTCGCCGAGGAGGTCGAGGCGGGTCTGGAACGTGAGTGGGTGCGCCGCTGCCTCGACCGGCTCACCGCGCTGCAGCGCCAGTCGGTCACCCTCGCCTACTACGACGGCTACACGTACCGTGAAGTGGCCGAGCGGCTCTCCCTGCCGCTGGGCACGGTCAAGACCCGTATGCGCGACGGACTCACCCAGCTGCGCAAATGCCTGGGAGGTGTCGCGTGAGCTTCGTCGGCCGTCTGCTGCGGCGCGAGGACCTGCACTCGCTCGCCGCCCCCTACGCCCTCGACGCCCTGGAAGGCGGCGAGCGGCTCCGATTCGAGAAGCATCTGAAGGCCTGCGACAGCTGCGCCGCCGAGGTGCGGGCCCTGTCCGAGGACGCCGTGCGCCTCGCCTGGTCGGCGGCCGCCCCGGCGCCGGCCGCGATGCGCGACCGGGTCCTGGCCGCCGTACGGACCACTCCGCAGGAGCCCGCCGGGCGGGAGCAGGCACGCGCGCGTGCCACTCAGTTGCCGCCCCATGTGTGGGGAACCCAGCCGCCGCCGCGCACCCGCGTGGCCAGGTCGCGCCCGCTGCTCGTGCCGTTCGCCACGGTCACGGCCGCCGCGGCCCTCGTCGTGGCCTCCCTGTTCGCCGTCCAGGCCGAGCGGACCCAGGACCGGCTCGACGCCCAGCAGGCTCGGGCGAGTGAGATCGCTAACGTTCTGGCGGCTCCCGACGCCCGGGCGACCTCCGGTAAGGACGCGCGCGGGCGGACGATCGGAGTGGTTGCTTCCGCATCGGAGGGGCGGGCGATCGTCACTCTGCGCGGATACAGCGAGTTGCCGAGCGGCCGGGTCCACCAGCTCTGGCTGATGCGCCCGGACGCACAACCGCGCTCCCTCGGGCTCTTCGACGGCGACACGCCCCTCGTCGCGTCCGATCTCGACAAGTCGGCGACGTCACTGGCTGTGACGGTCGAGCCGGACGGTGGCTCGCCGCAGCCCACCAGCCAGCCGCTTGTCCAACTCGCCCTGAAATCGGTTGGATTCGGAGAGTGACGGCGGACGGGTTGTCAACACCCTTACGGGGAAGGTGAATCCTGTGACCGCGATACACGCGTGCCCCGCCGGGGCGATAGGGTTAACCTGCCCGGGCCGGGTGGACTCGTACGGGTGGGGAGTGACATGGAACAGATAACAGTGCGCAGCAGGGCCAGGGTCCCTGCAATCACGTGCGGGAGCAGCGCGACCAGTTCGCGCCTCGACCGCCACCTCTCGGTGCTGGCGGGTCCCGCGGTGCCCCCGACGGAGGCGGCCGAGGCGACCTCGCTGATGCGTGAACTGACCACTCGTGACACCAAGCACGCGGGCAGCGACCGTGGTGCACGGGTCCGCCGCGTCTCGCTCTTCGCCCCGCTGCGTCGCCTGCGCCGTTCGCTCTTCGGCGGACGCTGAGTCGCACCGGCGTTCCTCGAACGACTTCGAGGGCCCGCGTTCGGCGGTCACTTCCGGCCCGGCGCCCATCGCGCTGTCGCCGTCCGTCATCCCCACGGCGGGCAGTGGCGTCCCGGAGTGCCGTCCGAGCGCGGGCACGTCCCTCAACTCCTCCCCGATCCCGCTCATCGGCCGCGACCCGCGCACAACGCCTGCACCGTGCACGGCCGTTCGCCGTCCGGTCGACATCCCCCGGCGACCGTGCACGGTGACGCACTCACCTGCTGTTCACCGCTCCCCGCGCGCGTACCGGCGTACGGCGAGCGGTGTGAACACCGCGAGCAGTACCGCACACCACACCAGTGACCCGGCGACCGGGTGGGCGACCGGCCAGGCGGCGCCGTCCGGTACGGGCGCGTTGCCGAACAGGTCCCGCAGGGCCGTGGTCAGCGCGCTGATCGGATTCCACTCCGCGAGGGTGCGCAGCCAGCTCGGCAGACCGTCGGTCGGGATGTAGGCGTTGGACAGCAGCGGCAGCACGAAGGTCGCCCCGCCCAGCTGGCCGGCGGCCTCCTCGTTGCGGGTGAGCAGGCCGAGGAAGATCCCCACCCAGGTCGTCGCGAACCGGAACAGCAGCAACAGCCCCAGGGCGCCCGCCGCTTCGAGTGCGGACCCCTCGATCCGCCATCCCACCGCGAGCCCCACCAGCAGGAACGGCACCGTCCCCGCGGCCGTCACGACCAGGTCGGCGGCCGCCTGCCCGAGCGGTACGGCGGCCCGGCTCATCGGGAGTGTCCGCAAGCGGTCCGTCACGCCCCGGTGCATGTCCTGGGCGGCCTGGAACATGCCCGTCATGAGGCCGTTCGCCGCCGTCGCCACCAGCAGCCCGGGCACCAGGAAGGACCGGTACCGGGCGCCGGGCATCGCCAGAGCGCTGCCGAAGACGTAGCCGAAGAACAGCAGCATGGTGATCGGCATCGTCTGGGTCAGGATCAACAGCCCCGGGTTGTTGCGGAGCCGCCGCAGCTGCCGGCCCAGCATCGCGCCGCCGTCGAACGCCACCGTGCTCATGCCGCACGCTCCTCGGTCAGTCGCAGGAACACATCGTCGAGCGTGGGAGGTCTGAGACTCGCGTCGAGCAACGGCACACCCGCCGCGTCCAGTTCGCGCACCAGCCGCGGGAGCGTGAGGCCGGCGTCCCGGGTGACCGCGCCGACGGCCCGCCGCTCCTGGTCGAAGTGCGGTTCGCAGCCGGTGAGTTGATCCAGGACGGCCGCCGCCTTCGCCATGACGTCGGTGTCGGCGACGACGACCTCGACGTGTGCGCCGATGGCCGCCTTGAACTGCGCCGGCGAACCGGAGTGGGCCACCCGCCCGCGGTCCACCAGTGCGATGTCGTCGGCGAGTTGGTCGGCCTCCTCCAGGTACTGCGTGGTGAGCAGCACGGTCGTGCCGTCGGCGGTCAGCTCCCGTACGGCGTCCCAGATCCGGTTGCGGCTCGCGGGGTCGAGCCCGGTGGTGGGTTCGTCCAGGAACAGCACCTCGGGCCGGCGGACGAGGCTCGCCGCCAGGTCCAGCCGCCGCCGCATCCCGCCCGAGTACGTGGACGCCGGCCGGTCGGCCGCTTCGGTCAGCTCGAAGCGCTCCAGCAGCTCGTCGGCCCGCTCGGCCGGCCCGCGCACCCGGTGCAGCCGAGCGAACAGCCGCAGGTTCTGCCGGCCGGTGAGATCGCCGTCGACCGAGGCGTCCTGGCCGGTGACGCCGATCCGGCTCCGCACGGCGGCCGGCTCCCGGAGCAGGTCGTGCCCGGCCACCCGGGCCGAACCGCCGTCCGGGCGCAGGAGCGTGGTCAGCAGGCGTACGGCCGTGGTCTTGCCCGCGCCGTTCGGTCCGAGAACACCGCAGACGGTGCCCTGCGCGACGGCGAGATCCAGCCCGCGCAGGGCGTGCACCTCTCCGAACCGCTTCTCCAGACCTTCACTAAGTACAGCGTACGTAGAAGTCATGGGTCGACCATAGCGCACTACGTACGGTGTACGTAACTAGGATGGTGGGCGAGGTGATGATCGATGGCGGGCAAGGCGGCCGAACCCGAGGTGATCTGGGCGCGACCCGAGCGGACCGGGCGAGGGCCCAGGCCCGCGTTCACACGTGCGGACATCGCGGCCGCCGCGGTGCGGATCGCCGACGCCGGCGGGCTGGACGCCGTGTCCATGCGGCATGTCGCGGCCGAGCTGGGCTGCGGGACGATGTCGCTGTACAACTACGTCCCCCGCAAGGAGGACCTGTACGAGCTGATGATCGACGCGATCGGCGCCGAGCACGAGATTCAGGAGCCCACGGGTGACTGGCGTGCCGACATGATCCGCAACGCGCTGGAGACCCGCGCGATCATGCACCGGCACACCTGGGTGCCGCGTCTGATGTCAGGGGTGTACGGCTTCAGTCCCAACACGCTGCGGTATCTGGAGCACTGCCTGGCCTGCCTCGACCCGCTCGACGTTCCCTACAGCGTGAAGATGGAGCTGGTGGCGCTGCTCAACGGCGTCGTCACCACGTACACGGCGAACGAGATCGCCACCGCCGAGCGGACCCGCTCGGTGCCCTGGTCCGCCGAGGAGGAGAACGCGGTCCGCATGGCCTACCTCGGCGGCCAGGTCGCCACCGGCAGGTATCCGCGCCTGGCCGCGTCGTTCATGGAGCACAGCGGTCCCATCGATCTGGAGGCGGTGTTCCGGCGGGCGCTCGAACGGGTGCTGGACGCCTTCGACCCCGCCTCCTAGATCAGCGCGAGTTGTCCCTCGGGCCCCTCCTCGTGCCCGTCCAGCACCGTCGCCGGTCCGCGGGCCGACCCGGGGACCGGCAGGACGCCGGCCTTGCGGAGCTCGGCCGCCGTGACGGTGGACGACAACTCGAGGCCGGCTGCCGGGAGTTCCGCGAGCAGGGCCAGCACCGTGATCAGCTCCAGCAGTTCCGACGTCCACGCCTGCGGCCAGGTCGCCGGGCGGATCGCCGCCAGGGTGCCCGGCTCGGGTTCCATGACACGGGCGGTGAACCACTGCTCCAGGACGTTCACGCCGGCCACCTCGTAGTCCCATGCCTGCGGGGGGACCGGCGAGATGCGGCCCTCGTCGAGCAGCAGGGCTTCCCCGTCGCGGTCGTACGCAAGCGTCAGCGGACGGGAGGGGAGCGGCGCGCGGACGTACGGGCGGCGGCCACCGGGCAGCTTCGGCCGCTCCCCGTCGCGGCGCATCAGCCACAGGGCGCGCCGGCCCGACGCCACGCCGCGGGCCCAGATCCCGGGGTCGTCGGTGAGGGGGACGGTGAGGTCCGGGCGTACGGCCGCCAGCGTCCAGGCGAGGACGTCCAGCGGCTCGACCGGTTCGTCCAGCCGGTCCCGGAGGTGGTCCAGGAGGCCCGGCGCCAGGTTGGGTTCCGCACCGCCAGGCCTGCGGTACAGCGGGCGGACGCGGCCGGGGCGGACCAGCGGGAGCAGCGAGGTCGCCAGCAGGCGGGACTGCGGTGTCTCCAGGACGAAGACCTGGTGCTCGTCCGCCACCCGCCACAGCTCGGGGCGGGCCGCGTCGATCAGGCGGTGGTCCGGGATCAGCCACTGTTCGTCGAAGGGGGCGTGCAGGACGCGTACCGGCTCGGGGCAGGGGCCCGAAGCGCGTACCAGCTTCTCCGTGCCGGTGGACTGGCCGGGCAGCCGGCCGACCGCCGAGTGCAGGGTGCGAGAGCGCGTCGGCTCCAGCAGGGCCTCCCGGTCCGGGCCCTCGGCCTTCACGAAGGCGTCCCAGCGGGCCTTCAGGGACGCCGCGTCGGGGCCCGCCGGCCACCCCCGGCCGAGCCGCGGCGGTGCGACGGACCACGGCATGAGGTCCGCCAGCGGCGGAGCGTCGTCGTGCGTCACGCTGGGCATCGTACGGCCTGAGGGCGACACCGGGGTCAGGAGGCGTCCAGGGTCACCGTGAAGGAGAAGCGGTCGCCCCGGTAGTGGATGACCACCGCGTCCAGCACCTGGCCGTCCCTGTCGTACGTCACGCCCGTGTAGTGCAGGATCGGGCTCAGCAGCGGGACTTGGAGCAGCCGTGCCGTCTCCGGGTCCGCCAGGCGGGCCTGCACGGTGTCCGTGATGCGGCCGATGTCCGCACCGACGACGTCCCGCAGCACCTTGGTCATCGGCCAGCGGACCAGGTCGTCCAGGTCGATGCGCGCGGCCAGTTCGGGGCGGACGTAGTTGCGGGCGTGGTTGGTCGGCTCGCCCGTCTTCTCGTCGGCACGCAGGCGGTGGTACGTCGCCAGCTCGTCGACGTCCGGGAAGTACTCGATGAGTTCGGCGGGCACCGGCACCTTGCCGTGGTCCAGCAGCTCGGTGGCCATGCCGGACTGCTGGGCCACGATCGCGTCCACCGAGCCGAGCAGCCGCACCGGGGTGCCCCGGCGGGCGTCCGGCTCGATGAACGTGCCGCGTCTGCGGTGGCGGGTGATCAGGCCCTCGTCCTCCAACTCCTTCAGCGCCTGCCGCATGGTCAGCACACTCACGCCGTAGTGCCCGGCCAACTGCTCCTCGGTGGGCAGCCGCAGCGGGTCCTGGGGCGAGCGGCCGAGGATCGAGGCGCGCAGCGACTGCGACACCTGGTACCAGAGCGGCAGCTTGCGGTTCAGGACGATCGAGTCCGGGGCGAAGGAGGTCACGGGCCATCCGTACCGGTCGGGAATGTTCAGTGCAAGGGGCGGAAGTGCCGCTCCATGCCCTGCCACACGTCGTCGTAGCGCTGTTGCAGGTGTTCGGCACCGGCAGCCTGCGGGGTGAGCGTCACCGGCCAGCGGGTCTCGAACATGAACGCCAGACCGTCGTCGATCCTCTGCGGCTTCAGCTCGGCGGCGCTCGCCTTGTCGAAGGTCTCACGGTCGGGGCCGTGCGCCGACATCATGTTGTGCAGTGAGCCGCCGCCCGGCACGAAGCCCTCCGCCTTCGCGTCGTAGGCGCCTTCGACGAGCCCCATGTACTCGCTCATCACGTTCCGGTGGAAGTACGGCGGCCGGAAGGTGTCCTCGCCCACCAGCCAGCGCGGCGCGAAGACCACGAAGTCGACGCCGGCCAGGCCCGGGGTGTCCGACGGGGACGTCAGCACCGTGAAGATCGACGGGTCGGGGTGGTCGTAGGAGATGGTGCCGATCACATTGAAACGGCGCAGGTCGTAGACGTATGGCACATGGTTGCCGTGCCAGGCCACCACGTCGAGCGGCGAATGGTCGTACGTGGCGGTCCAGAGGTTCCCGCAGAACTTGTTCACCACCTCCACGGGGCCCTCGACGTCCTCGTACGCGGCGACCGGCGCCATGAAGTCCCGGGCGTTCGCGAGGCCGTTGGCGCCGATCGGGCCGAGGTCCGGGAGGACGAAGGGGGCTCCGTAGTTCTCGCACACATAGCCGCGCGCGGCAGGATCCAGTAGCTCCACACGGAAGCGCACCCCACGGGGGATCAGCGCCACATGTGCGGGCTCCACATGCAGCAGCCCGAACTCCGTGTGCAGCAGCAGCCCGCCGCGCTCGGGGACGATCAGCAGCTCGCCGTCGGCGTTGCTGAAGACGCGGTCCATCGAGGAGTTGGCGTGGTAGAGGTGCACGGCCATGCCGGAGCGCTGGGTGGCGTCCCCGTTGCCGCCCAGGGTCCACAGGCCGGCGAGGAAGTCGGTGCCCGGCGCGGGCTCTGGGAGGGGGTTCCAGCGCAGGCGGTTCGGGTCCGGCACGGTCTCGGTGAAGGGGGCCGTACGGATCGCGCCGTTGGCCGTGCGGGTGAACGCCGGGTGCGCGGCCGACGGGCGGATGCGGTACAGCCACGAGCGGCGGTTGTGGGCCCTCGGTTCGGTGAACGCCGTCCCGCTCAGCTGCTCGGCGTACAGCCCGAGCGGGGCGCGCTGTGGTGAGTTGCGGCCCTGGGGCAGGGCGCCCGGCACCGCCTCCGAGCTGTGCTCGTTGCCGAACCCGGAGAGGTAGGTCAGCCCTTCCGCGGTCTTCCGCGAGTCCCCGCTCATGATCGCTCCCTTGAGATCCGATTCCTATGTAACACCGTAGGATTGCGATTTCCCGCGCGCAAGAGATCGGTCGCATATCGTCTGGATGGAGGACGGGAACCAGACTCAAGGGGGATCCGGCTGTCGTAGGTGTGTTCTAGTCTCCCGGGCATGTCGTGGACCCGGACTCCTCTCGCCGCGCTCGCGGTCTGCGTCCTGCTGCTGACCGGAACCGTGGGCTGTGGCTCCGACGCCGCCCGGGACCAGGGCGGGCACCGCCTGTCGCCGTCCCCTGCGGGCAAGGTCCTCGACGACACCGACAGCCACGGACGCCACTACCGTGAGACGGCCGAGGGGCACGTGCCCGAGGTGGGCGTCGAGGTTCAACCCGGCCCGGACGGCGGCGGGGGAGAGTGGGACGTGCGGGTGACACTGCGCGACTTCCGTCTCTCGCCGGCCGGGGTGCAGCCCCGTGCCGTGGCGGGGCGCGGACTGGCGTACCTCTTCGTGGACGACCGTCTCGTGACCAGGCTGCGCACCTTCGAGCACCGCCTGCCCGCCGGCCTCGTCCCGCGCGGCACCCATCACGTCACCGTCCGTCTGTACGCCGACGACGGCACGGTGTGGGCGGTGGACGGCGAGCCCGTCGAGAGCACGGCCGACATCACGGCGTCGCAGGCCGGGACGGCCGTGACGCCGGCGCCCTCCGCCGAGGCGGGCAGCGCACCGGGCGCCCGGCCCCGTGCTGGGGGCCGAGGTTCACGGGTCCGGGTCGGAAAGGCATCATGAGGAGCGTGCCCCATCCCGCATCGCTACGCCGGGCGCCCGTCCAGCGGCGCAGCGCCGAACGGCTCACCAGGATCCTCGACGCCTGCGCCGACCTTCTCGACGAGGTCGGCTACGACGACCTGAGCACCCGGGCCGTCGCCCAGCGCGCCGGCGTCCCCATCGGCTCCGTCTACCGCTTCTTCGGCAACAAGCGCGAGATGGCCGACGCCCTCGCCCAGCGCAACCTCGAGCGCTACACCGCCCGTGTCGCCGAGCGTCTGAAGGAGGGCGGCGGCGGAGGCTGGCAGGTCGCGATGGACGCCGTGCTCGACGAGTACCTCGCCATGAAGCGCACCGCGCCCGGCTTCTCGCTCGTCGACTTCGGCAACCAGATCCCGGTCGGCACCCGCGGCGAACCCAACCACCGCGTCGCCGACCGCCTCACCGAGCTGCTCTCCGGGTATCTGGACCGTGAGCCGGACGACGATCTGCGCCGCACCTTCCTGATCGCCGTCGAGACCGCCGACACCCTGGTCCACCTCGCCTTCCGGATGGCCCCGGAGGGGGACGAGCGGATCATCGAGGAGGCCAGGCAGATGCTGCGGGCCTATCTGACGCGGGTGCTGGACTGAGGGCGCGCACCGAATCGGATCTCGACCCGCGGAGACGGTGACAAGGTTCCGGCGACGCCGCCGGCACGATTCACGCCGCTGCGGTCGGCCGTGCCCCGGATGGCTTCCAGGGCACGGTCCACCCTCCGTGCCAGAGGCAGGTCAGCCTCGGGCGGTCAGCAGGATGCGTCCACTGTGGTTGGAGTCGTTCACCTTCACGGTGACCTGGCTCTCGTAGACGTAGCCAGGTGTGACGTGCTTGGTGGGTGCGAAGCATCCCCGGGTGAAACCGGGGTTGAGGACCGTGTCCGCGCAGGTGGTGCTGCTGCCGAAGCCGGAGGCGATGGAGCCGCCGAGGCGGACGCCCTTGGGGCCGTTGTTCGTGACGACCAGGACGACCTGCGCGTCGCCCTGAGCGTTCATCACCACACACCCCTGGAAGCCCACGCCGGGATAAACGCCGTGCGTGACGGTCGGCTCGCACTTCCAGGTCGAGTTGGTGTTCACTTCCTTCCAGTTCGTAGCCGCGGATGCCGGGCTGAGCGTCATGGCAACAGCCGCAACAGCTCCCACGGCAAGCGTCGCCGCCCTGCTCACGTGACGAATGTTCATGTTCCCCTCCGTTTGTTCGTACCTCGTACTCGCACTGGTCAGGTGCCGGTACAGCCCGCCACGGATGACACATCCGTTCGGACCGGTTACGCATCCTAGGCACGGATGATCTTTTCGCTCACCTGGTTTACGGCTTGTCCGGGCCCCGCGCGTGTGCCCTGAGCCCGGTGGCTTCCCGAGCTCGCCCGCGGCGAGGGCTCCCCTCCGTCCATACCGGTCGGTATGCTCGGCGGTGAGTCCACGCTTCGTCGTCGCCGCCACCCGGGAGGACCCGTGTCCCGCACCGCACTCCGCATCTGCCCTCTGTGCGAGGCCACCTGCGGCCTGACCCTCACCATCGAGGGGACCTGGGTCACGGGCGCTCGCGGTGACCGCGACGACGTGTTCAGCAAGGGGTTCATCTGCCCCAAGGGCGCGTCCTTCGGTGCCGTCGACAGCGACCCTGACCGTCTGCGCACCCCGCTCGTACGCAAGGACGGCGAGCTGCGCGAGGCCACCTGGGAGGAGGCCTTCGACGTCGTGGCCGCGGGGATCCGCCCGGTCGTCGAGCGGTACGGGCCGAACTCGGTGGGCATCGTGCTCGGCAATCCCAATGTGCACACCATGGCCGGCGCCCTCTACCCGACGGTGCTGATCGCGGGGCTCGGCACCCGCAGCCTCTTCACCGCGTCCACCGTCGACCAGATGCCCAAGCACGTCTCCAGCGGCCTGCTCTACGGCGACGCCAACGCGATCCCCGTACCGGACCTCGACCGCACCGACCACCTGCTGCTGATCGGCGCCAACCCGCTGGAGTCCAACGGGAGCCTGTGCACCGCCCCCGACTTCCCCGGCAAGCTCAAGGCGCTCAAGGCCCGCGGCGGCACCCTCACCGTCATCGACCCGCGCCGCACCCGCACCGCCCGGCTGGCCGACCGGCACCTCGCCGTACGGCCCGGGACCGACGCCCTGCTCCTCGCGGCGATGGCGTACACCCTTTTCGAGGAAGACCTCGTCGACCTCAAGGACCTCGCGCCCGTGGTGGACGGTGTCGCCGAACTCCGCACGGCCCTCGGTGACTTCAGCCCCGAAGCCGTGGCCGACGCGTGCGACGTGGACGCGCCGACCATCCGCACCCTCGCCCGTGACCTCGCCGCCGCCCCCACCGCCGCCGTCTACGGCCGCATCGGCAGCTGCACCGTCCCGCACGGCACGCTCGCCAGCTGGCTCGTCGACGTCCTCAACATCCTCACCGGCAACCTCGACCGCCCCGGCGGAGCCCTGTTCCCGCAGGCGGCCACCGACAGGACACCCCGCCCCGCCGGGCCCGGACACGGCTTCGCGCTCGGCCGCTGGTACTCCCGGGTGAGCCGGCATCCCGAGGCCAAGGGCGAGCTGCCGCTCTCCGCCCTCGCCGAGGAGATCGACACGGCCACCGACGACGGCGAGCCGATCCGCGCCCTCGTCGCCGTCGCCGCCAACCCGGTCCTGTCGGCACCCGACGGCGACCGGCTCGACAAGGCGCTCGGCTCCCTCGACTTCATGGTCAGCGTCGACCCGTACCTGAACGAGACCTCGCGCCACGCCGACGTCGTACTGCCCCCGCCCCCGCCCTCGCAGAGCCCGCACCACGACTTCGCCTTCAACACCCTCGCCGTCCGCAACCAGGTCCGCTACACCCGTCCCGCCGTCCCGCTGGAGCCGGGCCGGATGGCCGAGACGGAGATCCTCGCCCGGCTGGTCCTGGCCGCCACCGGCATGCACGGCGCCGACCCGTCCGCGGTCGACGACCTGGTCATCGGCCAGACCCTCGGCAAGGCGGTGAAGGAGCCGCACTCGCCGGTGCACGGCCGCGACCCGAAGGAGCTCGCCGCACGACTCGACGGCGACACCGGCCCCGAGCGGCGCCTCGACATGATGCTGCGCCTCGGCCCCTACGGCGACGGCTTCGGCGCCCGCCCCGACGGTCTGAGCCTTCAGAAGCTGCTCGCGCATCCGCACGGCATCGACCTCGGACCGCTCACGCCCCGTCTGCCGCAGCCGCTGAAGACGCTCAGCGGCAAGGTCGAGCTGCTGCCCGGGCCCCTCGCCGACGACCTGCCCCGGCTCAGGGCGGCCCTGGGCGAGCGCCCCGACGGACTCGTCCTCGTCGGCCGCCGCCATCTGCGCTCCAACAACAGCTGGATGCACAACGTGCCCGCCCTCACCGGCGGTTCCAACCGCTGCACCCTGCACATCCATCCCGAGGACGCCGAGCGGCTCGGCGTACGGGACGGGGCGGACGTACGGCTCAAGGGTGCCGGGGGAGAGGTGACCGCCCCGGCCGAGGTCACCGACGGGGTGCGTCCCGGGGTGGTGAGCCTGCCGCACGGCTGGGGGCACGACCGTCCCGGCACCCGTCTCGGCCACGCCTCCGCCGACCCCGGCGTCAACGTCAACCAGCTCCTCGACGGCAGCCTGCTCGACCCGCTGTCGGGCAACGCGGTGCTCAACGGTGTGCCCGTCGAGGTCGCGCCGGTCGGCTGAGAAAAGCTCCCCTGCGACCGAAAATGATCAGCCGCTGACCTGAGCAAAGCTCTGACCTGGAGTTTTGCGCTTATTGCTCGCACGTCAACGTCTTGTTAACGCTGCTTGACGAGTCCTAACGTCATCGCACCGCCGGCCCTGGTGGGTCGTTCAAGGGCGAACGTTAGGTATCCACTCATGCTGACCATTCTCGGCTTCGCCATGATCGCGACCTTCCTGGTCCTGATCATGATGAAGAAGATGTCGCCGATCGCGGCGCTCGTGCTCATTCCGGCACTGTTCTGTGTGTTCGTCGGAAAGGGCGCCAAGCTCGGTGACTACGTCATCGAAGGCGTCACCAGCCTCGCCCCCACCGCGGCGATGCTCATGTTCGCGATCGTCTACTTCGGTGTGATGATCGATGTCGGCCTCTTCGACCCGATCGTCCGCGGCATCCTGAAGTTCGCCAAGGCCGACCCGATGCGCATCGTGGTCGGCACGGCGATCCTCGCGTCGATCGTCTCCCTCGACGGCGACGGCTCGACCACCTTCATGATCACGGTCTCGGCGATGTACCCGCTGTACAAGCGCCTGAAGATGAGCCTGGTCGTGATGACCGGTGTCGCCGCCATGGCCAACGGCGTGATGAACACCCTGCCGTGGGGCGGCCCGACCGCCCGCGCCGCCACCGCGCTCAAGCTCGACGCCAGCGACATCTTCGTCCCGATGATCCCGGCTCTGGCCGTCGGCCTCCTGGGCGTCTTCGTCCTCTCCTACGTCCTCGGCATGCGCGAGCGCAAGCGCCTGGGCGTGCTGACGCTGGACGACGTCCTGGTCGAGGAGAAGGCCGGGGAGACGGCCGAGGAGAAGGAGTCCGAGACGGTCCTGGTCGCCGCCGGCTCCGGTGCCGGTGCCTCCGGCGCGCGCAAGGCCGTCGGCGGCTCCGGCTCGGGCACCGACGCCGAGGAGCAGGACGGCGAGGACGAGCGGTTCCAGGCGCTCGACCCGAACCGGCCCACGCTGCGGCCCAAGCTCTACTGGTTCAACGCGCTGCTCACGGTCGCCCTGCTCACCGCCATGATCATGGAGTGGCTGCCGATCCCGGTGCTGTTCCTGCTCGGCGCCGCGCTCGCCCTGACGGTCAACTTCCCGCACATCCCCGACCAGAAGGCCCGCCTGGCCGCCCACGCCGACAACGTCCTCAACGTCTCCGGCATGGTCTTCGCCGCCGCCGTCTTCACCGGCGTCCTCCAGGGCACCGGCATGGTGGACCACATGGCCCGGTGGATGGTGGACGTCATCCCCGAGGGCATGGGCCCGCACATGGCGCTCGTCACCGGTGTGCTGAGCCTCCCGCTCACCTACTTCATGTCCAACGACGGCTTCTACTTCGGCGTCCTGCCGGTCCTCGCCGAGGCCGGCGCGGCGCACGGTGTCTCCCCGCTGGAGATGGCCCGCGCGTCCCTGGTCGGTCAGCCGCTGCACATGTCGAGCCCGCTCGTCCCGGCCGTCTACGTCCTCGTCGGCATGGCCAAGGTCGAGTTCGGCGACCACACCAGGTTCGTGGTGAAGTGGGCGGCGCTCACCTGCCTCGTCATCCTCGCCGCAGGAATGCTCTTCGGAATCATCTGACCCCGACCGACCTTCCGCAAAGGACACGATCATGGTGCCCGGTGGGAACCGCGGCTGGCTGCTCCGCCTCGTCATCGCCTTCAGCTTCGCGCAGGGGGCGGTGTCGATGGCCCGGCCCGCCGTCTCCTACCGGGCGCTCGCGCTGGGCGCCGACGAGCGGGCGATCGGCGTGATCGCGGGTGTGTACGCCCTGCTCCCGCTGTTCGTCGCCGTCCCGCTGGGCCGCCGCACCGACCACGGCCGCTGCGCGCCCCTGCTGCCCGTCGGCGTCGTCCTGATATCCGGCGGCTGCGCGCTCAGCGGCCTCGCCGGGTCCCTCTGGGCGATGGCGCTCTGGAGCGGTGTGATGGGGCTCGGTCACCTCTGCTTCGTCATCGGCGCCCAGTCGCTCGTCGCCCGCCGGTCCGCCCCGCACGAGCAGGACCGCAACTTCGGCCACTTCACCATCGGCGCCTCCCTCGGCCAGCTGATCGGCCCGATCGCGGCGGGCGCGCTGATCGGCGGCCGGGACATGGCGGGCACCAGCGCACTCGCGCTGCTGGTCGCGGGCGCGGGCGGTGCGGTCGCGCTGACGTCGCTGTGGCGCATCGAGAGCCGTACGACCGCCGAGCCCGGGGCGGAACAAGGCGAACGCGTGCCCGTGCGGGGCATATTGAGGGCCCGTGGCGTGCCCGCCGGCATCCTCATCAGTCTCGCCGTGCTGTCCGCGACCGACATCCTCACCGCCTACCTTCCGGTGGTCGGCGAACACCGTGGCATCGCGCCGTCCGTGATCGGCCTGCTGCTCAGCCTGCGCGCGGCGGCCACCATCGCGTGCCGCCTGGTCCTGACGCCCCTGCTGCGGCTGCTCGGCCGCACGCTGCTGCTGACGGTGACCTGTCTGCTGGCTGCCCTGCTGTGCGCGGGCATCGCGGTGCCGGTGCCCGTGTGGGCGCTGGCGCTGATGCTGGCGGTGCTCGGGTTCTGCCTGGGTGTCGGGCAGCCGCTGTCCATGACGACGGTCGTCCAGGCGGCCCCGGAAGGCGCCCGTTCCACAGCGCTCGCCCTGCGGCTGACCGGCAACCGCCTCGGGCAGGTCGCCGCGCCGGCCTCGGCGGGCCTGGTCGCGGGTGTCGCCGGGGTGGCCGCTCCATTTCTGATGCTCGGGGTGGTGCTGCTGCTGTCGGCGGGCGTCGCCGTGCGGACGCCGAAGCGGCCGGACAGGCCCGGAACGGGCGCCCGGGAGCGGCCGAAGCGCTCCGGATTCCGCCGTACGAGCGATCTTTGACGACGCGCCGGGCATCGGTACGGCGAGTCGCTGTGCGCATAGCTGAAAGTCAGGCGAAGGAGCGATTTGTATGAAAATCGTCTGAATCAGAGGAGCGCGCATGCCGACCCTGACACCCTCACGTACGTCCCGCGCCCGCGCGGGCGCCACTGTCGTCCTCGCCGCGCTCGCCGCGGCGGGCACTTCGTGGGTGGCGGCGCCGACCGCGTCGGCCCAGGCGAACGGCGACATCAGGATCCACAGCGAGGGCATGCCCTACGGGACCCCGGACGACGAGTCGGTGGTCTGCCGGTTCTACCTCGACGCCGTCAACTTCGACACCCTCCCCACGATCGAGTACACCATCACCCCGCAGCCTCCGCTGCCCAGTGCGGCCACCGTGACCGGCACCATCCAACTCGCGGGCGGTGCCGGGCACACCGACCTGTTGGGGCTGGCGGACGGCCAGTACATGCTCACCTGGACCGTGGACGTCACCAACACCAAGAGAAAGCTCTTCCGCGTCAAGTGCGGCGACAAGCGCGAGGGACGGCACGGCCCCGAGGGGCGCATCGAGGACCGCGAACACAACGACGAGGGCTGGGGCCGAGGCGACCACGGCCCCAAGGGCGGCGTGCACGCGGGCGGCGGCGGCCTCGTCGACGCCGCGGCCGCGTACGCTCCCGTGACCGCCGCGGCGACCGTGGGCCTGGTGGCCGTCGGCGGCGTCGTGTACGTCCGGAGGAACCGCCGGCAGCGCGATGGTGCCGCGTAGGCGCAGACGCAGGCCCTGGCACCGGACCCGCGCCTACCGCCTCACCAGGACGGCCCTGCTCACGGTCGTCCTGGTGTCGGTGGTGGCCCGGTGCGGGGGAGACGGCGACGTGACCGCACCGGGCGGACGCGACGGTCCTGACACCGTGGCCGCGGGCCGGGCCCACCCCGCCGCCACCCGCCCCACACCGCCGCCCCGCCCGCTGCCGCGCTCCCGGCCGACCTCCCTGCGGATCCCGTCCCTCGGCATCGACGCCCCGATCCTCGGCATCGGGCTCACCGCGTCGCGGGAGCTGGAGACACCGCCGATCGACAGACCGAAGCTGATCGGCTGGTACCGGGGCGGCGCCACGCCCGGAGAGCAGGGCGCCGCCATCGCGGTGGGGCACCGCGACACCCGAACCGGTCCCGCCGTCTTCGCCGGACTCGCCTCGGTGAAGCGCGGCAAGCGGATCGAGGCCCTGCGCGAGGACGGCCGTACCGCCGTCTACACCGTGGACCGGGTGAAGGTCTTCGACAAGGCGAGCTTCCCCGACAAGGAGGTCTACGGCCCGACCCGGCGCCCGGAGCTGCGGGTGATCACGTGCGGCGGACTGTTCGACCGGCGGACCGGCTACACCAGCAACGTGGTGGTCTTCGCCCATCTGACCGCGACGAAGTGACCGATGTCTTCCCCACCCCGGGCACATTCCGTTAACTTCCGTGACTCACAGGCCCCGTACGACCCGCACGGGGCCATCGGACACACGGAGCAGCGGCGCTCCGCACGGCCCCCGGGGGCAGCAGCCATGACACGCGCCATCTCCCTGCACGACGTCAGCAAGTCCTACACACGAGGCACCCGCGTCGTGGACCGCTTCACCCTGGACATCGAGCCCGGCGAGTTCCTCGTCCTGCTCGGGCCCTCCGGCTGCGGCAAGTCCACGGTGCTCAGAATGATCGCCGGCCTGGAGGAGATCGACGAGGGCGACCTGCTGCTGGATGGCGAGTACGCCAACGACCTGCTGCCGGCCGCCCGCCACATGGCGATGGTCTTCCAGAACTTCGCCCTCTACCCCAACATGACCAGTCGCGACAACATCGGCTTCCCGCTGCGCATCGAGTCGCCCGGCGCGAACCCGGCCCCGAGGGTGGACGCCACCGCCCGCATGCTGGGCATCGAGGACCTCCTCGACCGCTTCCCCGCCCAGCTCTCCGGCGGCGAACGCCAACGCGTCGCCATGGGGCGGGCCATCGCCCGCCACCCCACCGCGTTCCTGATGGACGAGCCCCTGTCCAACCTCGACGCCAAGCTCCGAGGCCATCTGCGCGCCGAGATCTCCGGGCTGACCCGGAAGCTGGGCGTCACCACGGTGTACGTCACCCACGACCAGGCCGAGGCGATGTCGCTCGGCGACCGGGTCGCCGTGATGCGCGGCGGCGTCCTGCAGCAGGTCGGCACCCCGCGCTCGGTGTACGCCCTGCCCCGCAACGTCTTCGTCGCCGCCTTCATCGGCACCCCGCGCATCAACCTGCTGCGCGGCGTCGTACGCGCTCCGCTGGACGGCGCGATGACCATCAGCCTCGGCAAGCAGTACCTCCGCCTGCCCGAACCCCTCTCCCACGACCACCAGTTGCTCCGCGTCCAGCAGGGGCGCGAGGTCATCGTGGGGCTGCGCTCCGAGGCCGTGCGCATCGCCAAACCGGCGGCGGCACGTCCGGGGGAGGTGGCGATCACCGGACTCGTCGAGCACGTGGAGTTCCAGGGCCACGAGATCCTCGTCCACTTCGACACCGGTTCCCGGCCCGCCGTCGTACCCGACCTCGAAGCGCCACGCCCCGCCGCCCGTCCCACGAGGCGGCGCCGGCGTGCGGGCGGTGGGGACGGCAGGGTCCTGGACCGGCTCAGGGAGCGAGCAGGCGCCCTGCGCGCCGGCCCGGTGGTGGTCCTCGACCACCCGGCCGACACCCGTGCCGATCCGGCGCCCCCCGAGGGCCGCCTGCCCGGCGACCTCATCGTGCGCACCACCCCCGACATCCAGCTCCGGCACGGCATGCAGGTCCCCCTCCTCGTCGACCTCGCCCACCTGTTCGTCTTCGACCAGCACGGCGACCGCATCTGCCCGGCCCCGGACCGGCTGTTGGACCTGGAGGAGTGAAGTCCGGGCGGGACGGCCAGGTACACCCCATGAATCTGCGTCCGACCCGAACCCGGGCCGTCCTCATCGCCGTCGGCCTCCTGCTGGCCGTAGGAGCACCGACCGCGTACGCCACCCTCGACGACGGCGGCGCATCGACGCCGGCCGCCTCCTCGGCACCGCCCCGCGGGGAGCCGTACGCCGAGACGCGGCTTCTCTTCGGTACCGCGCGGCCCGACGGCGGGCCGGCGGTCACCGACAAGCAGTTCATGGCGTTCGTCGACAAGGAGGTCACACCGGACTTCCCGGACGGGCTGACGGTGCACAGCGGGCGCGGGCAGTGGCGGGACGTGACCGGGACGATCGAGAAGGAGCGGTCGTACGAGCTGATCCTGCTGTATCCGGTGGGCGCGGCCGGGACCAGTGACCGGAAGATCGAGGAGATCCGCCGGGCCTACGAGAAGACCTTCGGGCAGGAGTCGGTGGCAAGGGTGGACGACCGGGTCGCGGTCGACTTCTGACGGGCCGGTGAGGTCGCCGTCGGGGCCTCTGTTCTCATAGGAGCGTCTGGCGCTCAAAAACTATCGCCGCTAGTTTGTGAGTCCACGGCGACAGCCTGACGACGACGCCTGACGACGAGGCGGCCCCGCCCGGGAGGAAGCGCGATGAAGGCACACGACGGCATGTACATCGACGGAGCGTGGCGCCCCGCCGCGGGCCGGGACGTCATCGAGGTGGTGAACCCGGCCGACGAGCAGGTCATCGCCACCGTCCCGGCCGGTACCGCCGCCGACGTCGACACCGCCGTACGGGCCGCCCGCGCCGCCCTCCCCGGCTGGGCCGCCACCCCGCCCGCCGAACGGGCCACGCTCCTCGCGGCCCTGCGGGACGTCCTGGAGGGCCGCAAGGACGAGATCGCCGAGACGGTCACCGCAGAGCTCGGCGCGCCGCTGAAGTTCTCCCAGGCCGTCCACGCCGCGGTGCCGATCGCGGTCGCGGGCTCGTACGCCGAGCTGGCGGCGACGTACGCCTTCGAGGAGAAGGTCGGCAACTCGACCGTGTTCCACGAGCCCATCGGTGTCGTCGGCGCGATCACGCCCTGGAACTACCCGCTCCACCAGATCGTCGCCAAGGCCGCCCCGGCGCTGGCCGCGGGCTGCACGATCGTCCTGAAGCCCGCCGAGGACACCCCGCTCGTCGCCCAGCTCTTCGCCGAGGCGGTGCACGAGGCGGGCGTCCCCGCGGGTGTCTTCAACCTGGTCACCGGGCTCGGCCGGGTCGCCGGCCAGGCACTGGCCGAACACCCGGGCGTCGACCTGGTCTCCTTCACCGGCTCGACCGCGGTCGGCCGGCAGATCGGCGCGGTGGCCGGAGCGGCGATCAAGAAGGTCGCCCTGGAGCTGGGTGGCAAATCCGCGAACGTCATCCTGCCGAGCGCCGACCTCGCCAAGGCGGTCAACGTCGGCGTCGCCAACGTCATGTCCAACTCCGGGCAGACCTGCAGCGCCTGGACACGGATGCTGGTGCACCGGGACCGGTACGACGAGGCCGTGGAGCTGGCCTCGGCCGCCGCCGCCAAGTACGGCGAGCGCATCGGCCCGGTGGTGAGCGCCAAGCAGCAGGAGCGGGTGCTCGGGTACATCAGCAAAGGCGTGGCGGAGGGGGCGCGGCTGGTCGCGGGCGGGCCCGGAGCACCGCGTGAGCAGGGCTACTTCGTCGCGCCGACGGTCCTCGCCGACGTGACCCCCGAGATGACCGTCGCACAGGAGGAGATCTTCGGCCCCGTCCTGACCGTCCTGAGGTACGAGGACGAGGAGGACGCCCTGCGGATCGCCAACGGCACGGTCTACGGCCTCGCGGGCGCCGTCTGGGCGGCGGACGAGGCGGAGGCGGTGGCCTTCGCGCGCCGTATGGACACCGGGCAGGTCGACATCAACGGGGGCCGGTTCAACCCGCTCGCCCCCTTCGGCGGCTACAAGCAGTCGGGCGTGGGCCGCGAACTCGGCGCGCACGGCCTGGCCGAGTACCTCCAGACCAAGTCGCTCCAGTTCTGAGCCAGTTCAAGGGAGTCACCCCGCATGGCCGTCCGTGCCGCCGTCCTGCCCGCCATCGGTGCCCCGCTGGAGGTCACCGAGATCGATCTGCCCGAGCCCGGCCCCGGCCAGGTCCGCGTCCGCCTCGCCGCGGCCGGGGTGTGCCACTCCGACCTGTCGCTGTCCAACGGCACCATGCGCGTCCCGGTGCCCGCCGTCCTGGGGCACGAGGGCGCCGGCACGGTCGTCGCCGTCGGTGAGGGCGTCACCCACCTGTCGCCCGGCGCCGGAGCCGTCCTCAACTGGGCCCCGTCCTGTGGCGGTTGCCATGCCTGCGCGCTCGGCGAGGTCTGGCTGTGCGCCAACGCGCTGAACGGTGCCGCGAACGTCCACGCCCGAACCGTGGACGGCACCGACCTCCACCCCGGCCTGAACGTCGCCGCGTTCGCCGAGGAGACGGTCGTACCGGCCGGCTGCGTCCTGCCGCTCCCGGGCGGCGTCCCGCTCACCGACGCCGCCCTGCTGGGCTGCGCCGTCCTCACCGGCTACGGCGCCGTGCACCACTCGGCACGGGTCAGGGCTGGGGAGACGGTCGCCGTGTTCGGCGTCGGCGGCGTAGGGCTGGCGGCCCTCCAGTCCGCCCGCATCGCGGGCGCGGCGAAGATCGTGGCCGTCGACGTCTCGCCCGAGAAGGAGGAGCTGGCGCGCGCGGCCGGAGCCACCGACTACGTGCTCGCCTCCGAGAACACCGCACGCGAGATCCGGGGCCTGACGGGCAAGCAGGGCGTGGACGTGGCCGTCGAGTGCGTCGGGCGCGCCGCCACCATCCGCGCGGCCTGGGACTCCACCCGCCGTGGCGGCCGCACCACGGTCGTCGGCATCGGCGGCAAGGACCAGCAGGTCACCTTCAACGCCCTGGAGATCTTCCACTGGGGCCGCACCCTCTCCGGATGCGTCTACGGCAACTCCGACCCGGCGCGGGACCTGCCCGTGCTGGCCGAGCACGTCCGGGCGGGCCGCCTGGACCTGGGCGCGCTCGTCACGGAGCGGATCGCCCTGGAGGGCATCCCGGCGGCCTTCGAGAACATGCTGGCCGGCAAGGGCGGCAGGGCGCTGGTGGTGTTCTAGCCCGGCCTTCCGGTCAGCCCTGCCTTCCGGTTCGCCCCGGCCGCCGTGCGCGGCCGGGGCCTTCGGCATGCCCGTGCCCCCCGCCCGTGCCCGCCGTACGGGCAAAACTCCTGCGGCCTGAACCGTTGACGGGCATACCGTCCGGTCAGTACGTTCCGGGGACCCGAGCCACCCCCCGTTCCGTCCCCAGCACCCACCGGAGTGTGCACGCATGGACACGGCACCTTCCGCCCAGCCGCTCGCCCCCACCGCTCCCGCGACCGGCAACCGCCGCCGCGTGGCCACCGCCGCGGCCCTCGCGTCGGCCGTCGAGTGGTACGACTACTTCGTCTTCGGCATAGCCGCCGCCCTGGTCCTCGGTGACCTCTACTTCCCCGCCGGCAGCTCCACGGCGGGCGTGCTCGCCTCCTTCGCCACGTTCGCCGTCGGCTTCCTGGCCCGCCCCCTCGGCGGCATCGTCGCCGGCCAGCTCGGCGACAAGCGCGGCCGCAAGCCGATGCTGGTCCTCGCGCTCACCCTCATGGGCCTCGCCACCACCGGCATCGGCCTGCTCCCGACGTACGAGACGATCGGCGTCGCCGCGCCGATCCTGCTGGTCACCTTCCGTGTGATGCAGGGCATCGCCGTCGGCGCCCAGTGGGGCGGCGCGATGCTGATGGCCACCGAGTACGCCCCCGAGGGCAAGCGCGGTGTCTACGGCAGCTTCGTCCAGCTCGGCGTCCCCATCGGCGTCGTGACCGCCAACACGGTGTTCCTGCTGGCCGGCGCCTTCACGACGGACGCCGCGTTCGCGTCCTGGGGCTGGCGTGTGCCGTTCCTCGTCGGCCTGTTCGTCCTCGTCCTCGCCTGGTACATCCACACCCGCGTCGAGGAGACCCCCGAGTTCCGGGAGGCGGAGAGGAAACTGGCCGAGCAGGAGAAGGCCGAGCAGTCCTCCCCGCTGCGCACGATCCTGCGCGAGCACCTCGGCACAGTGTTCCTCGCCGGCGGCTCCTTCGCCGTGAACACCGCGACCTTCTACATCATCATCACCGGCGTCCTCGACTACACGACCCGCGAGCTCGGCATGCAGAAGAGCGCCGTCCTCACCGTCTCGCTCTGCGTCAGCCTCACCCAGCTCGTGCTGATCCCGGCCGCCGCCGCGCTCTCCGACAAGATCGGGCGGATCCGTGTCTACGCGCTCGGCGCGGTCGGCATCGCCCTGTGGGCCGTACCGCTCTTCCTGCTGATCGACACCGGCTCGCTGCTGTGGCTGGCGGTGGGCACCTTCGTCGCCAGCTGCTTCCTCAGCATCATGTACGGCCCCCAGGCGGCCTTGTTCGCCGAACTGTTCACGCCCGAGATGCGCTACACCGGCGCCTCCCTCGGCTACCAGATCGCGGCGGTGGCCGGTGGCGGCCTCGCCCCGTTCGTCATGGTGCTGCTCCTGGAGGCGACGGGCACCTCCATGGCGGTGTCCGGCTACATCATCGGCCTGTCGGTGATCGCCCTGCTGTCCATCAAGGTCCTGGCGGACCGGGCCCGTTCACGCTGACTCACGGGCCTGCTCGGGTCGTGGCGCCGCCGCCACGACCCGGGCGGAGCGGGCCCGCGACCGCGACACGGCGACCCCCGCCAGGCACAGTGCGCCGCCCGCCAGGGTGAGCGGCCCCGGCACCTCGCCCAGGGCCAGCCACGACATCAGCACGACCAGCGCGGGCACCGCGTAGGTGGTCGCGCCCATACGGCTGGCGGTCGTGCGTGCCAAGGCGTACGCCCAGGTGGTGAAGGCGAGCGCCAGCGAGAAGACGCCCAGGTAGACCATGTTGAGCGTGGCGGACACGGAGGCGTGGGCCACGTCGTCGACCAGTTGCCCGGCGAAGGGCAGGCACAGGACCGCGCCGACCAGGCACCCGTAGGTCGTCACCTGGAGCGCGCTCGCATGGCCGAGCGCCGGCTTCTGCGCCACGACACCGCCCGCGTACCCGACCGCGGCGAGCAGGCACAGCACCACCCCGAGCACCGAGGAACCGCCCCCGCCCGACATCGAAAGCCCCACGGTCACCGCACCGGCGAACGACACCGCCATCCCCGCCAGCAGCCGTGGCGGCATCGGGTCGCCGAGCAGCCGGGCACCCAGCAGCGCGATGAGGACGGGTCCGATGTTCACCACGAGCGCCGCCGTACCCGCGTCCACCTGCTGCTCGCCCCAGTTCAGCGCGACGCTGTAGAAGCCGAACCACAGCAGGCCCGATACGGCGATCCCGGGCCAGGCCGCCCGCGGCGGCAGCCCCGCCCGTCGCACGAGGCAGATGCCGCCCAGCACGACGGCACCGACGAGCAGCCGCCCCAGCGCCAGCGCGCCCGGCGAGTACTCCTCGCCCGCGCTGCGGATCGACACGAACGCCGAGGCCCACAGCACCACGGTCACGACTGCGGCACCGGCGGCGAGCAGTTCGGCGCGGCGGGCGGGGCGGGCAGGGGAGTGGTTCATCATGCTCCAGAGGCTAGGGAGGGGAAGAGGCTGGACGCTCGCGGATTTCCGACCTGGCGCCGCGGCTCAGCGCAACGCCCTCGGATCGACGCCGAGCAGCTCGAACAGCGCGCGCTCGCCGGAGTCCGTCACCTTCACGGCCCGCTCCGAACCGATCCGTACGCACCACCGCGCGTCCAGCGCGTGCCGGCACAGGGCCGCGCCCGCGACGCCCGCGAGATGGGGCCGGCGTTCGGTCCAGTCGAGGCAGGCGCGGGCCAGCGGACGCCGGCCCGTTCGGTCGAGACGGATCCCGGCCGAGTCGAACCAGAGGAGGCCGGAGTCGGTGAGGGCGAACCCGGTGTCCTGCCTCAGCAGCCCGTTCGCGGTGAGCGCGTCGGTGACGGCGATGCCGAGCCGCCCGGCGAGATGGTCGTAGCAGGTGCGGCCGCGGGCCATCGCCGAGCCGGCGCCGGCCTCCCGCAGGCTGCGGGGCCGCGTGGGGTATTGCGGGGCCACCTGGGCGGCCAGGTCCTCCAGCAGCTGGGCGACCCTTGTGTCGGCCAGCCGCACGTACCGGTGGCGCCCCTGCCGCTCCTCGGTCAGCAGCCCACCCCCGACGAGCTTGCCCAGGTGCTCGCTGAGCGTGGACGCGGCGACCCCGGCGTGCCGGGCCAGCTCGCCCGCGGTCCACGCCCGCCCGTCGAGCAGCGCCAGCAGACAGGCCGCCCGCGTCTCGTCGGCGATGAGCCCGGCCAGCCGGGCCAGCTGCGCTGCCTGGGGATTCCTGGTGGTCATACGACCCAGCATGCGGTACGGACGCTTCGGCGCGGGCCGAAGTGTCCTCAGTCGGCCTGCCCGGTCTGCCCGTACTGCTCGTACTGCCGTGACAGCCCGTCCAGCAGCGCCGCCAGACCCGTCTCGAAGGCCCGCTCGTCGATCTTCTCCTGCTGCTCGGCGAGCAGGTGGGCCTGTCCGAGGTGGGGGTAGTCGGCGGGGTCGTACGCGCTCGCGTCGTCCACGAACCCCCCGGCGAACGAGCCGAGCGCCGAGCCCATGATGAAGTACCGCATCAGCGCTCCGATGGACGTGGCCTGGGCCGGTGGCCAGCCCGCGGCCACCATCGCGCCGTAGACGGCGTCGGCGAGCCGGAGCGCGGCCGGGCGGCGGCCGGGGCCGCGGGCCAGCACCGGGACGATGTTGGGGTGGTCGCGCAGGGCGGCCCGGTAGGAGACGGCCCAGTCGTGCAGAGCGGTCCGCCAGTCCCGGCCGTCCTCGAACATCGACAGGTCGACCTGGGCGCTGACCGAGTCGGCGACCGCCTCCAGGATCTCGTCCTTCGTGCGGAAGTGGTTGTACAACGACGGCCCGCTCACGCCCAGTTCGGCGGCGAGCCGGCGGGTGGAGACGGCCGCGAGGCCCTCCCCGTCCACGAGTTCGCGCGCGGTCTCGACGATCCGGTCGTAGCTCAGGAGGGGCTTGCGCGGTCGGGCCATGGCCCACATAGTAGGGCTGCCCAACATAAACTAGCAGTGCTAATTTAAACGTACCGTTTTCAAGGTACGGCTTTCGGTGTCCACCGACTGTGGGGTGACTCGGTATGAATCTGGGGCTCAGCGAGGAGCAGACCGCCGTCCGGCAACTGGCCAGGGACTTCGTGGACCGCGAGATCGCGCCCCACGCCGTCGCCTGGGACCGCGCCGAGGAGGTGGACCCCGCGATCGTCAAGAAGCTCGGCGAGGTCGGCTTCCTGGGCCTGACGATCGACGAGGAGTACGGCGGCTCGGGCGGCGACCACCTCGCGTACTGCCTGGTCACGGAGGAGCTGGGCCGGGGCGACTCCTCGGTGCGCGGCATCGTGTCGGTCTCCCTGGGGCTGGTCGCCAAGACGATCGCGGCCTGGGGGAGCGAGGAGCACAGGCGCCGCTGGCTGCCGGGACTCACCGCGGGCGAGCTGGTCGGCTGCTTCGGCCTCACCGAGCCGGGCACCGGCTCCGACGCGGGCAACCTCGCCACCCGGGCGGTCCGGGACGGCGGTGACTACGTCATCAACGGCACCAAGATGTTCATCACGAACGGCACCTGGGCCGACGTCGTCCTGCTCTTCGCCCGCTCCACCGATGCGCCCGGCCACAAGGGCGTCTCCGCCTTCCTGGTCCCCACCGACGCCCCCGGCCTGACCCGCCGCACCGTCCACGGCAAGCTGGGCCTGCGCGGCCAGGCCACCGCCGAGCTGGTGCTGGAGGACGTACGGGTGCCCGCGACGGCCATGCTGGGGGAGGAGGGCAAGGGCTTCTCGGTGGCCATGTCGGCCCTGGCCAAGGGCCGGATGTCGGTCGCCGCGGGCTGCGTCGGGATAGCGCAGGCCGCCCTCGACGCGGCCGTCCGGTACGCCGGGGAGCGCGAGCAGTTCGGGAGGTCCATCGCCCATCACCAGCTGGTCCAGGAGCTGATCAGCGACATCGCCGTCGACGTGGACGCGGCCCGGCTGCTGACCTGGCGGGTCGCCGACCTGATCGACCGCGGGCTGCCCTTCGCCGTCGAGTCCTCCAAGGCCAAGCTCTTCGCCTCGGAGGCCGCCGTCCGCGCCGCGAACAACGCCCTGCAGGTCTTCGGCGGTTACGGCTACATCGACGAGTACCCGGCGGGCAAACTGCTGCGGGACGCCCGCGTGATGACCCTCTACGAGGGCACCAGCCAGATCCAGAAGCTGGTCATCGGGCGGGCGCTGACGGGTGTCTCGGCGTTCTGAGTACCAGGATGAGTACGTCGGCGGATGTGACCGGCGCCCGCCGCCCCGACCCTGTTCCCATGAGTGACACACCGGTCAAGCAGCAGAGCACGGCGGCCTTCTACGGTCAGGCGGTCGCCTCCTTCGCGGTCGCCATGGCCGCCACGGGCGTCGGCATCTACCAGCTGAACGCCGACGCCTGGGTGCGCGGGTTCCTCGCGATCGCCGTCCTGTACCTGGTGACCTCGGCGTTCACCCTCGCCAAGGTCATCCGGGACCGGCAGGAGGCCGGGCAGATCGTGAGCCGGGTCGACCAGGCACGGCTGGAGAAGCTGCTCGCCGAGCACGATCCGTTCGAGAAGATCTGACGCCCGGGGGGAGGATCACGGCGCCCGTGCGGACGCGACGCCTCCATCGGCCTGCTAAGCGATCGCTCAGTATCGGCGGTATGGTGGTGCCTCTGTCTGTGAGAGGGGCGAGTGAGCGATGAGTACGGCGGAGGAGACGGCCGGCGGCGAGACGTCGGCGTGGGGTGAGGTCACGCCCGACGCGGCCCGGCGACTGCTGATCGCCGCCGTGGAGGCCTTCGCCGAGCGCGGCTACCACGCCACCACGACCCGCGACATCGCGGGCCGCGCGGGGATGAGCCCGGCCGCGCTCTACATCCACTACAAGACCAAGGAAGAGCTGCTTCACCGCATCAGCCGGATCGGCCACGAGAAGGCCCTGGAGATCCTCCAGACGGCGGCCCGGCGCGAGGGCAGTGCGGCCGAGCGGCTCGCCGACGCCGTGAGCTCCTTCGTCCGCTGGCACGCCGGGGGGCGCACCACCGCGCGCGTGGTGCAGTACGAGCTGGACTCGCTCGGCCCGGACGCCCGCGCCGAGATCCTCGAACTGCGGCGGCAGGTCGACGCCGAGGTGCGCGGGATCATCGACGACGGCGTCGCGGCCGGCGAGTTCGACGTGCTGGACGTGAAGGGCACGACCCTGGCCGTCCTCTCGCTCTGCATCGACGTGGCCCGCTGGTTCAACGTCGACGGCCCCTGGACCCCCGACGAGGTCGGCGCACTCTATGCCGACCTCGTGCTGCGGATGGTGGGAGCGAAGTAGCGCGGTCGGCTCTTCGCGGGTTACAGGTAGTACCGCGAGACGGACTCGGCGACACACACGGGCTTGTCCCCGCCCTCGCGTTCCACGGTGAAGGCGACGGCGACCTGGATGCCGCCCGCCACGTCCTCGACCCCGGTGATCGTGGCGGTGGCGCGCAGGCGCGACCCGACCGGCACCGGGGCGGGGAAACGCACCTTGTTCGTCCCGTAGTTGACGCCCATCCTCATGCCGTCGACCTGGATGAGCTGCGGCCCGAAGAGCGGGAGCAGCGACAGCGTCAGGTACCCGTGCGCGATGGTGGTCCCGAAGGGCCCGGCGGCGGCCTTCTCGGGGTCGACGTGGATCCACTGGTGATCACCCGTGGCCTCCGCGAACAGATCGATCCGCTTCTGGTCGACCTCCAGCCAGTCGGTGTACCCCAGCTGCTCGCCCACCGCCGACCTCAGGTCGTCGGCGGAGGTGAAGATCCTCGGCTCTGCCATGTCCAGGCCTCTCGCGTCGCGTTTTCCGGATAGCCATGTCTAAGCAACTGCTTAGCATGCTAGCGCGTGGAGCCCCTGTCAACGGATCGGGGCCGTGACGCGGTAGGTAAGTTTGGGTCGTGCCCCAGATCCCCGAGAAGATCCACGAGCTCACGGTCGGACAGCTGTCCGCCCGCAGCGGCGCCGCCGTCTCCGCCCTGCACTTCTACGAGTCCAAGGGCCTGATCAGCAGCCGCCGCACCGCCGGCAACCAGCGCCGCTACACCCGTGACACCCTCCGCCGGGTCGCCTTCGTCCGGGCCGCCCAACGCGTCGGCATCCCCCTGGCCACGATCCGCGAGGCCCTCGCCGAACTCCCCGAGGAACGCACCCCCACCCATGAGGACTGGGCTCGCCTGTCGGAGACATGGCGCTCGGAACTCGACGAACGCATCAACCAGTTGAACCGCCTCCGCGACCACCTGACCGACTGCATCGGCTGCGGCTGCCTCTCGCTCGACACCTGCGTCCTGTCCAACCCGGACGACGTCTTCGGTGAGCGGTTGACGGGGTCGCGGCTGATGGTGGAGCAGAGGGGGAGGTCGTAGGGGCCGGGCGCCCATGACTTCGGGCCCGGGACCCGGCGGCCGCGGGTCGAGGGCGGCCGGCCGAGCGGGCCCCGCCTCCCGGCGAGCAGTCGTGCCGCCGGTGCGTCAGCGGTGGGTGCCGGCGGGCGCCCGGGCCTTGCCTCGGCCACTCCACCGTGCACCCACCGGCCGACGGCCCCGAGTCACTCGTACTCGGTCCCGCCCTTCCGCGTCAGATACGCCGGACTGACCGCCTTCGCGATCGCCCTGCCGCCGGTCACCGCGCTGTACCGCTCGACAGCCGGCCGTATCACCACGCCCTCCCGCAGGTGCAGTTCCCGCCCCGAGACCGTCTCCCGCCCCGTGGCGACCTCCAGTACCCGCTCGATGTCGTACGGCCCCTCGAACAGCCGTGGCACCAAGGGAAGTTCGCCCTCCAGTACCTCGGCAGGGTCCAGCCATCGCACCCGACCGTCGATCTCCGCGGACACGTCGAACGCGGCGTACCCCAAGGTCTCCCGCCGGCCATCGGCCCCGTACGTCAGGTCCTGCACCCCCGCGCCGTACACCTCGCCGAAAACGCCCACCCGCCGAGCCCCGAGCCGCTCGGCCAGCCTGGCCGCGGCCTCGGCGACACCGTGCCCCCGCACCGCACGCCAGTACAGGTTGCGCGGGTCCTCCCGCAGTGCCAGCGACTTCGAGCCGAAACCCTTGGAGGACACGTACACCCGGTCCTCGTCGGCGGCATACGTCAGCAGGCACGCCGACCCGTGCAGTTTCTCGGTCAGCACCACCGGCTCGCCCGGGGCGAAGATGTCCGGATACCGCTGGATGTTCTCGATGTCCACCCAGGGCAGCAGATCCGGCGCCGACTCCACGTCACCGGACATCGTGGGCGGGATCGGCGGCACCCACTTGGTGATCCCCAGCACCTCCGCGAAGTCCGTCCCCTCCGCCGCCGCCAGGGCCAGGTCGACGTCGCCCAGCGCCTTGGGCCGGCACACGATCCCCTGCGACAGCTCGCCGCGCAGCCGCACCGCCTTGACCCGGTCGGCGCCGCTCCCCGCCAGCCGCCCGGTCAGCCCCAGCTCCTCGATCAGCCCGGCGGGCAGCACGGACTGCTCGGGGATGTACACGGCCGCGTCACCGGTGCGGTAGGCACCCTTGGCGACGACGGCCCGGTACAGGCCCACCTGTGCCAGCTCCAGCGCGTCGGCGTTCGGATGCTCGTGGACGGTCAGGATTTCGGCGGTGACGCGCAGCGTCGACATCTGGGACTCCTCGGTCTGACTCAGGTGTGTTTCATCGCCCCCAACTGTCCGGAAAGGAAAGGGCTGGATCGAACGGATTAGCGGCTGCTATCGTCGCGATCTTCGGCCGGCGGCCATCACTCCTGCCGCGCTCGGAGTCCTGACGGGACGCACTCCCATGCCCTCACCCGCCCTTGCCGCCGCCCTCGCGGACATCGACACAGTCTTCAACGGGTTCGCCAGCCCTACGGAGACCGGCTGCGAGCGCTGCTTCGACCCGGAGGAGACGGCGTATCTGCGCACGCCGTACACGCGCGTGCCCGCCGACCTGGTCCGCAGGTTCGTCTACAAGGTCCCCGGTCACTTCGAGGACCACGCCGCCGTGATGCGGCGCCTGCTGCCGCAGACGGCTCGGGCGATGGCGGACGGCAGCATGGATGTGGCGTGGTGGGGGCACGGGCTGACCCGCGTGGACTGGCGCTCCTGGCCGACGGATCAGTCCGAGGCCGTCCAGGCGTTCCTGGCGGCCTGGTGGCAGGACGCCCTCGCGACCCCCGAGCCGCCGCATCCGATCACGGATGTGTTCGACTGCTGCACCGCGATCGCCGGGACCGTGACCCCTTTCCTCGCCGACTGGATCCGGCATCCCGTCGCCGACGCTCATCTCGTGACCTGCGCACGCCGGTGGCGCACCGATCTCCTCGCCGACGACCTGCCGCTCATGTGCTGGTCGGGCGGGGACCAGGAGGCGGCCGTCGTGGAGCTTCAGTCCTGGTTCGCCCGCAGTGCCTCCACTCGCCTGCGAGCCCTGGGCGAGCCCGGCCTCGCGACCGAGGCAGAGCTCCTCGCCCTGCCCTACGACGAACGCTGGACCCATCCGTACTGGTTCAGAGCCTGAGCCACCAACTGGGCGTTCGACGCGGCCCGTTGTCCGTCCGGCAGGACCAGCGTGTCCTCCAGGCCGATGCGTGTCGCCAGCCCCAGCCGTCCCGCCAGCCGCAGCACCGGCCAGGCGCCCCCGTCCTCCCCGTGCAGCAGCACCGGCCGGCCGAAGGCCGGACCCAGGTCGGCGAGCAGCGCACTCGCGGTCTCCTCGGCCCTCTCGGCGGAGGTGTCCATCACCTCCGCCAGCACCCGCAGCACCCTCGGCCCCAGCCGTGAGGCGGCGAACCGGGCCGCACCGTCGGTGCCGGACCAGATGCCCGCCTCGACGCCCACGCCGCGCTCCAGCAGCGCCGCCGCCACTTCTTCGGCGCCCGGCTCGTGCCAGTTGACGGAGGCGTGGTCGGGCAGCACCGTCCAGCTGCGGATCCGCTCCACCCGCGCGGCCGCGTCCGGCTCGGCCCACGCACCCGTGGTCACCCCGACCGGCACCGTCACCCGGGCCCGGATCGCCTCGATCACCGGCGTGAGCACGCGCGGCGACAGGCTGTCCCGTCCGCAAGGGGTCTTGGGATGGACATGGAGGTCCGTGCCCCCGGCCGCGACGGCCTCGGCCGCGGAATCGGCCAGCGCCTCCGGCGTGAGCGGCACCACGGCACCGTCGCCCGCTGTGCGGGGCCCGTTCAGACACACCTGCATCATGGCTCGATCATGCCCGCCGTCACCGACAGCGGCGCACGGGAGGGGAGGCGACCGCCGACGAAAAGGGGGTGCGGCATCCCCGGCGCACCCCCGTCGTACTAGGCGGACACGAGCAGTCGCCGTCCGCGCCGGGCCGCCGCCAGCGCTTCGGACGTGAGCACCGGACGCGGCACCACGATGCCGCAGTCCGTGCAGACCGGGCCCGACGACGGTTCATGGGCCAGGTCGTACCTCCAGGTCAGCCGATCCCCGTCGCACACCGGGCATTGCGCACCCGGTTCGCGCTCCAGCGCGGAGATCAGCCGGCGCAGCACCTCGGCCAGCGGTTCATGCGGGTGGACCCGGGGGTCGTCGCACCACGCGACCCCGAAACCGCCCCATGTCAGCCGGTGCCAGTCGTCCACACTGCCCGGCCTGCGCAGTCCGTCGTGCTTCTCCTTCTTGCGTCGCTCGGCGAACTCGACCTCGTAGGCCAGCCAGACCGAACGCGCCTCCTCCAGTTCCTCCAGCGCCGCCACGAGCCGCGCTGGATCGGGGGAGCGGTCCTCCGGACCGAATCCCGCCCGGGAGCACAAGTGGTCCCACGTCGCCCTGTGCCCGTAAGGGGCGAACCGCTCAAGGCACTTACGCAGCGAGTAGCGCCGCAGTGCCAGATCGCACCGCGGGTCGCGCACCTGTCTCGCCAGACTCCGAAAACCGGCCATCGCCCTGCACCTCCGTCACACCTGCACCTGTACTTCGGTCACTTCGGCGTAGTCGCACGGACTTCGCGCGACGTTGACGAGTAGACGTATCGACAAGCGATTCGGCTCCATCCGATTTCCGATGACCTCCATAGCGGACCCTGCGGGCTCCAGAAAGTGACGCATGTTCACCTTCAATCTCGGGGATACCGCCGGTAACATCCCGGCCCAGCCTCGTCGGTAGGAGCTGCCATGCCACGGCGCATCCCACGCACCGCCCTCGACACACTGAGAACTCCCGGTCGGTTCCCCGGGTTCCTGAAGACGGCATCCATATGCGCGCTGATTGCCGGTCTTTTGTCGCCTCTTTCCCAAGCCGCCACCGCCGACCGGGCGGCGGCGGCCGAGGCGACGGCCGCTGTCGACCACTGCGGCAACCAGTGCTCCGACATCCTGCCGCCGGGCCAGAACGGCAACGCCACCCTCGCCCAGATCCTGCTCAACCAGGCCTTCGGCAGCATGCCCGAACACGCCTCGGACCAGCTGGGCCCGTACGCCGACCTCGCCAAGGGCCACTCCGGCCTCACCAACGCGACGATCAACACCTTCTTCAACGACGCCTCGTTCGGTGTCCCGTCCGATCAGGTGGCCTCCACCCTGAAGCCCGCCGGACGCACCGACGTCACGATCGTCCGGGACAAGAAGACCGGTGTGCCGCACATCACCGGCACCACCAGGTACGGCACCGAGTTCGGCGCCGGCTACGCGGCCGCCCAGGACCGGCTGTGGCTGATGGACGTCTTCCGCCACGTCGGACGCGGACAGTTGACCTCCTTCGCGGGCGGGGCGCCCTCCAACCAGGGCCTGGAGCAGCAGTTCTGGCGTCACGCCCCCTACACGGAGGCCGATCTCCAGGCCCAGATCGACAACGCGGTGGCCTCCAACGGTGAGCGCGGGCGGCTGGCCCTCGCCGACGCCAAGGCCTACCTCGACGGCATCAACGCCTACATCGACGCCTCCGACAGCGGCCGCTACTTCCCCGGCGAGTACGTCCTGACCGGCCACAAGGACTCCGTCACCAACGCCGGCACCATCGAGAAGTTCAAGATCACCGACCTGGTCGCGCTGGGTTCCGTCATCGGCGCGCTGTTCGGCTCCGGGGGCGGCGGCGAGGTCGACAACGCGATCTCCCTGCTGGCCGCCCAGGAGAAGTACGGCGTGGTCGAGGGCACCAGGCTCTGGGAGTCCTTCCGCGAGCGCAACGACCCCGAGGCGGTCGTCACCGTCCACGACAAGAGCTTCCCGTACGCCACCAAGCCCGCCGACCCCCAGGGCGACGCCCTGCCCGACGCCGGCTCGGTGACCGAGGAAGAGCTCGTGTACGACCGTACGGGCAGCGCGGCCGGCTCCGCCGCGGCCGGTGCCTCGGCCACGGCGGCCGAGGCGGCCATGACCTCCGCCAAGCGGGGCATGTCCAACGCCCTCGTGGTCAGCGGCGAACACACCGCCAGCGGCCACCCCGTGGCCGTCTTCGGCCCGCAGACCGGCTACTTCGCCCCTCAGCTCCTGCTGCTCCAGGAGGTCCAGGGCCCGGGCATCAGCGCCCGCGGCGCCTCCTTCGCCGGTCTGAGCATGTACGTCGAACTGGGCCGCGGCCAGGACTACTCGTGGAGCGCCACGACCTCCGGCCAGGACATCATCGACACCTACGCCGTCGAGCTGTGCCAGGACGACCACCACTACCTGTACCGCGGTACCTGCACCGCGATGGAGAAGATCGAGCAGAAGAACGCCTGGAAGCCGACGACCGCCGACGGCACGCCCGCGGGCTCGTACACGATGCGGGTCTGGCGCACGAAGTACGGCCCCGTCACGCACCGCGCGACCGTCGGCGGCAAGAAGGTCGCCTACACCACCCTGCGCTCGTCGTTCATGCACGAGGCCGACTCGATCATCGGCTTCCAGATGCTGAACGACCCGGACCACGTCAAGGGCCCGGAGGACTTCCAGAAGGCGGTGCAGCACATCAACTACACCTTCAACTGGTTCTACGTGGACTCCGAGCACACCGCCTACTACAACAGCGGCGACAACCCGGTCCGGGCGACCGGCGTCGACGCGGAGTTCCCGGTGTGGGCGCGGCCGGCGTACGAGTGGCGCGGCTGGGACGCGACGACGAACACGGCGCAGTACACGCCGCCGTCCGAGCACCCCGGCTCCATCGACCAGGACTACTACATCTCCTGGAACAACAAGCAGGCCAAGGACTACACGACCGCTCCCTGGGGCGACGGCTCGGTGCACCGCGGCAACCTGCTGGAGAACCGGGTGCGCAAGCTGGTCGCCGCGGGCGGCGTGACCCGGGCCTCGCTGGTGAAGGCGATGGCCGACGCGGGCCTGGCCGACCTGCGGGCCGAGGACGTCCTGCCGGATCTGCTGAAGGTCGTCACCGCTTCCCCGGTGACCGACCCCACGGCCGCGGCCGCGGTGAGCAAGCTCCGGGCGTGGCTCACCGCGGGCGCCAAGCGCACCGAGACGTCGGCCGGTTCGAGGAAGTACGCCGACGCCGACGCGATCCGCATCCTCGACGCGTGGTGGCCCCTGCTGGTCAAGGCCGAGTTCGAACCGGGCCTCGGCAGCGCGCTGTACAAGGCCATGACCGCCAACCTGCCCATCGACGAGGCCCCCTCGGCCGGCCACGGCCCGACCGGCTCGCACGCCGGGAGCTCCTTCCAGTACGGCTGGTGGAGCTACGTCGACAAGGACATCCGGGCCGTCCTCGGTGAGTCGGTGCGTGGTCCGCTCGACCGGAAGTACTGCGGCGGCGGCAGCCTCGGTGCCTGCCGGGACATCCTGATCAGCACCCTGAAGGAGGCCGCCGGCAGGACCGCGGCCCAGGTCTATCCCGGTGACGACCAGTGCGCGGCGGGCGACCAGTGGTGCGCCGACTCGATCGTCCAGCGCACCCTGGGCGGCATCAAGCACGGCCGGATCAGCTGGCAGAACAGGCCGACGTACCAGCAGGTCGTGGAGTTCACGTCACATCGGTGACACTCAGGGGCCGGCGGCGGGCCGTACGACACGGCCCGCCGCCAGCACCAGCTGTGCCAGCTCGCGGTGCACGATGTCGCTGTGCGCTCCCGCCGGCGGACCGCCGCGTCTGACCACCGCCGCCGCGTCCACGTTCACGCACCCCGACGCCGGCAGCGGCTCCCGCAGCGCGGCGGCCAGCGTGAGCGACCGCGTCCCCGGCACCGCCCGCACCCCGCCGTGTCCCATCGCCCCCCACTTGTCGCCCAGCACCCGGCCGATGTCCCACGCCGCGATCCCGCGCGCGTCGCCCGCCATCCGGGCGGCCAGCGGATACATCGTGGACAGGGCCGAGTCGTGCCGTGAGTGACAGCACACCAGCGGTCCGTCGACGCGCTTGTGCTGGCCCTCCAGCAGCCCGCCCGCCCGCGGGTCGTGCGGCAGCCGGGACGCGAACGCGTAGTGCGAGAAGGCGCCTTGGAGCAGCGTGACCGACTTCACCGTGCGCACACCCTTCGGCAGCCCGCGCAACGCGAACGACACCAGCCGCGCACCGAAGCTGTGCCCCACGAGATGCACCCGGGTCCCGGGCGCCCGCACCGCCAGTCGCCCGATGACCGGGCCGAGCCCGCGCTCACCGACGGTCCCCGCGCGCCGCTTCATGGCGTAGTACGTCGCCTGCCGCAGCAACTCGTGCGCACCCTCCCACGGGTTCGGCAGTGAGAAGGAGGCCGGGCCGCGGGCCGCTCCCTGCGGCGCTTCCAGATGCGCCAGCGCCCGCGCGAACTCCTCGCACACCGCCGCCACCGAGCCCGAGAGCATGTCCGGCAGACCCTGCGGCACGCCCTCCGTGAGTGTGTCCGCCGCGAACAGTGCCTGCGGCCCCGGCGGCACGACCTCCACCAGCATGCGCACCAGCCGCCCGAACTCCTCCAACTCGGCCTCCTCGCGCGGCTGCTGGTCGAGCAGCCGGGCGATCCGGTCGATCACGGTGGCCCGCCCGGGGAAGCTCTCCAGCAGCCCGTGCCGCGTGTCCTTGTCGAGCACCGGCCGACGCGGCATCTCGGCCGCCACCGCCCGCGGAAAGTCCGGGATCGGCTCGTCCGAGAACCGCATCGAGGGCCAGACCACGCCGACGTACCCGATCCCCGCCGCCGGAGCGAGCCGGGGGATCGGCGCGAAGAAGCGGTCGTAGAGCCTGGTCGCCCCCGAGCGGTCGCTGTTCCAGCCGTGCGCGAAGACGATCAGCTCACGCACAGGGTGCTGAGCCACCCCGGCGAGCAGCCGGTCCCGCCTCCCGGCGTCCGGGTCCCCGTCCGCGTCGAAGGTCAGCTCCCAGTACGGGCTCACGCTCACCGCCGGTCTGCCCATCACAGGCCCCCTTGTCCCCCGTAGCGACGTGGTACGGGCGCATCGTCCTGCCGGCAGACCGAATTGGCCATACGTCGTCACTCATCAAGGGCGTGTCTCAAGGGCGCTCATTTGTACAGCAGGTACTCCCCGCGCATCCGCCGGAACGCCGCCAGCTCCTGCTGCCAGCCCGCCACCACCTCGTCGGTGTTCGCACCGGCGTCGATCATCGTGCGGACCCGGGCGGATCCGGTGAGCTTGTCGATCCAGTTGTCGGATCGCCAACCGAAGCCGCCGAAGCACTCCTTGGCGGTCACCAGCAGGGCGACGCCGGTGCGGACGGGGTCGTACGCGGCCCGGTCGTGCACATGGATCTGCACGCCGCCCACGGTCCTGCCCTGGAACTTCGAGAACGTGGGCGTGAAGTACGCCTCCCTGAAGCGCACGCCGGGCAGTTCGAGCCGGTTGGCCGCGGCGGCCCAGCGGCCGTCGACGCCCTCCGCGCCGAGCAGTTCGAACGGCCGGGTCGTCCCGCGCCCCTCCGACAGGTTCGTGCCCTCGAAGAGGCAGGTCCCCGAGTACACCAGCGCGGTCTCCGGCGTCGGCATGTTCGGGCTCGGCGGCACCCAGGGCAGACCCGAGGCGTCGTAGAAGTCGGACCGCCGCCACAGCGACATCCGCACCGTCTCCAGCGGTACCGGAGCGGCCAGGAACTCCCCGTTGAACAGCCGGGCCAGTTCCGCGACCGTCATGCCGTGCGCCTGCGAGACGGGCTGGCGGCCGACGAAGGTCGCGAACTCCTTGTGCAGCACGGGTCCTTGGGCCGAGCGCCCGGTGACCGGGTTCGGCCGGTCCAGCACCACGAAGCGCTTGCCCGCCAGCTGGGCCGCCTCCATGCAGTCGTAGAGCGTCCAGATGTAGGTGTAGAAGCGTGCGCCCACGTCCTGGATGTCGAAGACGACGGTGTCCACGCCGGAGGCGGTGAAGATGTCGGCCAGGGGGCGGCCGCTCTTGAGGTAGGTGTCGTAGACCGGGAGGCCGGTCGCGGGGTCGTCGTAGCGGCCTTCGGAGCCGCCGGCCTGGGCGGTTCCCCGGAAGCCGTGCTCGGGGCCGAAGACGGCGACGAGGTTCACCCGGTCGTCGGCGTGCATGACGTCGACGATGTGGCGGGCGTCGCGGGTGATGCCGGTGGGGTTGGTGACGATGCCGACGCGTTCGCCGCTGAGCCGGGCGTAGCCGTCCGCGGCCAGGTTCTCGAAGCCGGTGCGCAGTCGCCTGCCGCGCTCCGCCGCGGCTGCCGGGGCCGTCGTGGTGAGGGAAGCTGCTGCCGTTGTCGCTGCGAGGAGGGCTCGTCTGGAGAGGCGCATGGGGGGCACCGTATTGCTCCGGTGGGTTGTGGGGAAGGTGTCGGTGAGCCGTCCCGGGTCGGCTTCCCCTGCCCTTCCTCAGACACATACCGACCGGTTAGTCTGACGATGTAGTCGAGCCGCGCAGTCGAAGGAGACCGATGGTGGAAGCCGTTCAGGGTGCCGGAGTGGTCGTTACCGGGGCTGGGGGTGGCATCGGTGCGGCCCTCGCCCGCCGCTTCGCCGCCGAAGGAGCTCGTGTCGTCGTCAACGACCTGGACGCCGGGAAGGCCGAGGAGGTCGCCGCGGAGATCGGCGGCGTCGCGGTCCCGGGCGACGCCTCCGCCGTCGTCGCGGAGGCCCGGGACGCGCTCGGCGGCACCGTCGACGTCTACTGCGCCAACGCAGGCGTCGCCTTCGCCGGTGAGGGTCCCGGAGAGCCACTGGACGAGAAGGCGTGGGAAACGTCCTGGGACGTCAATGTCATGGCCCACGTACGGGCCGCCAACGCCCTGCTCCCGGCCTGGCTGGAGCGCGGCAGCGGACGGTTCGTCTCCACCGTCTCCGCCGCCGGGCTGCTCACCATGATCGGGGCCGCCCCCTACGCCGTCACCAAGCACGGGGCGTACGCCTTCGCCGAGTATCTGTCGCTGACCTACCGGCACCGGGGGATCAAGGTCCACGCCATCTGCCCGCAGGGTGTGCGCACCGACATGCTGAACGCCACCGGCAGCGCGGGTGACCTGGTGCTCAAGCCCACCGCCATCGCACCGCAGGACGTGGCGGACGCGCTGTTCAAGGGGATGGAGGAGGACCGCTTCCTGATCCTGCCGCACCCCGAGGTCGCCGGCTTCTACACGGCGCGGGCCGCCGAGACCGACCGCTGGCTGGCCGGTATGAACCACATCCAGCAGAAGTGGGAGGAGACCAGGTGACCGAGTCCCGGTACGCGGCCAAGCCCTGGCTGGCCCTGCTCAACGAAGCCCAGCGTGCCCCCGTCCACCCCGCCGACTCCCTCGTGCACGCCCTGCGCCGGGCCGTCGCCGGGACCCCGGAGCGCCCCTTCCTCGCCTACTTCGACGGCCGCCTGAGCTACCGCGAGGTCGACGAGCTCAGCGACTCCGTCGCCGGCCACCTCGCCGCCCGCGGACTGGAGCGCGGCGACCGTGTGGCGATCCTGCTGCAGAACTCCCCGCACTTCGTGATCGCCCTGCTCGGCGCCTGGAAGGCGGGGGCGACCGTCGTGCCCGTCAATCCGATGTACAAGTCCGGGGAGGTCACCCACGTCCTGCGGGACGGCGAGGCGGCCGCACTGGTCTGCTCCGACCGGGCCTGGGAGTCGTACCTGCGCGAGACGGCGGCCGAGACGCCGGTGCGGATCGTGCTCACCGCCTGCGAGCTGGACTTCCAGACGCGCGACGACGCGCGCGTGCTGGACTTCGAGCGCCTGCCGCAGGCCCCGGACGCCGACGACCTGACGACGGTCGCCCGCGCCGGGCACAAAGCACCCGACGGCCGTGACCTCGGACCCGCCGACATCGCGCTGATCAGCTACACGTCGGGCACCAGCGGCGCTCCTAAGGGCGCCACCAACACGCACGGCAACATCATGTACAACGCCGAGCGGCAGCGGACCGGCATGGACCTGCCCGACCCGCCCGTCTACTTCGCGCTGGCCCCCCTGTTCCACATCACCGGGATGGTCGTCCAGCTCGGCGCCTGCCTCGACAGCGCCGGCACGCTGGTACTGGCCTACCGATTCGAGGCGGGTGTCGTGCTGGACGCGTTCGCCGAGCACGGGCCGCACTACACCGTCGGCCCCTCGACCGCCTTCATGGCGCTGGCCGCCCACCCGGCCGTCACCCGCGACCACTTCGCCTCCTTCCGGATGATCTCCTCCGGCGGCGCCCCGCTGCCGCCCGCCCTGGTGGAGAAGTTCCGGGCCGGCTTCGGACCGTACATCCGCAACGGCTACGGCCTCACCGAGTGCACCGCCCCTTGCGCCTCCGTCCCGCCCGGTCTGGAGGCCCCCGTCGACCCGGTGTCCGGCACCCTCGCCGTGGGCCTGCCGGGTCCCGAGACCGTCGTACGGATCGTCGACGACCTCGGCCAGGAGGTGCCGTTCGGTGAGCACGGCGAGATCCTCGTACGCGGCCCGCAGGTCGTGCCCGGCTACTGGCGGCGCCCCGACGCCACCGCCGAGACCTTCCCGGACGGCGAGCTGCGCACCGGCGACATCGGGTTCATGGACGAGCAGGGCTGGCTGTACGTCGTCGACCGCAAGAAGGACATGATCAACGCGTCCGGCTTCAAGGTGTGGCCGCGCGAGGTCGAGGACGTGCTCTACACCCACCCGGCGGTACGCGAGGCGGCCGTCGTCGGGGTGCCCGACGGGTACCGCGGGGAAACCGTCAAGGCGTACATCAGTCTCCGTCCGGGTGCGGAAACGGACCCGGACGCACTCGCCGCGTACTGCAAGGAGAGACTGGCCGCCTACAAGTATCCGCGTCAGGTGGAGATCCTGCCCGACTTGCCCAAGACGGCAAGTGGGAAAATCCTCCGTCGGGAACTTCGTTCCCGGGACAACGACGCTTAGACAGCACGAAGACCTCGCGAAAGGCAGGTGGCGGCACAGTGGCCAGGACGACGGACGGAGACGGTACGCCCGTCCCGCAGCGGCTGCTCGCCGCCGCCACCCGGCTCTTCGCCGAGCAGGGCTACGACCGCACCTCGGTGCAGGAGATCGTGGAGGCGGCCGGCGTCACCAAGGGGGCGCTGTACCACTACTTCGGCTCCAAGGACGACCTCCTGCACGAGGTGTACGCGCGCGTGCTGCGTGTCCAGCAGGAGCGCCTCGACGCGTTCGCGGAGTCCGACGAGCCCATCGAGAAGCGACTGCGGGGAGCCGCCGCCGACGTCGTCGTCACGACGATCGAGAACCTCGACGACGCGATGATCTTCTTCCGCTCCATGCACCACCTGAGCCCGGAGAAGAACAAGCAGGTGCGCGCCGAGCGCCGGCGCTACCACGAGCGCTTCCGTGCGCTCATCGAGGAGGGACAGGAGTCGGGCGTCTTCTCCAAGGCGACTCCGGCCGACCTGGTGGTGGACTACCACTTCGGCTCGGTCCACCACCTGTCGACCTGGTACCGGCCCGACGGCCCGATGAGCCCCCAGCAGGTCGCCGACCACCTCGCGGACCTGTTGCTGCGCGCACTGCGGCCCTGACCGCCGTATCGAGGTCATGTGCAAGGGGCGACCGCCCATGGCGGTCGCCCCTTGCACATGACCCCTACAGGTACTTCTTCAACTCCCGTCGCGCCAGCGACCGCTGGTGCACCTCGTCGGGCCCGTCGGCGATCATCAGGGTCCGCGCCCCGGCGTACAGCTCGGCCAGCGGGAAGTCCTGGCTGACACCACCGGCACCATGCAGCTGGATCGCCCGGTCGATGATGTCCACGACCGCGCGAGGCGTGGCGATCTTGATCGACTGGATCTCGGTGTGAGCGCCCCGGTTGCCCACGGTGTCCATCAGCCAGGCCGTCTTCAGCACCAGCAGCCGCAACTGCTCGACCGTCACCCGCGCGTCGGCGATCCAGTTGTGCACCACGCCCTGCTGGGCCAGCGCCTTGCCGAAGGCCGTACGGGACACGGCCCGCTTGCACATCAGCTCGATCGCACGCTCCGCCATGCCGATCAGCCGCATGCAGTGGTGGATACGGCCCGGACCTAGCCGGGCCTGGGCGATGGCGAAACCGCCGCCCTCCTCGCCGATCAGGTTGGACACCGGCACCCGCGCGTGATCGAAGATCACCTCGGCGTGGCCGCCGTGGTAGTGGTCCTCGTAACCGAAGACCTGCATCGCCCGCGTGACCGTGACCCCGGGGGTGTCACGGGGGACCAGGACCATGGACTGCTGACGCCGGATGTCCTCGCCGTCCGGGTCGGTCTTGCCCATCACGATGAAGATCTTGCAGTCCGGGTTCATCGCCCCGGAGATGTACCACTTGCGGCCGGTGATGACGTACTCGTCGCCGTCCCGCTCGATGTGCGTGGTGATGTTGGTGGCGTCCGAGGACGCCACGTCCGGCTCGGTCATCGCGAACGCCGAGCGGATCTCACCGGCCAGCAGCGGCTCCAGCCACTGCTTCTTCTGCCGCTCGTCGCCGAACTGGGTCAGCACCTCCATGTTCCCGGTGTCGGGCGCCGCGCAGTTCGTCGCGGTGGGCGCGAGCTGCGGGGAGCGGCCGGTGATCTCGGCGAGCGGGGCGTACTGGAGGTTGGTGAGGCCGGCGCCGTGCTCGGCGTCGGGGAGGAAGAGGTTCCACAGGCCCTGCCTGCGTGCCTCCGCCTTCAGCTCCTCGACCACGGCCGGGGTGTCCCACGGGGAGGCCAGTGCTGCCCGCTGCTCCTCGGCCACCGCCTCGGCCGGATGGACGTACTCGTCCATGAAGGCCAGCAGTCTGCCGCGCAGCTCCTCGGTGCGTGCGTCGAACGCGAAGTCCATGTGTGCTCAGCCTTCCTGAAGAGTGGTCAGACCGTGCTGGATGAAGACCGGGACCAGGTCACCGATGCGGTCGAAGCCCTGGCCGACCGTCTGGCCCAGCGTGTAGCGGTAGTGGATGCCCTCCAGGATCACGGCGAGCTTGAACCAGGCGAACGCCGTGTACCAGGAGACCGCGGTGACGTCGCGGCCCGAACGTGCGGCGTACCGCTCGATCAGTTCGGCCGGGTCCGGGTGGCCCGCGGCCTCGGCGGTGGTGGAGACGGGGGAGTCCGCCGCACCCAGCGGCATGCTGTACATCACGAGCAGACCCAGGTCGGTGAGCGGGTCGCCGAGCGTGGACATCTCCCAGTCGAGGATCGCCTTGATCCTGTCGTCCTCGCCGATCAGAACGTTGTCGAGGCGGTAGTCGCCGTGGATCACCGTCGCCGCGGGAGAGGCCGGCAGACGGCGGCCGAGCGTCGCGTGCAGCTCGTCGATGCCGGCCAGCTCGCGGTTGCGGGAGGCGTCCAGCTGCTTGCCCCAGCGGCGCAGCTGCCGGTCCAGGAAGCCCTCGGGGCGGCCGAAGTCCGCCAGCCCCACCGACGCCGGGTCCACCGCGTGCAGTTCGACGAGGGTGTCCACCAGCGCCAGCACCGCGCCGCGGGTGCGCTCCGGGCCGAGCGGGGCCAGCTGGTCGGCGGTGCGGTAGGGGGTGCCCTCGACGAACTCCATGACGTAGAACGGCGCCCCGAGCACCTCCTCGTCCTCGCACAGCAGTACCGGCCGCGGCACGGGCACGTCCGTCGGGTGCAGCGCGCTGATCACGCGGTGCTCCCGCTTCATGTCGTGCGCCGTGGCGAGGACATGGCCGAGCGGAGGTCGCCGTACGACCCACTTCGACGTGCCGTCGCCGACCGCGTAGGTGAGGTTCGAGCGTCCGCCCTCGATCAGCCGACCGGTCAGCGGGCCCTGCGCCAGACCGGGCCGCTCGCGATCGAGCAGGCCGCGCAGCCGGTCGAGGTCGAGTCCGGGCGGATGGTCGGGGCTCATCATCGCTCCTAAAGGGAGGTGAACGGGACCTCACTCATGATGCCGACCAGTCGGTATGTAGTCCAGTGCGGGAGCGGAACGTGATCGGGGCCACGATATGCCGACAGCTCCCCGCGTGAGGCGCCGGGGAGCTGCCGGGGGTGCCTTCTCGGCCAGTCGCGCCGAGTCCGACGAGGTCTCGGGCCGAGGGCCCGGTGGGTTCAGTGGTCGTCCCAGTGCCCGTCGTGGGCGGCGTGCCGGTGGCCCTCGTGGAGGTAGTCGACGTGGTCGCCGTGCAGGACGCTCTCGTGCCCGCACTCGGCGCCGTGCTGATGGGTGTGGCCCTCGTGGGCGACGTGCCCGTCCGACTCGCACTCGTCCCAGTGGCCGCCGTGCTCGCGGTGCAGGTGGCCGTCGTGCGCGTAGTCGGTGTGGTCGCCGTGCGGCACCGCGGTGTGGCCGCAGTCGGGGCCGTGGGCGTGGGTGTGGGAGGGGTGTTCCAGGTGCTGCGTGGTCATGGTGCTCACCTTCGAAGGTGCGGGTGATGACGTCGGACAGGCTGCCACGCGAACGGTGCATATCGGGCTATTCGGCTTGCGTGGCGCCCTGCCGCCCCGGAAGGTCGGACTCATGAAGGGGATCAGCTACTCACGCTACGGCGGGCCCGAGGTGCTCGCGTACGGCGACGTGCGCGACCCGAGGGTCGGGCCCGACTCCGTACTGGTCAAGGTGCGCGCGGCGGCCGTCAACCCCGTCGACTGGAAGTGCCGCGAGGGCTATATGGACGGGCTGCTCGAACCGCTCTTCCCGGTGGTCCCGGGCTGGGACGTCTCGGGGGTCGTGGTCCAGCCGGGTGTCTCCGTCACGGAGTTCGGCGTCGGCGACGAGGTCATCGGGTACGTCCGCGAGGATCTCCTGTCGCACGGCACCTTCGCCGAGTACGTCGCGGCCCCACTGCGCGCCCTCGCGCGCAAGCCCCGCAACCTCACCTGGGAGCAGGCGGCGGGGCTGCCGCTGGTGGGCCTGACGGCATACCAGGTACTGGTCAAGGTCCTCCAGGTCCGGCGCGGAGAGACCGTCCTCGTGCACGCCGCGGCCGGCGGGGTGGGCTCGATGGCCGTCCAGCTCGCCCGCCACCTGGGCGCACGGGTCATCGGCACGGCGAGTGCGCACAACCACGACTTCGTACGCGACCTCGGTGGCGAGCCGGTCGAGTACGGCGACGGTCTGGTCGAGCGGGTGCGAGGGCTGGCGCCCGAGGGGGTGAGCGCGGTGTTCGACACGGTGGGCGGCGACTCGCTGAACGACTCGGCCAACCTGCTGGCCCCCGAGGGCCGCCTGGTGTCGATCGCCGACCCCGACGTGTTCGACTACGGGGGCCGCTACTACTTCGTCCGGCCGGACGCCGAGGACCTGCTGCAGCTGACCGAGCTGGCGGAACAGGGGGTGGTGTCGGTGCACGTCTCGCAGACGTTCCCGCTGGAGCGGGCAGCGGACGCCCACCGGCTCAGTCAGAAGGGCCGTACCCGGGGCAAGATCGTGGTGACCGTGGAGTGGGAGGCGCAGGAGGGGGCGGCGCCGGAGGGGCTGTGGCAGGGAGCGGAGTAGGGGGTGCGGTCGTTTTCGCCGGTCGTTCCGCCGTTCGCCGGTGCTCGCGGGGGGCGTGGTCCCGCCCTCAGAAGAGCAGGGCGGCGGCACACACCGCGAGAGCGACGGTGAGCAGGGCCGAGGCCGTGGCGTGCCGGGGGGAGAGCGCCGCGGGCTCGGCCGACGTGGCGAGGGCACGAATGCGACGGTGCGCCAGGCCCAGGAAGCCCAGCCACAGCGCGAAGCACAGGGCGCAGCCGACCGTCCCGGCCACCGAGACACCGTCGTGCAGCGCGGCCCTCATGGCCAGCACGGCGGCCACGGTGCCGGAGAGCGTCGTACGGCGCCACGCGAGCCGGGTCCGTTCGGGCTGCAGTCCCGGGTCCCGCACGGGTTCCGCCGGAGCGTCGGGGCTCACCCCTCCCACCCGACGAGCACGACGACGACCATGGCGACGGCCACGACCGCGACCACGAGGCTGAGCACCGCCGGGAAGCGCGACACCGGCAGGTCCTCGCCCCGGCGCATCGCCCGCTCGCAGCGCACCCAGTGATTGACCGCGCGCAGCGAGCACAGCACGCCGGCCGCGAGCAGCGCGAGCGCCAGCCCGACCCGCCAGCCCCAGCGCAGGTCCGGCAGGAACTGGTCCACCGCGAAACCGCCGCCGATGAGCGCCAGCGCGGTACGCAGCCAGGCCAGGAAGGTGCGCTCGTTCGCCAGTGAGAACCGGTAGTCGGGGGTGCCGCCCTCCTGTCGGACCAGCTGCGGTTCGAACCACAGGCGGACGTTTCGTACGAACTCGATCACACGCACGACCCTATCCGGGCGCCTGTCAGGGGGCGTGGTCGGCGCCGGTCGTCCGGTGGGCCCTGAGCCGCTCGTACGCCGCCAGCCCGTCCGGCACCCACGCCCACTCGCCCAGCCGCCGCTCCACCTCGGCCTCGGGGAGGAAGTCGTGCCAGGCGACCTCCTCGACCTGCGGATTCACGGGCAGCTCGCAGCGCACCTCGTACACCGCCGACCACCATGTCTGCCCGGCGCCGTCGTCGTACAGGAACTTGAACAGGTACGAGGGCCGGGGCAGACCGCTGACACCGAGTTCCTCCTCGGCCTCGCGCAGCGCGGCGTCGTCGTACGACTCGCCCGCGCCGACGACGCCGCCGACGAACATGTCGTACCGCGAGGGGAACACCAGCTTGGTCGGGGTGCGGCGATGCACGAAGAGACGGCCCTGCGCGTCGCGGGCCTCGATGAAGACACAGCGGTGCCGCAGGCCCCGGGCGTAGGCCTCGCCGCGCGGGGACCGGCCGATGACCCGGTCGTGTTCGTCGACGATGTCGAGGATCTCGTCAGCAGAGCTCATGGAGTCATCCAAGCAGGGCGGCGCTTCGCGGGGAGGGGAGGTGGGCCGCCCTCGGTCGACCGGTTGACCGGTGACCGATTGTTCCGCTTGTGCCGGTTGTTGACCAGCGCCGGCGGGCCGGGCTGTACCGGCCGTACCCGCGGTCGGGGTGCGCGGGCCGTGTCCGCCGCCAGCTGTCGGGACACGGCCGGCGTCGGTCGGTGCGCGCCGCTGCCCGGACCCGGTGGGGCGTGCACTCCGGCCGCCCGCCCGCCCGCCCGGCACGGGCGAGCCCGCTGCTCCGCGGGGCGTCCGCGTCGGTGTGCGGTCAGCGGGCCGGGACGGCTGCCGGTGCCGTGCGCGGGGCCGGCTGTACCGCGGCGCACGGCATCGCCGGGTGCATGCCGAGCAGGATGATGCCCACCACGATGCCGGCGAGCCCGGCGGACTCCCATGCCAGCGCGCCCGGGTCGGCGCGCAGCCGGTCGCCGAGGAAACCGACGCCGCAGAGGATGCCGGCCAGCGGCTGGGCCGCGGTGAGGGCGGGCAGGGACATGCGCAGGGACGCCGTCTCGAACGCGCTCTGCACGAGCACCAGGCCGGTGAGGCCGAGCGCCACGACGGCGTACGGCTGCCAGCCGGTCAGCACATGTGCCAGGCCGCCCTCGGCGAAACGCTGCCCGGTCACCCGCGTCAGCGCGTCCTGCACGCCGTACAGCAGACCCGCGGCCGTCGCCAGCAGCGCGGGGCCGGAGCCGAGCCGGGAACGCTTGGCGTACGCCGTCAGCAGCAGGGCCGCGCCGACCATGACGCCGATGATCAGCCACTGGCGGAAGGGGCCGTCGGGCGCCGCCCCGCCGTGCGGCCGGCCGGCGACGATGAACGCCGTCACCCCGCCCGCGAGCAGCGCGAGGCCCGCCCAGCCCTGGCGGCCGAGGGGCTGCTTGCTCTGGCGGCGCGAGAGCGCGAGCGCGAACAGCAGGTTCGTCGCCAGCAACGGCTCGACGAGAGAGATCTCGCCCTGGCCCAGCGCCATCGCGCCGAGCGCCATTCCGACCACCATGAGTCCGATGCCGCCCAGCCAGCGCGGCACCTTCATCAGGTCGAGCAGGATCCGCGGCGACAGGAAGTCCTTCAGTGGAGCCTGCTGGGCCGCGTTCTGCTGCAGTACGAAGCCGAAGCCCAGGCAGCATGCGGCGCCGACGGCGAGTATCAGGATCTGGAGCGACACGCTGCGTACCTCGATCATCCTGCCGGGCGGACGGGGATGCGGAGGGGCCGACCGTAGCGGCCCCGAACCCGGCATGCGCGTCCTGCCATCCTGCGGTGCGGTTCTACGGCCGCGCCATGACGTACGCCACACACTTTGAACAAATCCGGCATAGCGGTCACCCCTATTGTCACAACTGCCCCATGGTTAACAGCGGTTGACGCGTGTAACGCGCCGGTCGCCCTTGACGTGAAGTGTTGGCTGCGGCTTTGCTGTCCGTGATCGCTCGATGACAGTCCACACTCGCCCCCCGACAGAACCCACCACGGTGCCCCCACCTCCGCCACCCCTCGGCCGCGGTCGTAAGCGCGCGGCGCACGCCTTCGACGCGGCCCTCGACGACGCCGAGCTCGCCGATGCCCGCACCGCGCTCGCCCAGGGCCGATGGCAGACGGTCCGTTCGCTGCTCGCCCGGACCGGCGACGACTGGGACCGCAGGGGGCACCGCGTCACCGTCCTCGCCCAGGAGTCGTACTGCGCCCCCTGGGCCCGCGACTGGCTGCTCGCCGAGCCGGACTCCGCCGACGCCGCCGTCCTGCTGGCCCTCGCCCAGGTGCAGCGCGCCCTGCGCCGCAAGGAGAAACCGGTACGCGCCCGCGAGTCCTGCCAGGCCGCAGCCGCGCTCGCGCCCGACGACCCCACCCCCTGGCTCGGTCTGCTGATGCTGGAGTGCGCCCTGGGCGCCGAGGCGGAGGTGCGCCGCCTCTTCGCCGAGGTCCGAGCGCGGTACGCCGACCACCACCACGCCCACCACCTGCTGGTGGCCCGGCTCGCCGAGCACCGCTCCGGCGCCGGCGCAGACCCCCTCCACGAGGTCTACGACTTCGCCAACGAGGCCGCCGAGCGGGCACCCGCGGACTCCCCGCTCGCGATCCTCCCGGTCATCGCCCACGCCGAGCGCTACCGCGTCCTCGCGGCGGCGGGACACGAGCCCCCGGACGCGAGCGCCTCCGCGCACTGGACCGGCCGCCGGGCCCGGCAGGTGATGCGGGCCGCGTTCGACTGGTGGCTGGAGTGGGAGCAGGAAGGCCACCCCCGCCGCCTGATCGACCTGAACTACCTCGCCCACGCCAAGGTCTGCGAGGGCCGGGGCGCAGAGGCGGCCGCCCTGTTCCACCGCATCGGCCGGTACGCCACCCCCTCGCCCTGGTCCTACCCGGACCGCGATCCGTACCCCGCCTTCCGCGCCGCACGCGACACCGCGCTCGGCACGGCGTAACCCCCTCCGACCGCAGTCGACCCAAGGACGGTCCCCGATGACCACGGGCAGTTCCAGCACGAGCAGAGCCGCCGCAGGCAGTGACGGCATCAGTACGTTCAAGGGGCAGGACCGCGCCCTGCGCGCCGACCGGCTGGGCACGACGGGCCTGCTCCTGTCCGTGCTCGCCGCGACGGCCCCCCTGATGGTCGTCGCGGGTGTCATGCCCACGACTTTCGGGGTGATGGGTGTCCTCGGACAGCCGCTGCTCTTCGTGATCCTCGGCCTCGTCCTCGCCCTCTTCAGCGTCGGGTACGCCGAGATGAGCCGCCACGTCCACAACGCCGGCGCCTTCTACGCCTACATCTCCCGCGGCCTCGGCGGCACGGCCGGCGCAGGCGCCGCGATGGTCGCGCTCGTCGCCTACAACGCCCTCCAGGTCGGCATCTACGGCATCTTCGGCTTCGAGGTCTCGGGGCTGTTCGCCACCTACCTCGACACCGAGGTCGCCTGGTGGATACCGGCGCTGCTGGCGGTGCTCCTGGTCGGCGGCCTCGGCTGGCTGAAGATCGACCTCAACGCGCGCGTGCTCGGCGTGCTGCTGCTCATCGAGGTCGCCCTAGTGGTCGTCTTCGACGTCGCCGCGATCGCCGACCCCGCCGAGGAGGGCCTGTCGCTGCACGCCTTCAACCCCGACACACTCACCGGCGCCGGCATCGGCACCGCCCTGTGCTTCTGCGTCGCCGCCTTCCTCGGCTTCGAGCAGGCCCCCGTCTACGCCGAGGAGACCAGCCGCCCGCACGTCCTCGTCCCTCGCGTGATGTTCCTGGCCATCGGGGGCATCGCCGTCTTCTACACGATCAGCTGCTGGGCGTACACCGTCGCCGCCGGCCCCTCGTCGATCACGGGCACCGCGCAGGAGCAGAGCGCCGGGCTGCTGTTCTTCCTCACCGAGGACCTGCTAGGAACCGGCTTCACCGACGTCCTGCACGTGCTGTTCGTGACCGGCATGTTCGCGGCGATGCTCAGCTTCCACAACGTCGTCGCCCGCTACGCCTTCGCCATGGGCCGCGAGGGCCTGCTGCCCGGCGCCTTCGGCCGCACCAGCGGCGCGAGCGGCGCCCCCGGCACCGGCTCCCTGCTCCAGACCGCCGTCTCCCTCCTGGTCGTCAGCGCCTTCGCGCTCACCGACGACGGGCCCACCGGAGACCCGACGGCGCCGGTCCTGCACCTGTTCACCTGGATGGGCAGCCTCGGTGCGCTGGGCGTCGCCGCCCTGATGGCCGCCGCCTCGGTCTCGGTGATCGTCTTCTTCGTACGCCGCGGTGCCGCCGCCGCCCAGTTCTGGCGGTTGGCCGCCTCCGGGCTCGCCCTCCTCGCCCTGCTCCTCATCGTCGTGTGGACCGTCAAGGACTTCGACGTCCTCATCGGGGCCGGCCCTGGCTCGTCCCTGAGCTGGGCCCTGCCCGCCGTCATCGCCCTCGCCCTGGCCGCCGGCCTCGCCCAGGGCCTGCTGCTGCGCTCCCGCGCCCCCGAGAAACACGCCCGTATCGGGCTCGGCAACGAGGCGTTCCAGCTGGAGAAGGCGGCCCAGGAGACCCCGTAGCCGGCCGAGCGACTCCCGGTCCGTCAGAGGTCTTACGGAACGCTGACGAGCACCCGCGACTCCTGGTCCCACCCGGGTCGCGGGTGTTCGAATGGACCCGTGAACCCCGAACAGCCCGAAGCCTTCGAAGCGAAGGGCGAGGAGAGGGGCAGGCCCATCGGCCGGCGCGTCCTCCTCGGCACTCTCGGCCTGGGCGCCCTGGGCGTGGTCACCGCGCCCACCCTGCAACGCGGCCTCGAGTCCTTCCTCGCGAACGCGTCCGACAAGGACCCCACCGGCCTGACCGGCCTGCTGCCCAACGGCGGCGGCTTCCGCTACTACTCGGTCGCCGCCTCCGTGCCCCGCAAGGACGATCGCACCTACCGCCTCACCGTCGACGGCCTGGTCGACCGCCCCCGCACCTACACCCTGGCCGACCTGCGTGCCCTGCCGCAGACCCGGCTGGTGCGCGACGTCCAGTGCGTGACCGGCTGGCGCGTGCCCGAGACACCGTTCGAAGGGGTGCGCCTGTCCCGGCTCCTGGACGCCGCGGGAGTGCGCCAGGGGGCCGGGGCCGTGCGCTTCACCTGCTTCGACGGCACGTACTCCGAGAGCCTCACCCTCGACCAGGTCCGCCGCGCCGACGTCCTGGTCGCCCTGCGCATGCAGGACAAGGACCTCAGCCACGCCCACGGCGGCCCGGCCCGCCTCTACGTGGCGCCCATGTACTTCTACAAGTCCGCCAAGTGGCTCTCCGGCATCACCGTCACCAAGCACGTGAAGCCCGGCTACTGGGAGGAACGGGGCTACGACGTCGACGCCTGGGTCGGCCGCTCGAACGGACGCGACGATGAGCCTACGAGCTGACGCGCCCCCCGGCCCCGTGCGCGTCCGGCGCTTCAGCCGGGCCGAGCGCTGGGTGCACCGGACGACGGCCGCGCTGATGGGCGTGTGCGTGGTGACCGCCGCCTGTCTGTACGTGCCGCAGCTCGCCGAGCTGGTCGGCCGCCGCGAGCTGGTGGTCCGCATCCACGAGTGGGCCGGCCTCGCCCTTCCGGTGCCCGTTCTGGCCGGGCTCGCCTCCCGCGCGTTCCGCGCCGACCTGGGGTCCCTCAACCGGTTCGGCCCGTACGACCGGCACTGGCTGCGCGCCGCGGTCCGCCGAGACAGGCGGCCCGCCTCCAGGCCGGCGGGCAAGTTCAACGCCGGGCAGAAGGTCTACGCGGCCTGGATCGCCGGCGCGACGCTGGTGATGCTCGGCACCGGCCTCATGATGTGGTTCACCCGTCTCACGCCCTTGGTGTGGCGTACCAGCGCGACCTTCGTCCACGACTGGCTGGCCCTCACCATCGGCATCGTCCTCGCGGGCCACATCGGTATGGCCCTGGGCGACCCGGAGGCCCGCCGGGGCATGCGGACGGGATCAGTCAGCAAGGAGTGGGCGGAACGGGAACATCCGCTCTGGCGGCCGTGAGGCGGCGGGCGCGACGTCCGGCACCGCACTCAGCAACGACGCCGTCTCACCGGGCGCGTCCGTGCCCGCGCCCGGCTCCTGCACCACCTCGGGGACGGTGACGGTGAACGCGGCCGGCAGGCGGACCTCGGTGCCGGCGTGCCGCACGGCGACATCGGCCGGGCCCGCCTGCAGCGCCGTCGGCACGACGACCGAGAGCACCAGGCGGTCACCCGACTGCGACTTCATGACCGGCGTTCCGGGCACCTCCAGCCCGCCGACGCTCACGCTCGCGGCACCCAGCAGCTCGGCGTGGTCGACGTAGGTGTCCGCCAGCTCGACCGCGACGGTCTCACCCGGCCGGACCTCGCCGTCGCCGCCCGTCTCCACCGAGGCGATCCGGTAGCCGCAGGCGGGCGGGGCGTCAGCCGGCGTCGCGAGCCGCACCCGGGCGTCGGGATGACGCCGGTGGAAGTCCAGCAGCCCGCCCAGCACCGCGTACGCGGCACGCCCCTTGCACGTGTCGACGAGCCCGGCGAGAGCCGCGTGCTCCGCGGTCACCGTCTCCCAGTCGCCGCCTTCGCCCTGCACCGCCAGGCAGGCGGTGGCCAGTGCGCGCAGCAACCGCCACTCCCCGTCCACCGGCTGACGGGGGATCACGCCGAGCGCGGACTCGCACTGGCCGGGGGCGCGGAGCCGGTCGTACATGCCGGCGGGGTCGGCGATGCCGTCGGAGTCGGGCGAAACGGGCCCGGGCGGAAGCCACGGCGGGGCCTGAAGCGCGACGGTGGCACTGCTGCTCGGGGACGGGGCGGGCGCGGCGCTCGGCCTCGTGCCGGCCGCGCCGCCGGGGCGCGCGCCCGGCGTGTCGACGGGTGCGGGGGCGCCCAACTGCCCGTTGGGCGACGGCCGCACGGGCGGCACCGTACCGTGGGCGGCGCCGGTGGGCAGCCCCCGAGGGTCACCGGAGGGCCCCGCGGTCACGATCGTGCCTTTGCCGCCCCGCCCGTCCGCCCTGCCGTCCCCGTCAGTGGTGAAGGCCGCGGCGGCCACCGCCACCGCTCCGACGACGAGCAGCCCCGAGATACGCATCCCGAGGGAAACCGCCATGACGCCCCCCGATGTCCGTGCCCCCGACGGCAGCGGCAGCCCCCGGGAGTCACCTCATCATCGGTCCGACGACGCCCGCGCGGAAGCCGGTTCCTCTGATCGTCCGTGTGAGTTCGGTCGCCGTGCACCGCGCATTGCGGACCCGCACGACCCGAGCGCCCACGGGGTCAAGGCCGTTGCCCCCAGCGGTCCGTGGCCTCGGCCCGCGAAGTCCAGCAGCGCCTCGCGGTCGACCTGGACGCCGTACGGCCCCCAGCCCGCGCCCACGCCCCTGGTGAGCGTCTTTCAGCTGCGGGATGCGGTGCCCGTCGGATTCGGTGGACTCGGGGAGCGGCGCGCAGAGTTGCATGCCCGCGCCGTCGACCAGGATGTCGGGCCGGCCCTCCCGTTCCTCGACCGTCGGCGCGAGCCCGGCGGCGGCCCCGGTGAGCCGCTCGCCGTCCCGTCCCTCGGGCACCACCGTGCGGCCGGCCTCCGCGAGCCCCGGCTGGAGCCCGTGACCAGGGCCGTGCGGCGGCTGATGCCGAACCGGGGACGACTCGTTCCCCGGTCCCGGCCTCGTGGCCCTAGATGATCAGCGACAGCAGCAGGACCACACCACCGGCGACCACCGAGATGATCGTCTCCATGACGGACCAGGTCTTGATGTTCTGGCCGACGCTGAGGCCGAAGTACTCCTTCACCATCCAGAACCCGGCGTCGTTGACATGGCTGAAGAACAGCGAGCCGGCACCGATCGCCAGGACCAGCAGGGCCGCGTGGGTCGTCGACATGTCGGCCGCGAGCGGGGCGACCAGACCGGCCGCGGAGACCGTGGCCACCGTCGCCGAACCCGTCGCCAGCCGGATCGCCACCGCGATCAGCCAGGCCAGCAGCAGTGCGGGGATCGACCAGTCCTCGGAGATGTCGAGGACCATCCGGCCGACGCCCGTGTCGATCAGCGTCTGCTTGAAGCCGCCGCCCGCGCCGACGATCAGCAGGATGCCCGCGATCGGCGCGAGGCTCTTCTCGACCAGCGGCGAGACGCGCTCCTTGCTGAAGCCCGCGGGCTTGAGCAGGGTGAAGATGCCGACGAGCACCGAGACGAGCAGGGCGATCAGCGGGGATCCGATGACGTCGAAGACCCGCTGGACGGTGTTCTCGGGGTCGTCGATCACGATGTCGACCAGCGCCTTGGAGAGCATCAGGACGACCGGGAGCAGGATCGTGCCCAGCGTCGCCCCGAAACCGGGCCGCTTCTCCAGGTCCTCGGAGGCACGCTGCGGGACCATCCGCTCCGGGGCCGGGACGTCCACCCACCGCGCCGCGTACCGGGAGAACACCGGCCCGGCGATGATCACCGTCGGTATCGCGACGAGGACGCCGAGCGCCAGGGTGACGCCCAGGTTCGCGCCGACCGCGTCGATCGCGACCAGCGGGCCGGGGTGCGGCGGCACCAGGCCGTGCATCACGGACAGTCCGGCGAGGGCCGGGATGCCGATGCGCATCAGCGAGTAGTTGCCGCGCTTGGCGACCATCAGCACCACGGGGATCAGCAGGACGACGCCGACCTCGAAGAACAGCGGCAGGCCGATCACGGAGGCGATCAGCACCATCGCCCACGGCATCGAACGGCCGCCGGCCCTGGTGAGGATCGTGTCGACGATCTGGTCGGCGCCCCCGGAGTCGGCGAGCATCTTGCCGAGGATCGCGCCGAGGGCGATCAGCACGCCGACGCCGGCGACGGTGGTGCCGAGCCCGGTGGTGAAGCTGGCGATGACCTTGTCCAGCGGCGCCCCGGCGATGGCGCCGAGGGCCAGCGAGCCGAGGGTCAGCGACAGGAACGCGTGGAGCTTGAACCGGGTGATGAGCAGGACGATGACGGCGATGCCCGCCAGGACGGCGATGCCCAGTTGAGCGTGGCCGGCCGAGGTGATGGGCTCGACGGTGTCCGCTGCCAGCATCTCGACGCTGAGTCTGGTCACGGGGGTTCCCTTGCAGTACGGGGACGGGGGAGAAGGCAGTCAGGCCGCAGAGGGCCTCGGGGATCGGGCCGAGAGGCCCTCGGGTCGGGCCGCAGGGGGCCCGCAGGGAGTCAGGGCCGCAGGGCCCCTCAGGGAGTCGGCTCGGGAAGCGCCGTCAGGGCCGTCGCGGCCCGTCGGGTGATCTCCTCGGGGCTGCCCACCACGTCCACCGCGACGCCCGCCTCGTCCGGCCCCAGAGGCTGGAGGGTCGCGAACTGGGAGTCGAGCAGTGCCGTGGGCATGAAGTGCCCCTGCCGATGCGACATCCGGTCCTCGATGAGCGCGCGATCGCCCGTGAGATGCAGGAAGACGACCCCGGGCGCGGCGGCCCTGAGCCGGTCCCGGTACGACCGCTTCAGCGCCGAGCAGCTGACCACCCCGCCGAGCCCCGCCCGCCCGTTCGCCCAGGCGCCGATGGCGTCGAGCCAGGGCCACCTGTCCGCGTCGTCGAGCGGGGTGCCGGCCGACATCTTGTCGATGTTGGCCCGGGGATGGAAGTCGTCGCCCTCGGCGTAGGGGACGCCGAGCCGGGCGGCGAGCAGCCGACCGATGGTGGTCTTGCCGGTGCCCGCTACGCCCATGACCACGACGACATGGGGGGAGTTCATCGCTGCCTCACTGTCCGCTGTCTTCGTCGACACGTGATGTCGACGCAACTGAAACCCATAGGTACGACGAATTCAAGGCTCTGTGATGAATAAGTCTGACTTTTTGAGTGGGTGATCCGCCGCGTACGCTGAGTGCATGAGCACACCGGGCCGGGGGCTGCACGGCCACGTACTGGACACCCTCGGCCCCGCCATCACCGCGGGCGAGTACCCGCCGGGCAGCGTCCTGCGCACGGACGAACTGGCCCAGCGCTTCGACGTCTCCCGCTCGGTGATGCGCGAGGCGGTCCGTGTCCTGGAGTCCATGCACCTGGTCGAGTCCCGCCGCCGCGTGGGCGTGACGGTGCGCCCGGAGTCCGAGTGGAACGTCTACGACCCCCAGGTCATCCGCTGGCGCCTGGCCGGCGCGGACCGGCCCCGGCAGCTGCGCTCACTCACCGTGCTGCGCTCGGCGGTCGAGCCGGTGGCGGCGGGACTGGCCGCCAAGTACGCCACCGCGGACCAGTGCGCCGAACTCACCGAGTGCGCCCTCGGCATGGTCGCCCACTCACGCGGCCGGCAGCTGGAGGGCTACCTCGTCCACGACATCGCCTTCCACCGCGTCATCCTCAGCGCCTCGGGCAACGAGATGTTCGCGCGCCTCGCAGACGTCGTCGCCGAGGTCCTCGCGGGCCGCACCCACCACGAGGTCATGTTCGAGGACCCCGACCCGGCCGCGGTGACCCTGCACGTCCAGGTCGCGGAGGCGGTCCGCGCGGGCGACGCGGCGCGCGCGGAACACCTGACCCGCGAGATCACGTTCGGCGCCCTCCAGGAACTGGACATCCTGGCGCCGTAGCGCTAGGTCGTGTCCGCAAAGTCCCGTCGTCCGCCCGGAGGGCGGGCCCCGCGGCGTATGGTGCGTGCTCTCGGCGTGCCGGGCGGAAGCCCTCG
>NZ_JBSFEP010000024.1:0-148306 GCF_053594495.1 Streptomyces sp. NPDC001920
CAGGGCGTCGGCGTCGTCCTGGGTGGGGCAGGCGACGCGGACGATCTGGCAGCCGGAGGCCGTGAGCTCGGCGATCTGCTGGAGGGTGGCGCCGACGTCCGACGTACGGGTCGTCGTCATCGACTGCACCGACACCGGGGCACCGCCCCCGACCGCCACCGGACCGACCTGGATCCGCCGCGACACACGACGCTCGGCGATCGGCCGGAGGGGTACCTCGGGGACGCCCAAGGGGACGGCGGTCATGGCGTCACTCCCGGTTCCCGGAGACCGTCTCGCGCAGGGCGCGCAGCGACTCCTTGAGCGAGCCCATGGTGGCGAGGACGGCGGTCGGCTCGTAGCCGCAGTGCGCCATGCAGTTGGCGCAGCGCGGGTCCTTGCCACGGCCGTACTTGTCCCAGTCGGTGTCCTCGATCAGCTCCCGGTACGTCGGGACGTACCCGTCGCTCATCAGGTAGCAGGGGCGCTGCCAGCCGAAGAGGGAGTAGTTCGGGATCGCCCACGCGGTGCACGGGAAGTCGACCTTGCCCTCCAGGAAGTCCAGGAAGAGGGGCGAGTGGTTGAGCCGCCAGCGGCGCCGGTTGCCGCCCGCGAAGGCCTTTCTGAACAGCTCGCGGGTCTGCTCGACGCCGAGGAAGTGCTCCTGGTCGGGGGCCTTCTCGTAGGCGTAGGCGGGCGAGATCATCATCTCGTCGACCTTGAGGTCGTCGTTGAGGTAGTTGAGGACCTCGACGATCGTCTGCGGGGTGTCCGTGTTGAAGAAGGTCGAGTTGGTGGTGACCCGGAAGCCGCGCCTCTTGGCCTCCTTGATGGCCGCCACGGCCTCGTCGAACACGCCTTCCTTCGCCACCGACTCGTCGTGCCGCTCGCGCAGGCCGTCGATGTGCACGGCGAAGGCGAAGTAGGGCGAGGGCGTGAAGTCGTCCATCTTCTTGCGCAGCAGCATGGCGTTGGTGCACAGGAACACGTACTTCCGCCTGGCCACCAACTGCCGAGCGATCTCGTGGATCTGCGGGTGCATCAGGGGCTCGCCGCCGGCGATGGACACCATCGGCGCGCCGGATTCGAGCACCGCCCCCACGGCCTGGGCCACCGGCATGCGCTGCTTCAGGACTCCGGCGGGGTGCTGGATCTTGCCGCAGCCCTCGCACTTGAGGTTGCAGGCGTACAACGGCTCCAGCTCGACGATCAGCGGAAACTTTTCCCGCCTGCGCAGCTTCTGTTCGGCCAAGTAAGTAGCGACCTTGATGGACTGACGCAGTGGCATGGCCATCTGGCTCACCTCCTGGGGAGCAGCAAAGAACGGTGCCATTCGAAGAAAGCGGGCAGGACGGAACGAAGAACGCGGAAAGCCGATATTCCACCGCGCAACGTGCCGATCCGGACGAGTTCATGTTCTGGAGCGTCCACGACCACCCGGACGGCCGCAACCGGGCGCTCGCCCGCGCGCACGGCGCTCAGGAGCGTGGCCGCCGACTCCATGTCGACCGCGATCGCGCCGGTCGCCAGCAGCTCGGAGCGTTCCTGACCACGGATGACGTGGTCGGAGCCGGTGAGCGGGCCGGTGTGGACGGTGCGGCCCGGGACGGTCCGCACGAGTTCCTTGACGAGGAGCTCGGTCCCGACGCACGCGGTGGATCCCCCCGGATCCCGGGCCTCCTCGGCGACCACCAGGTCGCCGGGGTGCATCCCGGGGGCGAGACCGGCGCAGAAGCCCGTGGCGAGCACGGCGGCCCCGCTCAGCGCCGGCTCCGCCAGGGCCCGGGTGACGGAGCGCTCGGCCGCCTTGGGCCCCATGCCCGTACGGAGCACGGTGACGGGCCCGCCGGCGCCGCCGCGGTCGCTGGTGCGCAGGGCGAACTGCTCGATGCCGAGCGCACAGGCGATCAGCAGCGGGGCCGGGGCGGGCTTGGCGCTCATCAGCTCCCCTTGGCCTCGGCGAGCGGTTTTCCGGAGGTCGCCAACCCCTCGGAGGCGGTGGGCTTCTCGGCGAAGGGCTCCCCGTGGACGTACCGGCCGAGCGCGGTCAGCGGGAAGACCTGGCGATAGAGGTGGTAGTTGATCGAGAAGTCCCACGGGAACCCGGTACCGGTGAAGTACGGCTCGTCCCAGGAGCCGTCCTCGCGCTGGGTGGCCGCGAGCCACTGAACGCCCCGTTCGACGGCCTTGGAGTCCTTCTCGCCCGCGGCCAGCAGGGCCATCAGCGCCCACGCGGTCTGCGAGGCGGTCGAGGCGCCCCGGCCGCTCCACTGGCTGACGTACTTGTAGGAGCGCAGGTCCTCGCCCCAGCCGCCGTCGTCGTTCTGGACGGACTCCAGCCAGGCCACCGCGCGCCGGATCGCCGGGTGCGAGCCCGGGAAGCCCGCGGCCACCAGGGCGGGTACGACCGATCCGGTGCCGTAGACGTAGTTGACGCCCCAGCGCCCGAACCACGAGCCGTCCGGCTCCTGTTCGGCGAGCAGCCACCGGATGCCGCGCCGGGTACGCGGATCGTGGGCGAGGCCCTCGACCGCGAGCATCTCGACGACGTGCGCGGTGACGTCGGCCGACGGTGGGTCGATGACCTCGCCGAAGTCGCAGAAGGGCAGCCGGTTGGGGAACGGGCTGGTGTTGTCGACGTCGAAGGCGCCCCACGCCCCGTTGCGCGACTGCATCCCGAGGGTCCAGCGCACCCCGCGGCCGATCGCCTTCTCGACCCGCTCGGGGTCGTGGTGCCTGACGCGCCGCAGGGCGAGGACCACCTCGGCGGTGTCGTCGATGTCGGGGTAGTTGTCGTTGTGGAACTCGAACGCCCAGCCGCCCGGCGGAAGGTGAGGGCGCTTGACCGCCCAGTCGCCGGGGCGCACGATCTCCTCGCCCAGCATCCAGTCCGCGGCCTTGACGAGCTGCGGATGGTCGGCGGGCACTCCGGCGTCCGCCAGCGCGATGGTCGCCAGGCAGGTGTCCCAGACCGGTGACTGGCAGGCCTCGATCATCCGGGCCCCGTCCTCGCGCCAGACGGCGAACCGGTCCAGGGAGGCCAAGCCCTCGCGCATCACGGGGTGTTCGAGGTCGTAGCCGAGCAGATGCAGGGCGATGATCGAGTACACCGCCGGCGGCTGGATGCCGCCCCAGCAGCCGTCGTTCTCCTGCCGCTCGATGATCCAGCGGGCCGCGCTGTTCATGGCGGCCCTGCGCAGCTTGCGGGGGGCCACCTTGCGCAGCTGGTGCAGCGCCTTGTCGAGCCGCTGGAAGGCGCCGTCCCAAGTCGCCGCCGGGGCAAGGGGTTTGGGCGGATTGGGGTGCGCGGGATCGGTGTGCAGCTCGTCGAGCGGGAAGGGCGCGGGCCGCACCGGCCGCTTGGCGGAGACGATCGTCAACGGGACGATGGTCTGCCGGGCCCAGCAGCCGAAGTCGTAGATGTTGAGCGGCACCCACTTCGGGAAGTAGATCAGTTCCGGCGGGAGTTCGGGCAGGTCCTCCCACTTCCACCAGCCGAACAGGGCGAGCCAGATGCGGGTGAACACGCGCGCGGCCGCGATGCCGCCCCGCTCGCGGATCCAGGCGGCGGCTCTCGCCATGTGCGGGGCGTCGGGCGCGTCGCCGGCCAGGCGGAGGGCGACGTACGCCTCGACGGTGGTGGAGAGCTCGCCGGGGCCGCCGTGGAAGGTCGCCCAGGTGCCGTCCTCGCGCTGCTCGCCGCGGATGAAGAGCGCGGCGGCCTGCGTGGTCCTCTCGTCGCGGATGCCCAGGAACTGACGGAGCAGCAGGTCCTCGGCGTCCATCGTGACGTTCGTTTCGAGGTCGCCCTTCCACCAGCCCTGGGCGTCCTGCCTGGAGAGCAGGAAGTCGGTGGCGCGCCGGACCGCGTGCACGGCGGCTTCGTGGGCCCCGGCCGCCACGGGGGTCTCGATCTCGATGTCGCTGGCCGCGGCTGCCCGGGGCGGGAGCGCCCCGGTGCTTCCGTCGGTCGTCGCTGTCATGGCTTCCCCTTCGTGCAGTGCTCCTGGTAGTGCGTCTGCTGTGGGTCCGCCGTCGGCCGGTGCGCTGCTTCCAGCGGCACCGGCCGGCGACTACGCGAGGGCTATTCGACCGATATTGATCATCTCTTTTCGCCCGGTGGTGATCATCTCTTCCGTACGACGACGAAGTCGGCCAGCGCCGTGAACTGCGTCCGCACCCGCTCGGGCATGTCGACGGCGTCGAGGGCCTCGACGGCGACGGTGTGCTGGCGGCGCGCCTCTTCGGCGGTCCACTCGCGGCCGCCCGCCTCCTCGATGAGGGCGGCGCGGGCCGCGAACTCCTCCTCGGAGAAGTTCGCGAAGTCGCTGCCCTTGGCGTCGGCGGCGAGGATGTCGCCGAGCCGGTCGGAGGCGTCGCCGCCCGCCGCGAGCGCGGCCACCACCGGCAGGGACTTCTTGCGCTGGCGCAGGTCGCTCCAGGTCTGCTTACCGGTGGACACCGGGTCGCCCCAGATGCCGAGCAGGTCGTCGACGGCCTGGAAGGCCAGGCCCAGGTGGTAGCCGTACCTCTCCAGGGCGTCGGCGGTACGGTCGTCGGCGCCGCCGAGCACCGCTCCGATGGAGCTGGCGCAGGCGAGCAGGGCGCCGGTCTTGTTGCCCTCCATCTCCAGGCACTCCTCGACGCTGACGCGGTCGCGGTGCTCGTAGGAGATGTCCTGCGCCTGACCGTCGATCAGGGCGCGGGTGGCGGTGGTCAGACGGCGGGTGGCACGGCCGGCCTCGACGGTGCCGAGCTCCAGCAGGACCTCGTTGGCGAGGGCGAACAGGGCGTCGCCGACGAGGATGGCCTGGGCGGGGCCGTGCACCTTCCAGACGGTGTCGCGGTGGCGGCGCTGTTCGTCGCCGTCCATCAGGTCGTCGTGCAGGAGGGAGAAGTTGTGGACGAGTTCGACGGCGACGGCGCCGGGGATGCCGATCTCGGGCGCGGCGCCGGTGACCTCGGCGGAGAGCACCGCGAGGGCGGGGCGTACGGCCTTGCCGCCGTCGCCGGCCGTGGGGTTGCCCTCGGCGTCGATCCAGCCGAAGTGGTAGGCGGAAACGGTGTCCATGGGAGGGGCCAGGCGGTCGATCGCCGCCCGCAGTACCGGTGTGGCCAGGGTCCTCCCGCGCTCCAGGAGCGCGGCCACGTCCGCCGCGGTCTCTCGAGCGGCCTTCTCGGCCGGGGGCACAGTGGGCACAGTCTCTCCTCTTGTTGCGGTACCGGGGGTGCGGGGGCCTGCCTCGGTGTGCTGGTTCAGCATCAGGCCGCCTCCTCGACGTCGAAGAGGTGACCGGGGCGGGGCCGGCCCAGGGCGCTCAGCGCGGCGCCGGCCGCACTCACGCCGCTGCGGACCGCACTCTCCATGGTCGCGGGCCACCCTGTGGCGGTCCACGCTCCGGCCAGGTAGAGGCCGGGTGCCTGGGTACGGGCGCCGGGCCGCAGCCGCCCGACGCCGGGGGTGGGGGCGAACGTCGCCGTGCGCTCCCGGGTGACGAAGAAGTCCTTCACTTCGGCGCCGCGCGTCCTGGGCAAGAGCCGCTCCAGCTCCGGCAGGTACCGCTCGCGCAGCGCGGCGACGGGCTCGTCGATCTCGTCCTGCGCGGCCGACTGGGACAGGGCGAGGTACTGGCCCTCGCGCAGTCCCGAGGCCTCGGTGCGGTCGAACACCCACTGCACCGGGGTGCCGAGGGCCGCGAAGAAGGGCTTGCCGAGCACCTTGCGGCCGTACACGACATGGACGTTGAGGATCGGGGCGGTCCCGATCTCCAGCAGCCGCTCGGGAGCGTCGAGGGCACCGCCGGGCAGCAGGTCGTACGCCTCGCGCTGGGCCACGGCCAGTACGACGGCGTCCGCCCGGAGCGTCTCGCCGGGAACCTGGACGCTCCAGCCTCCGTTCCCCTCAGGGGTGATGGCGGTGACGCGGGTACGGACCTCGACGCGCACGCCCGCGGACTCGAGCGCCTTGCGAGCCAGCCGGTCGTGCAGGTCGCCGAGCGGGACGCGTGCCCAGCCGATGTCGGCGGCGCCCGGGTCGGAGAGCAGACCGGTCTTGAACACCATCGCGGCCAGCCCCAGCGAGGCGTCGCCCGCGACCGCGTTCAGGGTGGCGACCCCGACCAGGTCCCACAGGGCCTCGACGGCACGCGTCGACTGGCCGTGCTCGGCGAGCCAGCTGCCGAAGTCCTGGGCGTCCAGGGCAGGGTCGCCGAGGTCGAGGCCCTTGAGCGCGAGCGCGGCACGTCCGACCCTGGCGCGATCGGCGAGGGAGAGATGCGGATACGTCGCCAGGCTCCGGCCGAGGTGCAGGGGTACGGGCAGCGCGTCGCGCCGCAGCCTGCCGAGCCGCCGCCCCTCGGGCCGCGCGACGTCCAGCACGGGCACGTCGAGACGATCCTGCAGCGGTGCCAGCGCGGCCCCCTCGATCCGGTCGAGGAACCACCGGTAGGCGGTGCAGCAGCGCAGGTACACGTGCTGTCCGTTGTCGACGGTCAGTTCGCCGCGCTGGAAGGAGAACGCGAGGCCGCCGAGCCTCGGCCGGCCCTCGACCAGGGTGACCCGCACCCCGGCGTCGGCCAGGGAGAGCGCGGCGGTGATGCCGGCGAGGCCGCCGCCGACCACGACGGCGTGCTTCCCGGAGCCGCCGTAGATGTCCGCGAGCGCCTCGTCGGGCCGCGTGCCGTCGGTCATCGTGCACCCTCCCCTGCGCGACCGTCGTGCGGGTGGGTGAACGCCGCACGGCCGGTCGTCTCCGTCAGGGACGCGGCCGGACGGCGGAGGGTTGCCCGCCGCTTTTCACCGGTGGCATCACCTCGGACCGGAATGTCCATCAGGCACGCCTCCTGACCGCACGACTGACGCTTCGGCGGGTCACATGCCGGGTGTCCAGCCCGCTCAGGCCGCGCACGGCGACGTACGCCTTCTCGCGCCCCGGCAGCGAGACGCGGCCGCGCAGCACCGCCTGCGGGTCGCGCTCGATGCGGTCGAGGAGGCGGCGGTAGATGCCGGCCATGGCGGCGACGCAGGCGCCGCTGCGCCGGTCCAGCATCGGCAGCAGCCGGTAGCCCTCGGCGAAAAGAGCGCGGGCCCGTCGCACTTCGAAGTGCACGAGGCCCGCGAAGTCGGAGCCCTCCGGTGGTGTCGGTCCGCTGAAGCCGACCGAGCAGCCGAATTTGGCGAGGTCGTCGGAGGGCAGATAGGTACGCCCGCCCTCGCCGTCCTCGCGGACGTCGCGCAGGATGTTGGTGAGCTGGAGCGCCAGCCCGAGCGTGTCGGCGTACTCCGGCGCGCGCTCGACTCCGCGCGCCCCCGGTTCCGTGCCGAACACGCCGAGCGAGAGCCGTCCGATGGCGCCTGCGACACAGCGGCAGTAGACCTTGAGGTCGTCCCAGGTCTCGTAGGTCTCGCCGCGTACGTCCATCAGGACCCCGTCGATGAGTTCGTCGAGGCCGCCGAGCGGGATCGGGAAGGTGTCGGCGGCATGGGCGAGGGCGACGGCCACCGGGTCGATGTCGTCCTCGTCGACCGCCCGGTCACGGATCCGGGTCAGCAGCTCCCGGGTGTCCTCCAGCCTGGCGACCTTGACCTCGTCGGTCAGGGCGCCGTCGCCGATGTCGTCGACGCGGCGCGAGAACGCGTACAGCGCCGACATCGCGCGGCGCTTGGGCGTGGGCAGCAGGCGGATGCCGTACGCGAAGTTACGGGCCTGCCGCCCGGTGACGGCCTCGCAGTAGCTGTAGGCGGCGAGTACCGGTGCGGACGCGTGTGGTGCAGACTCCACGGTCCGGATCACCCCTCTCCTCGCAGAGTCACGCCCACCTCACGCAGCAACTGGAACCTGCTGGCTTTGGGCGGGCCGGGAAGTACGTCGTATTCGGCGGCGGCGATCGCGCCGATCGCCGCCCTTCCCCCCGCCACGAAACCCGCGAGCAGCAGCTTCAGCCTGCCGTGGACGCTACCCACCAAGGGGGTGCCTTCACTCAGGAGGTCCTGGGCACGTTCGGCTTCGTACGCCACCAGCGCGCGCACCGATGCGCCCGCCGTTTCGGCGGCGAGATCGGTTTCCTGGACGTGGAAGCGTTTCATGTCCGCGGCGGGCAGATAGATCCGGTCACGGCCGAGGTCCTCGGCGATGTCCTGAAGGTGCTCCACGATCTGCAGCGCGGTGCACACCGCGTCGGAGCGGCGGATCCGCTCGGGCGTCGCGGTACCGGTGACCGCGAGGACCAGACGGCCGACGGGGTTGGCGGACAGTTCGCAGTAGGCAAGGAGATCGTCGTAGGTCTCGTACCGTCCGACGAGCTGGTCCTGGCGGTTGGCGGCGATCAGGCCGAGGAAGGGCTCGGGGGTCAGCGAGCGGCGGCGGACGGTCGGCTGGAGGCGGCGCAGCAGGGGGTGGCGCGGGGTGCCGTCGAAGACCCGGCGCAGGTCGGCCTCGAAGGCGTCGAGCAGGACGAGGGGTTCCTCGGCGTCCTCGGGCGACACACCGAGCAGCCGGGCGTCGGCACCGCCGGGAGCGAGGTCGCCGTCGCCGATGTCGTCCACCAGACGGGCGAATCCGTAGACGGCCATGAGGTCGGTGCGCCAGGCCCTGGGCAGGAAGAACGGCGCCACGGGGAAGTTCTCCGTGGCGGCCTTGTCGAGCGTGTCGCGCTCTGGGTCACCTGCGCGGGTGCGCGTTCCCGTCACCGTGGACTGCCCGGGGCGGGGACGGCACGTGCTGCGTGGAGCTGGGGAGTTTCCGTAGCCATTGCCGTCACATCTCCCGTTCTACACCGCCGACCCAATGCATACTATTTCGGACACGCCGCCCGGCCGTCCGCGGCACAGCCCTGAGGGAGGGCGCCGTTCCTTATCGCCCCACTTGCCGCGTTTCGGTACCGGTACAGCTTACGTTGTACAACGGGGCGGGGCCTGTGAGGGTGTCCTGCGCATCACAACAACGCACCGATTGGCGTCAAGATTCCTACCGCCAGCCGGAGTTGACGTTTCCTTTGCAGACGCGGGGCCCCGCGGGGGCAGTTCCGGCGGGGCCCGGTCAAGCGTCCTGGGCCACATGGCCCATGCCGGGGTGGACTACTTGCCCGTGAACTTCTCGTACTCCTTGAGGACCTCGTCCGTAGGGCCGTCCATCCGCAGCTCGCCGCGTTCCAGCCACAGGACGCGGTCGCAGGTGTCGCGGATCGACTTGTTGTTGTGGCTGACGAGGAACACGGTGCCGGCTTCCTTGCGCAGCTCGCGGATGCGCTCCTCGGAGCGCTTCTGGAACTTGCGGTCGCCCGTGGCCAGCGCCTCGTCGATCATGAGGACGTCGTGGTCCTTGGCCGCGGCGATGGAGAACCGCAGCCGGGCCGCCATGCCGGAGGAGTACGTCCGCATCGGCAGCGTGATGAAGTCGCCCTTCTCGTTGATGCCGGAGAAGTCGACGATCTGCTGGTAGCGGGCCTTGATCTCCTCGCGGGACATGCCCATGGCGAGCCCGCCCAATATGACGTTGCGCTCGCCGGTCAGGTCGTTCATCAGGGCCGCGTTCACGCCGAGCAGCGAGGGCTGGCCGTCGGTGTAGACCTTGCCCTTCTCGGCGGGCAGCAGACCGGCGATGGCCCGCAGCAGGGTGGACTTCCCGGAGCCGTTGGAGCCGATCAGGCCGATGGCCTCGCCGCGGTAGGCGACGAAGGAGACACCGCGGACGGCGTGCACCTTGCGCACGCCCCGCTCCTCGCCGCGCTTGAGGATGCGGCTGAGCGCGGCGGTGGCACTGCCCTTGCCGGACTTGGCGCCGTTGACGCGGTAGACGATGTGCAGCTCGTCGGCGATGACGGTGGGGACGCGCGGACCGTCCTTCTTCGGCTCAGCCACGGCCGTACCTCTCTTCCGCCTTCCAGAAGTAGACGAAGCCGACCGCACCGGCCAGCAGCGCCCAGCCCAGTGCGAAGGCCCACACGTGCGGGGGCAGATAGGAGGAGCCGTAGCCGTCGATCATCGCGAAGCGGACCAGGTCCATGTAGATCGCGGCGGGGTTCCACTGCAGGACGTCCGAGAGCCAGCCCGGCACGTCCTTGCCCGCGAGCATCGCGGGAATGCTGAACATCACGCCGGACGCGTACATCCAGGTGCGCAGCACGAACGGCATCAGCTGAGCGAGGTCGGGCGTCTTGCTTCCCATCCGGGCGAAGATCAGCGCAAGCCCGGTGTTGAAGACGAACTGCAGGACCAGCACGGGCACCACGAGCAGCCAGGACAGGTCGGGGTAGGTGCCGAAGGCCACCATGATCACGACCAGCACGACCATCGAGAACAGCAGCTGCTGGAGCTGCTGCAGCGCGAACGAGATCGGCAGCGAGGCCCGGGGGAAATGCAGCGCGCGCACCAGGCCGAGGTTGCCGGAGATGGCTCGCACGCCCGCGAGCACCGAGCTCTGGGTGAAGGTGAAGACGAACACCCCGGTCACCAGGAACGGCACGTAGATGTCGTGCGGGATGCCCTCCCGGGCCCCCAGCAGCAGCCCGAAGATGAAGAAGTACACGGCCGCGTTCAGCAGCGGGGTCGCCACCTGCCAGAGCTGGCCGAGCTTCGCCTGGCTGTACTGGGCGGTCAGCTTCGCCCGCGAGAACGCGAGGATGAAGTGCCGCCGGTCCCAGAGCTGGCGGACGTACTGGAACAGCGAGGGGCGGGCGCCGCTCACGGACAGCCCGTACTTGGCGGCGAGCTGTGCCGCCGTGAGGCCCTCGTCGGGCGACGGAGCCGCGCTCACCGCGACTCCGCCGTCGTGCGTTGTCTCACTCACCAGTTGAAACTTTCGTCTTCGAGATGCGCAGCCTGTGCGGGCATGGCATGAACCTGGGGCCCGGACGGGGCCCGGGGGCTCTCAGGACCGAGCTTGTCAGATGACGGGAGGCCGGCCCAGTCGAGTCAGCCGCCACACCGTACGCCACTTCATGGGCCGGCGTGGACCGCAGGCAGTGGTCCACCCTTCCCGGAATCCGCCGAACCATGCCTTCAGGGCGGGGCGGGAGGGCCGGCGGACGAGGGTGAGCAGCATCCAGACGCCCAGATAGACCGGGACGAGGAGGGCCGGGAGGTTGCGGCGGGCGAGCCAGACACGGTTGCGGGCGACCATGCGGTGGTAGACCGCGTGCCGCGAGGGCGCGGTCGTGGGGTGGTACAGCACCATGTCGGACCGGTAGTCGATCATCCAGCCCGCGTCGAGGGCCCGCCATGCCAGGTCGGTTTCCTCGTGGGCGTAGAAGAATTCGTCCGGGAGACCGCCGACTTCGGCGAAGACCTGGGTGCGGACGGCGTTCGCGCCGCCGAGGAAGGTGGTGACCCGGGAGGAGCGCATCGGGTCGGAGGCCCGCAGCCTCGGGACGTGCCGGCGCTGGGTGACGCCGGTGTCCGGGTCGGCGATCCGGAAGCTGATGATGCCGAGCTTCGGGTCGGCCTCGAACGCCTGGCGGCACAGCTCGGCGGTGTCGTGGTGGGCGAGGAGGCCGTCGTCGTCGAGGAAGAGCAGGATGTCGACGTCGCGGCCGCTGGGGCCGAAGGCCTCGATGCCGACGTTGCGCCCGCCGGGGATGCCGAGGTTCTCGGGCAGCTCGACGGTGCGGACGCCCTCGGGGACGTCCGGTACCGGCGAGCCGTTGCCGACGACGACCACCTCGACCCGGTCGCCGTCCTGCTTGGCGACCGAGTCGAGCAGGGCACGCAGCTCGTCGGGGCGGTTGCCCATGGTGATGATGACCGCGCCGACCTTCGGCGAGGTTGCCGGTGAGGAGCCCATGCCGCTCACTTCAGCCTGCTGGAGGCGAGGATGGAGACGAGGTGCAGCAGGGTCTGCAGCAGCGCGACACCGGCGAGCACGGCCACACCGAGCCGGGAGAAGAAGAGGTCGCCGCGGACCTGGTCGGCGATGGCCAGGGCCAGGATCAGCAGGGACGCCTCGATGCCGAGGATCAGACGGTGGAACTTGAGCGCGGCGGCGGCCTTGCGGGCCAGCGCCATCCCGGAGGAGCGCATCTCGGAGGCGGTCTCCTTGACCGGGGGCTTGCCGGCCTGGTGGCGGGCGACGCCGACGAGGTCGGTCTCCGCCTTGATCAGGATGGCGCCGAGCGCGGCCAGGGTGCCGAGGAACGCCCACAGCCAGTCGATACGGCCGCTGCCCCACAGGTCGGCGGCGCGCAGACCGAAGCCGACGAGCACGGCGGCATCGGTGAGGTAGGCGCCGACGCGGTCCAGGTAGACACCGTTGAGGGAGTACTGCTTCTTCCAGCGGGCGATCTCGCCGTCGACGCAGTCCAGCAGCAGATAGAGCTGGACGCACACCACACCGAGCACGGCACCCGGGATCCCCGGCACGAGGAGCGCCGGGGCCGCGAGCACGCCGAAGACGGTCATCAGGTACGTGAGCTGGTTGGGCGTGACCCTGGTGTTCACCAGGTAGCGGTCGACCCGCAGGGACACCTCACGCATGTAGAGGCGTCCCATCCAGTGCTCACCGCTGCGCCTGTCCTTCACCCCCGCGGGGTGAACGACGGGGCGGAGTTCAGCTACCGATGGCCTTGACATAGTCGGCGTAGATGTCCTTGATCTGGTCGGTTGTCAGGTCGAGGTGTTCGAGGATCGTGAAGCGGCCGGGCCGGGTCTGCGGAGCGAAGTCCACGACGCGGACGAACTCGTCGTCCGTGAAGCCGATCTCCTTGGGCAGTACCGGCAGCCCGTGCCGACGCAGCACCTCGGCCATGAAGGCCGACTCCTCGTGGGCTCCGCGCAGGTACATCGCGAAGGCCGCGCCCAGACCGCACTGCTCGCCGTGCGCGGCCGCGCGCTTGGGGAACAGCAGGTCGAAGGCGTGGTTGATCTCGTGGCACGCCCCGGAGGACGGGCGGGAGTCACCCGACACCGACATCGCGATACCGCTCAGCACCAGCGCCTCGGCCAGTACCTGCAGGAAGTCGGTGTCCCCTATGCCGCCGGGGTGCCGGAGCACCGCCTCACCGGCCTGGCGGGCGATCGCGGCGGCGAGGCCGTCGATCTTCTCGCCCGTGACGCGGTGGGCGAGCTCCCAGTCGGCGATCGCGGAGACGTTGGAGATGGCGTCACCGATGCCGGCGCGCACGAAGCGGGCCGGGGCCTCGTGGATGACGTCGAGGTCGATGACGACGGCGATCGGGTTCGGCACACCGTAGGAGCCGCGGCCCGCGTCGTTGTCGAGGGTGGCGACCGGCGAGCACAGGCCGTCGTGCGCGAGGTTCGTCGGTACGGCGACCAGGGGCAGGCCGACGCGCGCCGCGGCGAACTTGGCACAGTCGATGATCTTGCCGCCGCCGAGGCCGACGACCGCGTCGTAGTGGCCGGCCTTTATGTCGCTCGCCAGCCGGACCGCGTCGTCGAGGGTGCCGCCGCCGACCTCGTACCAGCTGGCGCCGGGCAGCGCGGGAGCGAGCCGCTCCTTGAGCCGGGCCCCGGAGCCGTTGCTGACGGCGACGGCCAGCTTGCCGGAGTGCGAGATGCGCTCGTCGGCGAGCACGCAGGCCAGGTCGTCGAGGGCACCCGGGCGGATGTCCACGACGACCGGCGAGGGGATGAGCCGGGTCAGTACTGGCACGCGATCTCCCGTCCGCGGGCCAGATCGTCGTGGTTGTCGATCTCCACCCACTTGACGTCGCCGATCGGCGCCACGTCGATCCGGAAGCCGCGGTTCACGAGCTCCTGGTAGCCGTGCTCGTAGAACTGCTGCGGGTCGGTCTCCCAGACGGTCTTCAGGGCGTCGGCCAGCTCGGGGGCGGCGTCGCCCTCGATGAGGGTGACGCCGATGTACTCGCCGGTGGCCTCGGCGGGGTCCATCAGCTTGGTGATCTTCGTCATGCCCCGGGCGGGGTCGACGACGACCTTCATCTCCTCGTCGGCGAGGTCCTTCACCGTGTCCAGGGCGAGGATGATCTTCTTGCCGTCGCCGCGGGCTGCGAGCAGCGTCTTCTCGACGGAGACCGGGTGGACGGTGTCGCCGTTGGCGAGGATCACGCCGTCCTTGAGTGCGTCACGGCCGCACCACAGGGAGTAGGCGTTGTTCCACTCCTCGGCCTTGTCGTTGTCGATGAGGGTGAGCTTGAGGCCGTACTTCGCCTCCAGCGCCTCCTTGCGCGCGTACACGGCCTCCTTGCGGTAGCCGACGATGACCGCGACCTCGGTGAGACCGATCTCGGCGAAGTTGCCGAGGGTGAGGTCGAGAACCGTGGGTTCGCCCTCTATGCCCGCGGGGCCCACCGGCACCAGAGCCTTGGGAAGGCTGTCGGTGTAGGGGCGCAGACGCCGTCCGGCGCCGGCCGCCAGCACGAGGCCGATCATGCGGGTTCTCCTTCATCGTGTACGGCGGGCGCGCCACCCTTGTGGGCGGACACCCAGAAGCGGATGCTCTCGACGAGCACCACCAGGGCCACGGCCACGGCGAGGACCGTGAGCGCGACCGTGAACTGCGAGGCGGAGAGCACCGCGGCGAGGACGGTGACGAGCAGCGTCCGTCCTTCGTGCCCCCCGATGGCGCGCACCAGCCAGGCCGGGGGCGCTCCGGCGTTGCCGCGGATGCGGTACACCGTGTCGTAGTGATGGTAGGCGACCGCGGCCACCAGCCCGAAAGCCGCAGGAAGGGCTCCGTTCACGTCCGCCTTGGCCGCGAGGATCAGAACGGTGCCGTACTCGGCGGCGCGGAAGAGGGGCGGGACCAGCCAGTCGAGGGCGCCCTTGAGGGGGCGGGCGAGCGCCAGGGCGCTGAGCGCGACGTAGAAGACGGCGACCAGGGCGGGAAGCCGGCTGCCGTGCGGGGCCAGGGCGACGGTGAACAGCATCGCGGCGGCGCCCATGAGCGCCGAGGCGAACGGGGTCTTCAGCGGCCAGGCGACCTTGCTCAGTCCCTCGGCGAGCGGGCCGTTGTCGGCCAGGTCCGCGAGCGCCTGCGCGGCCCGGTCGGTGCGCTCGGCCCTGCGGGTCACCGAGCGCAGCACACGGCCCGCCGTGGTGTACGTCGCCGCGAAGGCGCAGCCGATGAGCAGCGCGTAGAAGGTGATGCGAGGTGTGGTGAGCGCCGTCAGCACCGCGATCATCGCCCAGCGCTCGCCGATCGGCAGGACGATCATCCGGCGCACCCACACCGTCCATCCGACGCTGTCGAGCTTGTCGGAGAGAGCGGCGGTGGGGCTGGTGTTGGCCGTGGCGTCGTGGTTGGCCTCGTTGAAGGAGAAGTCGACGACGTGCCGGCAGGTCTGCAGGACCATCGCGCCGAGGGCCAGGGCCCACACGTCGTCGCCGCCGCGGGCCGCGCCCAGGGCGAGGCCGGCGTAGTAGGCGTACTCCTTGGCGCGGTCGAAGGTGGCGTCGAGCCAGGCGCCGAGCGTGGAGTACTGCAGGGAGTAGCGGGCGAGCTGGCCGTCGGCGCAGTCGAGGACGAAGGAGAAGATCAGCAGGATGCCGGCCGCGACGAAGCCGCCCCGGGTGCCGGTGGCCGCGCAGCCCGCCGCGATGAGGGCGGTGACCAGGGAGGCGGTGGTGACCTGGTTCGGGGTCAGACCCCGGCGGGCGCACCAGCGGGCGATGTAGCGGGAGTACGGGCTGATGCAGAACGTCGTGAAGAAGCCGTCGCGGGCCTTCACGGCCGACCTCAGGCGCACGGCCTCGTCGTCGACGGAGGCGACGGACTGCCGGGCCTCGTTGCGGGCCTGCGGGTCGGCCGGGACCACGGCGACCAGGCTGCCGAGCTCGGGGCGGTGCACGTCGGTGCCGTCGGCGTCGAGGGCGGTGACGATGCGGTCGGCGAGGCTGTCCACGGCGACCGCCGCACCGCCGTCCGCGGAGGTCTCGCGGGCCATGGCACGGGTCAGGGCCTGCCGTCCGGCGGCCTGGGCGGTCACGGCGCCCGGGATCGCGGCGAGCGGGAAGCGCGGGTCGGTCAGGCCGAGGCGCAGGGCGTGCAGGTGGCCGACGAAACGGGCGTCGACGACGGCGACCCGCTGGTCGCCGGGCACCTGGGCGAGGAGGGTCTCGGCGTCGGCCGGGTCGGTGGCGACCCGCACGTCGTAGCCGAGCGACCGCAGATCGCCCTCGATCGACGATCCGGGGACCGGCTGACCGGTGAGGATGGCGGTCGACAACCGAACTCACTCCCTGGGTGCCGGCGTGTTCGCGCCGGTCATGTGCATGTGTGGGGGCGCCCCTTGCCGGTGACGGCCGAGCGGCATGTCGGCAGAGGCTATCGGATGGTTGGAAGCCTGCGTTCACCACCCGTTCGGCGGAGCGATCAATGTGGTTCGCCCGGCGCCTCGCCGCGATCATCATCGGGGATCCGGGGGCCGGCCCACAAACCCGCGCCCGCAGACCGGGGCATCGGGGACATTGCATCCGGCGCCGGCGCCTCGGCATAGGGTGGGCCACCATGACATGGCTGATCACAGGCGGAGCCGGCTACATCGGGGCACATGTGGCGCGGGCCATGACCGACGCCGGCGAGCGCGTTCTCGTACTGGACGACCTCTCGGCCGGGGTTCCCGCGCGGCTCCCGTCGCGGATCCCGCTCGTCGAGGGCTCGTCGCTGGACGGCGAGCTGCTCAAGCGGGTGTTCGCCGAGCACGCGGTGACCGGGGTGGTGCATCTCGCCGCGCGCAAGCAGGTCGGTGAGTCCGTGGCACAGCCGACGCGCTACTACCAGGAGAACGTGGGCGGTCTCGGCACGCTCCTGGCGGCGGTGGCCGAGGCCGGGATCAGGCGGTTCGTGTTCTCGTCGTCCGCGGCCGTCTACGGCGCCCCGGACGTCGACCTGATCACGGAGGACACCGCGTGCGCGCCGGTGAACCCGTACGGCGAGACCAAGCTGGCCGGGGAGTGGCTGGTGCGGGCGGCGGGCCGGGCGCACGGCATCGCGACGGTGTGCCTGCGCTATTTCAACGTCGCGGGGGCCGCCTCGCCCGAGCTGGCCGACACGGGCGTCTTCAACATCGTCCCGATGGTCTTCGACCGGCTCACCCGGGACGAGGCCCCGCGGATCTTCGGCGACGACTATCCGACGCCGGACGGCACCTGCGTCCGTGACTACATCCATGTGGCCGACCTCGCCGAGGCGCACCTGGCGGCGGCTCGACGGCTGACGGACCCGGGCGTGAGCGGCGACCTGACGGTCAACATCGGTCGCGGCGAGGGGGTGTCCGTGCGCGAGCTGATCACGGTGATCGGCGAGGTCACCGGGGATCGGCGGCCCGCGCTCGTCGAGGCGCGGCGTCCCGGGGACTCCCCCCGCGCGGTCGCCTCGGCCTCGCTGGCCGCCGCGGAACTCGGCTGGACGGCCCGGCGCGGGGTACGCGAGATGGTCGAGTCGGCATGGCGGGGCTGGCTGCTGCACCACGGCGGCTGACCACCCAGGCTCTGACCTGCACACTCGTTTCCGCAGGTCAGAGCATATGACAACGGTGTTCAATGCCGCGTTGCCCCATACCCCCCACCCGTAGTTGACTGTGATCCCGGAACGCACATTCGATCGTCCGACGGACCGCAGAAGGGCGGCTTTCTCATGGGGGCTGGGCACGACCACGGGCACGGGCATACGCACGTGCCGACGAGCGGTACGGCTGCTGCCGCGTATCGCGGAAGGCTGCGCGTCGCGCTGTCGATCACGCTCGCCGTCATGCTGGTCGAGATCGTCGGGGGCGTCGTCGCCGACTCGCTCGCCCTGGTCGCGGACGCGGCGCACATGGCGACGGACGCGGTGGGCCTGGGCATGGCCCTGCTCGCGATCCACTTCGCGAACCGGCCGCCGAGCACGAAGCGCACCTTCGGCTACGCCCGCGCGGAGATCCTCGCCGCCCTCGCGAACTGCCTGCTCCTGCTGGGCGTCGGCGGCTACGTCCTGTACGAGGCCGTCGAGCGGTTCTTCACGCCGGCGGACACCGAGGGCGGCCTGATGATCGTGTTCGGCGCCATCGGCCTGGTCGCGAACATGATCTCGCTGACGCTGCTGATGCGGGGCCAGAAGGAGAGCCTGAACGTGCGCGGCGCGTTCCTCGAGGTGGCGGCGGACGCGCTCGGCTCGCTCGCGGTGCTGATCTCGGCGGCGGTCATCCTGGTCACCGGCTGGCAGGCCGCCGACCCGATCGCCTCGCTGGTCATCGGCCTGATGATCGTGCCGCGCACCTTCAAGCTGCTGCGCGAGACCCTCGACGTGCTGCTGGAGTCGGCTCCGAAGGGCGTCGACATGGCCGAGGTGCGGTCCCACATACTCGCCCTCGACGGCGTCGAGGACGTCCACGATCTGCACGCCTGGACGATCACGTCCGGCATGCCGGTGCTGTCGGCGCACGTGGTGGTCAGCTCCGACATCCTCAACGGGATCGGCCACGAGAAGATGCTGCACGAGCTGCAGGGCTGTCTCGGCGACCACTTCGACGTGGAGCACTGCACCTTCCAGCTGGAGCCGAGCGGGCACGCCGAGCACGAGGCGCGGCTCTGCCACTGAACATCCGTACGGTCCGACAAGACGCCAGTACGGTCGGAATGCAGCGATCCGGTGGTCGGTCGCGTCCTCATGCCCACAGCACCCCTTCGGACGGTTCCGTGCCCGCCGCGCCGGGCACGATCAACTGCCGGGAGTGCCGGATTCGTACGGCACACTTGGGGCGCGAAGACCGACGTGAAGGATGGCTATGCCGATCACACCTGCGACCGCGACACACAGCCCGTCGAACGGCGCCGCAGACGCGATTTTGCTGGAACTGGTCGACGAGAACGGTGTGACGATCGGCACCGCGGAGAAGCTCGCCGCCCATCAGCCCCCGGGGCAGCTGCACCGCGCCTTCTCCGTGTTCCTCTTCGACGAGTACGGCCGGCTGCTGCTCCAGCGGCGGGCGCTCGGCAAGTACCACTCCCCCGGCGTGTGGTCCAACACCTGCTGCGGTCACCCCTACCCCGGCGAGGCGCCCTTCGCGGCCGCGGCCCGGCGCACGCACGAGGAACTCGGCGTCTCCCCGTCGCTGCTCGCCGAGGCGGGGACGGTCCGCTACAACCACCCCGACCCGGACTCGGGCCTGGTGGAGCAGGAGTACAACCACCTCTTCGTCGGCATGGTGCAGGCCCCGGTGCGCCCGGACCAGGAGGAGGTGGGCGAGGTCGCGTTCGTCACCGCCGCCGAACTGGCGGAGCGGCACGCCAAGGACACCTTCTCGTCGTGGTTCATGACCGTGCTCGACGCGGCCCGCCCCGCGATCAGGGAGCTGACGGGCCCGTCGGCCGGCTGGTGACGAGCCGGGCCCGACGCACGGGTGTCAGGGCACGTGCACGGGTTTGAGCGGAACGGCGGCCCAGATCACCTTGCCGCCGTTCGCCGTGTGCTCGACATCGCACACCCCGCCCGCCTCCCGCGTGATCTCGCGCACCAGGAGCAGGCCACGGCCGCCCGTCCGGCCGTGGTCCGCCTCCAGCGCGGTCGGGCGGTAGGGGTGGTTGTCCTCCACGGAGACCCGCAGCCATTCGGCGCCCACGGCGACCTCCACGGCGAGCATCGGTGACAGCAGCGCCGCATGCCGGACGGCGTTCGTGACCAGCTCCGAGACGATCACCAGCAGCCCCTGGACCAGGTCGTCCGGCACCGGTACGCCCTGGCGGTACAGCAGGTCCCGCACGGCGTGCCGCGCCTGCGGGACCGAGGCGTCCACGGCCGGGGCGGTGAACCGCCAGACACCCTCGTACGGCAGTGGATTCGGCGGCCGCTGATCGAGGGGCTCGTCCGCGCCGCCTGCTGGGCGTGGGCCGGACCCGCGCCCGTGGTTCTCCATCGTCCGGTCGCCATCCTCGCGCTCGATTGTCACCACACGTCGAGTGTTGGTAACGCGCAGGGCCGGACCATGGCACTGAACACAAGTCAGCAGGTATCGAGCGTTTCTGATCGTTGGCGTATGACACCGTCAGATGTGGGACCGCTCCTGTCCCGCTCCTGCCGACTTGGCGAACTATTCGGGTTGTACGGGTTTGACAGGCTCTGCGTCAGGAGCCGGCCGCGCCTCGGCCTCGTCCGCGAGGCGTTCGGAGACCATGCCGACGATACGGCGTCCGCCGAAGCCGGTGGCGATCAGACCGAGCCCGTCGAAGAGCAGCACGAGCGAGAAGAGCACGCCGATGACGTACCGGCTGCTCGGCCACGTGCTGAGCACCAGGATGCCCAGCAGCAGGTCGAAGGCACCCTGGACCAGGGTCCAGCCGAACTGCGGGCCGCGCACCACCAGGGCGCCCACCAGCCTGAACAGCCCTCCGGTGAGGAACAGCAGGGCGGCGAACATGGCCAGCGCCTCGGCCGCCGCCTCCGGCCGGCGGATCACCACGACGCCCGCCGCGATGTTCAGCGCCGCCACGACCACGCCCAGCCAGAAGAAGTTGCTCCCGCGCGCCTGGACCGCGTGCAGCAGCCCCACGACACCCCCGATCAGCAGCAGCCAGCCGAACAGGATCATCGAGGTCAGGGTGGCGAAACCGGTGTAGACGAGGCCCACGAGACCGGCGATGACCAGCAGGACGCCGAGCGCGCCCAGCCAGCTGAAGCCCCGCTGCATCTTCGCCGCCTCGCCCGTGGGCCTGGTGGACCTGGACCTGGCCATCGCGCCTCCTCGATCGGCCCCCTTCCTCTGAGTCCCCTTTGCGCCGTGCGTCGTAACGAGACTGTTCGACCCTTCCTGATCGGCCGTTCGACGCGGCCGGATAACATCCGGGCCATGGAGCCCCAGCTGCTGCACGGCGTCGCCGACTCGGTCGCCACCGTCGTCATCCACCACCCGGCCAAGCGCAACGCGATGACGGCCGCGATGTGGCGGGCGCTGCCCCCGCTGCTGGACACGCTGGCCACCGACCCTGCCGTACGGGCGCTGGTGGTGACCGGTGAGGGCGGGACCTTCTGCGCGGGCGCCGACATCTCCACGCTCCAGGGGTCGCCCCAGGAGGCGCAGGGGCTCGCCGTGGCCGCTGAGGAGGCGCTGGCCGCCTTCCCCAAGCCGACCCTGGCGGCGATCAAGGGGCACTGCGTGGGAGGCGGGTCGCAGCTCGCGGCGGCGTGCGATCTGCGGTTCGCCGGGGAGGGGGCGCTGTTCGGGGTGACACCGGCGAAGCTCGGGATCGTGTATCCGGCGTCCTCCACCCGGCGGTTGGTGTCGCTGGTGGGCCCCGCGACCGCCAAGTACCTGCTCTTCTCCGGCGAGTTGATCGACGCGGAACGGGCGCTGCGCACCGGTCTGGTGGACGAGGTGCTGCCGGAGGGCGAACTGGACAAGCGGGTCGCGGAGTTCGCCCGGATCCTGGTGTCGCGCTCGCAGCTGACGCAGGCCGCGGCGAAGGAGTTCGCCAACGGGCGCACCGATCGCGACGACCACTGGGCGGGGCAGGCACGGGCGAGCGGCGACACCGCGGAGGGTGTCGCCGCCTTCCTGGAACGCAGGCAGCCGCGCTTCACCTGGACCACGGGCGCTACATCAGGCTGAAGCGGCTGTTCGTGCGGAACTCCTCGACGAGGTGGGCCGGGGCCTTGTGCGGGGAGCCCGCGTCGTAGGGCGGCTGCGGGTCGTACTCGGTCAACAACTGCACGGCCTGGGCGTGTTCGTCACCGGCGATCTTCCCTACCAGTGCCAGACCCATGTCGATGCCGGAGGAGACCCCGGCCGCGGTGACGTACTTGCCGTCGGACACGACCCTGTCGCCGGTGGGCTCGGCGCCGTACTGCGGCAGGAAGTCCAGGGTGAGCCAGTGGGAGGTGGCGCGGCGGCCCCTCAGGAGGCCCGCGGCGCCCAGGAGCAGCGAGCCGCTGCACACGGACGTCGTCCAGGTGCTCGTGGCGTCGGCGGTCCTGAGCCACTCCAGGAAGACCTCGTTCTCGATCTCGGCGAAGGTTCCCGGGCCGCCCGGCACCACCACGACATCGGGGTGCGGCACATCGGCCGGTGTCCTGTCCGCCGTGAGAGCGAGGAACCCGGTGTCGGCGCGCACGGGGCCGGCCTGCGCGGCGACGAAGTGGACAGTCGCGTCCGGGATGCGGCTGAGGGCCTCGTAGGGCCCCACGACATCGAGGGCGGTGAAGCGGTCGTAGAGGACCATCGCGATCTGCATGGGCGGCTTCCCTTTCGGCGGGGGCTCACTGGGCGGTTGCGGGGCGGAACCGGCGGCGGTACTCGACCGGGGGCGTCCCGAGGTTCTTGACGAAGGCGCGTCGCATGGCCTCGGGGGTGCCGTAGCCGCTGGCGCGGGAGATCTCCTCGACGCCGTCGCCGGTGTCCTCCAGCAGGCGCCGGGCGTGTTCGAGGCGGACGCGGTCGACGTACCGGCCGGGCGTCATGCCGGTCTCGGCCCGGAAGGCGCGGGCGAAGTGGCGCGGGGAGAGGCTCGCGCGGGCGGCGAGCGCCTCCACGGTGAGGTCGGCGTCGGGTTGCTCGGTGATCCAGCGCTGGACTTCCCTCAGGGGTTCGCGCTGGGCGGTCTGGGCGGCGAGCTGGGCGCTGAACTGTGCCTGGTTGCCGGGGCGGCGCAGGAACACGACCAGGTGGCGGGCGATGCCGAGGGCCACGTCCCGGCCCAGGTCCTCCTCGACCAGGGCGAGGGCGAGGTCGATGCCCGAGGTCACACCGGCGGAGGTGGCGACATGTCCGTCGCGCACATAGATCGGTTCCGGGTCGACCTCGACGGCCGGGTGGTCGCGGGCGAGCTTGTCGCAGTACGCCCAGTGGGTCGTGGCCCGGCGACCGTCCAGCAGCCCGGCCGCGGCCAGCAGGATCGCGCCGGTGCACACGGAGACCAGGCGCTCCGCGCGGGGGCCGTGCTCGCGCAGCCAGTCGGCCAGGGCGGGTCGAGGGCTGCGCGTGCCCGCACCGCCCGGGACGACGAGAGTGTGCGGTTCGGGGACGTCGGCGAGCGCGTGGTCCGGTACGACGGTCAGGCCGCTGGAGGTGCGGACGGGACCGCCGTCCAGGGAGGCGGTCCGGACGCTGTAGGTGCCCGGCATGTGCTGCTCGGCCCCCATGAACACTTCCAGGGGCCCGGTGACATCGAGGCTCTGCACATCGTCGAAGAGCACGAAGAGAACGGTCCGCTGCGCCATGGCACCGATTCTTCGCGGCTCCCCGGACGGCCGCAATGACGGGTGACCCACCTTTCCTGCCATGCCCCGCGGGCCCTCCCGTCACGTACCAAGCGGTTGGTAACCTCCGGCTCATGACTTCTGCAGCCCTTGAGCCCCGAGCCGGTCGCCGCTGCCACAACGCCCTCAACACCCTGCACGCGACCTCCTACTTCGCCCCCGAGCTGGGCAAGGAAGCGGCCGCACTCGGCATCACGCACCCCCGGGCCGTCAACTTCGCGGTGCGCGCCGCAGCGCTGGGGCCGGTCGGCGCGGGCGCGGTGACGGCCGCGTTCTACAACTACAAGCACGAGCTGGTGGCCCGGCATGTCCCCGCGGTCTGGGCGATCGCCTCGCCGCAGGACGTACTGGCGGCACGCGCGCGTGCCGTCGACGCCTCGCTGCGGCGCCTGCTCGGTGCGGACGCGCTCAGCTCACCGGAGATGGCTCAGGCCGCACGGCTCGCGCTGCGGGCCGCCGAGGCCTGCTCCCGCAGCGCCCGGCCGCTGTACTCGGCCCACGCCGACCTGCCGGTCCCCGAGGAGCCGCACCTTGCGTACTTCCACGCGGCCACACTGCTGCGCGAGCACCGGGGCGACGGGCACCTCGCCGTGCTGGTGTCGGCGGGACTCGACGGGCTGGAAGCCGTGGTCACCCACACCGCGACCGGCAAGGGCATGACGCCGAAGTGGGTGTACACCACGCGCGGCTGGACCCAGGAGGACTGGGACGCGGCGTCCGGAAGGCTGCGCACCCGCGGGCTCCTGGACGAGGGGGGCGAGCTGACACCGGAGGGCGTCGCCCTGCGCGAGGAGATCGAGGCCGAGACGGACCGGCTGGACCGGGCACCGTACGAGCACCTCGGTGCGGAGGGAGTCGCGCGGCTCACGGAACTCGGTGCCGGCTTCGCGCGTGCGGCGGCGGTGGCGGGGGCCTTTCCGGCGGACCTGATCGGCAAGGGCTGAGCGTCGGCGCTGGCGCCTGGGTGCAGGCGCGGGGGCTCGTGGACGCCGGCGACGGGCCTCGGCGACGGGCCCCGGATGCCGGGCAGAAGCCCATGGGCGCCGGCGACGGGCCCCGGATGCCGGGCAGAAGCCCATGGAATCGGCGGATGGCGCCCGGATGCCAGGCGCGGGCCGGCGCCGGGGCGAGCCGGGGTCGGGCGCGGCCCAGTTGGCCGAAAAAGAACCGGTGACCGCCTTCCCGCATGGCCGGCGTGCACTGCGGTACCCGGTCCTCAGCCGGCCGTCGTGGCCGGGGAGAGGAAAGGTGAATCACGTGTTCCGTGCAATCGCAGACGTGTTGCGCCAGATCGGCGGCGCCATCGCGACCGTGGTGACACTGCCGTTCCGGGCGCTGGCCCGGCTGTTCGGCGGTGCCTCCAGCAGTACGCGCAGCCGCAGGGCCTGATTCCGTCCCGCCGCGACCGGCCGGGGGGCCGCCCTGATCCCCGGTTGTCGGTGTCACCTGCCACAATTGCCGCGCAACCTCAGTGAGAAGGCGGGACGGGATCGTGACGACACCCCTCGTAGGGTCCATCGAAGGCAGGATCGCCGCGGAGCTCGGCGTACGGGAGCGGCAGGTGAAGGCTGCCGTGGAGCTGCTGGACGGCGGTTCGACGGTGCCTTTCATCGCCCGCTACCGCAAGGAAGCGACCGAGATGCTCGACGACGCGCAGCTGCGCACGATCGAGGAGCGGCTGCGCTACCTGCGGGAGCTGGAGGAGCGGCGGACGGCCATCCTCGACTCGGTGCGCGAGCAGGGCAAGCTGACCGAGGAGCTGGAAGCACAGATCCGCGGGGCCGAGACCAAGGCGCGGCTGGAGGACATCTACCTCCCGTACAAGCCCAAGCGCAGGACCAAGGCGCAGATCGCGCGGGAAGCCGGGCTGGAGCCCCTCGCCGAGGGGCTCCTCGGCGACCCGACCGTCGAGCCGCTGGCGGCCGCCGCCGCGTTCGTCGACGCCGACAAGGGGGTCGCCGATCCGCAGGCCGCCCTGGAGGGCGCGCGGGCGATCCTCACGGAGCGCTTCTCGGAGGACGCCGACCTGATCGGCGAGCTGCGTGAGCGCATGTGGGTGCGCGGACGGCTGTCGGCCAAGGTGCGCGAGGGCAAGGAGGAGGCGGGCGCGAAGTTCGCCGACTACTTCGACTTCGCCGAGCCCTTCACCGAGCTGCCCTCGCACCGGATCCTGGCGATGCTGCGCGGCGAGAAGGAGGAGGTCCTCGACCTCGTCCTGGAGCCGGAGGAGGCCACGGACGGCCCGTCGTCGTACGAGGGGATCGTCGCCTCGAAGTTCGGGATCGCCGACCGCGGCCGCCCCGGTGACAAGTGGCTCACGGACACGGTCCGCTGGGCCTGGCGGACCCGGATCCTGGTGCACCTCGGCATCGACCTGCGGCTGCGTCTGCGCACGGCCGCCGAGGACGAGGCCGTGGGGGTGTTCGCGGCCAACCTCCGGGACCTGCTGCTCGCCGCCCCGGCCGGCACGCGCGCGACGCTGGGCCTGGACCCCGGATTCCGTACGGGTGTGAAGGTCGCGGTGGTCGACGCGACCGGCAAGGTCGTCGCGACGGACGTCATCTACCCGCACGTCCCGGCCAACAAGTGGGACGAGGCGATCGCGAAGCTGGCCCGGCTGGCGAAGGAGCACGCGGTCGAGCTGGTAGCGATCGGCAACGGCACGGCCTCTCGCGAGACCGACAAGCTCGCCGGTGAACTCATCACCAGGCACCCGGAGTTGAAGCTCACCAAGGTGATGGTGTCCGAGGCCGGCGCCTCGGTGTACTCGGCGTCCGCGTTCGCCTCGCAGGAGCTTCCCGACATGGACGTGTCGCTGCGCGGCGCGGTCTCCATCGCCCGCCGGCTCCAGGACCCGCTCGCCGAGCTGGTGAAGATCGACCCCAAGTCGATCGGTGTGGGCCAGTACCAGCACGACCTGTCCGAGGTGAAGCTGTCGCGCTCGCTGGACGCGGTGGTCGAGGACTGCGTCAACGGTGTGGGCGTGGACGTCAACACGGCCTCGGCGCCGCTGCTCGCCCGGGTCTCCGGCATCACCTCGGGGCTGGCCGAGAACATCGTGGCGCACCGGGACGCGAACGGTCCCTTCAAGTCCCGTACGCAGCTGAAGAACGTGGCACGGCTGGGCCCGAAGGCGTACGAGCAGTGCGCGGGCTTCCTGCGCATCCGCGGCGGCGACGACCCGCTGGACGCCTCCAGCGTGCACCCCGAGGCGTACCCGGTGGTCAGGCGCATGGTGAAGACCTCCGGCCAGGAGGTGGCCGCGCTGATCGGCAACACGGGCGTGCTGCGCTCGCTGAAGCCGGACGACTTCGTGGACGAGACCTTCGGTCTGCCGACCGTGACGGACATCCTCAAGGAACTGGAGAAGCCCGGGCGCGACCCGCGGCCGGCCTTCAAGACGGCCACCTTCAAGGAGGGCGTCGAGAAGATCTCCGACCTGGCGTCCGGGATGGTCCTGGAGGGCGTGGTGACGAACGTGGCCGCCTTCGGGGCGTTCGTGGACGTCGGTGTCCACCAGGACGGGCTGGTGCATGTCTCCGCGATGTCGAAGACCTTCGTCAAGGACCCGCGGGACGTGGTGAAGCCCGGTGACATCGTCAAGGTGAAGGTCCTCGACGTCGACATCCCGCGCAAGCGGATCTCCCTGACGCTGCGCCTCGACGACGAGGCGGCTCCGCAGGGGCAGCAGGGCGGCGGCGGTGAGCGCCGGCAGCGGGGCGGACGGCCGCCGCGGGGGGGGGGGGGGGGGGGGGGGGGGGGTGGGGGGGGCGGCTCCCGCCAGGCGCCGCCTCCCGCCAACAGCGCGATGGCCGACGCGTTGCGTCGCGCGGGACTGCTCAACCCCGACAAGGGCAGGCGCTGAGCCGATACTCGGGCCCGGCCCCTCCGGTGCGACATGGAGGGTCCGGGCCGTTTCGCCCGTAAGGTGGCGGGATGCCGACAACGCGTGTCATCACCTGGGAAGTGACGGGGAGCAAAGGGGTCGAGACCGCCTGGGTCGAGTTCGGCGGGGGTTTCCTCAAAGGCCGCGGCCGGGCCGTGGGGACGGTGCCGGAGCCCTACTGGATCTCGTACGAACTCGACACCGCCGACGGTTTCGTGACACGTCGGCTGCGGGTCACCGCCGAGTCGGCGGGAGGTGTCCGCACGCTCGATCTGCGGCACGACGGAGCCGGCCGATGGACGGCGAACGGTGCGCACCTGCCCGAGGTCGACGGTGCCCTCGACTGCGACCTCGGCCGGTGTCCGCTCACCAACACGATGCCGGTGCTGCGCCGCGGCCTGCACGGGGCGCCCGGGGAGGCCTCGTTCCTGATGGCGTGGGTGTCCGTGCCGGACCTCGCCGTGCTGCCGTCGCGGCAGACGTACACACGGCTGGAACAGGGCAGCATCCGCTTCGTCTCCGGTGACTTCCGCAGCGACATCACGTTCGACGACGACGGGTTCGTCGTCGACTACCCGGGGCTGGCGACCCGGCTCGGCGACTGAGCCCTTCCGGTCGTCCCGCTCGGCCAGGTGGAGCAGTACGGAAGGCCGTCCGCGCGGCGGCGGGCCAGGCTTGGATCCGCCGCTCGCGTGTCCGCCGTCGCTCAGGAGAGCCGATGCCGTTCCCCGTGTCACCACGCCGCCGACGCCCGCTCGGAACCCGTGCGGGCGCCGCCTCGCTCGTCGCCGCCTGTCTGGTCCTGCTGTTCCCGACCGCCGCCGGCGCCGTCCCACCGCCCGGACCGCACCCCCACGACTCACTCCGCCACCAGCTGCAGGAGCTGGTGCGCTTCCCGGGCGGTCCGCCCGGTGTCATCGCCGTCCTGAGTGACGGCAGGGGCACCCGGGTCGTCCGGGCGGGTGTCGCCGACCTGGCCACAGGGCGCAGACCCGAGGCCGACGACCACATGCGCATCGCCAGTGCGGCCAAGGCGTTCAGCGGCGCCGTGGCACTGTCCCTCGTCGACCGCCGTGAACTGAGCCTCGACGACACCCTGCGCGAGCGGCTGCCACGGCTGCCGCGGGCCTGGGGTGCCGTGACGCTGCGCCAACTGCTGAACCACACCAGCGGTCTGCCCGACTTCGCGCAGGCCCCGGCGTTCCAGCGGACCCTCCAGGCCGACCCCCGGCGCCGCTTCGACTCCCGCCGGCTGCTCGACTACGTCGCCGACCAGCCGCTGCTGTTCCGGCCCGGCAGCCGGTACCACTACTCCAACTCCGACAACATCGCCGTCGCCCTGATGGCGGAGGCGGCGACCGGCGTGCGGTACGAGCGCCTGCTGCACCGGCTGGTCTACCGCCCCCTGGGCCTGCGCAACACCAGCCTGCCGCAGGGCTTCCGGATGCCGAGGCCCTATCTGCACGGCTACGACGTGAGCCCGCCCGAGCCGCCGGAGGACGTCAGCGAGGTGCTCAGCATGTCCGCGGTGTGGGCTTCGGGCGGCATCGTGTCCACACCCGCCGACATGACCCGGTTCATCCGTGGCTACGCCGGGGGACGGCTGTACGGCCCGCACGTCGTACGGGAGCAGCGGCGCTGGATCCCCGGCGCCGCGTCCGAGCCCCCGGGGCCGGGGCGCAACGACGCCGGGCTCGCCATCTTCCGGTACACCACCCGGTGCGGGGTGGTGCTGGGGCACACCGGCAACACCCTCGGCTACACCCAGCTGATCGCCGCCACGCCGGACGGGCGCCGGTCGCTGACCTTCTCCGCCACCACCCAGATCAACGAGGCCATGAAGCCCGCCCTGCTGCGGAGACTGCGCGCCGTGCAGGAGAACTTCGTCTGCGCGCTGCTGCGAAGCGGGCGCTGACGGCCCGTACCTAGCGTTCCGTCACCTTGCCGTCGGCGACCTCCAGGCGGCGGGTGACGTGGACGGCGTCGAGCATGCGGCGGTCGTGGGTGACCAGCAGCAACGTGCCCTCGTAGGCGTCCAGGGCCGACTCCAGCTGCTCGATGGCCGGCAGGTCGAGGTGGTTGGTGGGCTCGTCCAGGACCAGGAGGTTGACGCCCCTGCCCTGGAGGAGGGCGAGGGCGGCGCGGGTGCGTTCACCGGGCGACAGGGTGGCCGCCGATCGCAGGACGTGGTCCGTCTTCAGGCCGAACTTGGCCAGGAGGGTTCTGACTTCGACGGGCTCCGTGTCCGGGACGGCGGCGCAGAAGGCGTCGAGCAGGGACTCCTCGCCGTGGAAGAGCCCCCGGGCCTGGTCGACCTCGCCGACCAGCACGCCCGAGCCGAGCGACGCCTGGCCCGCGGTGAGCTCGACGCGGCCGAGCAGAGCGGCCAGCAGTGTGGACTTGCCCGCGCCGTTGGCGCCGGTGACGGCCACCCGGTCCGCCCAGTCGATCTGGAGGCACACCGGGCCGAGGGTGAAGTCGCCGCGTCGCACCTCGGCGTCCCGCAGGGTCGCGACCACCGCGCCCGAGCGGGGCGCCGACGCGATCTCCATATGCAGCTCCCACTCCTTGCGGGGCTCCTCGACGACCTCCAGGCGTTCGATCATGCGCTGGGTCTGGCGGGCCTTCGCGGCCTGCTTCTCACTGGCCTCGCTGCGGAACTTGCGGCCGATCTTGTCGTTGTCGTTGCCCGCCCTGCGCCGGGCGTTCTTGACGCCCTTGTCCATCCAGGCGCGCTGCATCTGCGCCCGGTCCTGGAGGGCGGCCCTCTTGTCGGCGTACTCCTCGAAGTCGTCGCGGGCGTGCCTGCGGGCCACCTCCCGCTCCTCCAGGTAGGCCTCGTAGCCGCCCCCGTAGAGGTTGATCTGCCGCTGGGCGAGGTCGAGTTCGAGGACCTTGGTGACGGTGCGGCTGAGGAACTCGCGGTCGTGGCTGACGACCACGGTGCCGGCACGCAGGCCGGTGACGAAGCGTTCCAGGCGCTCCAGGCCGTCGAGGTCCAGATCGTTCGTCGGCTCGTCGAGCAGGAAGACGTCGTACCGGGACAGGAGCAGGGAGGCGAGGCCCGCGCGCGCCGCCTGGCCGCCCGACAGGGAGGTCATCGGCTGGTCGAGGTCGACGGCGAGGCCCAGGGAGTCGGCGACCTCCTCGGCACGCTCGTCCAGGTCCGCTCCGCCGAGGTCCAGCCAGCGCTCCAGGCTGGTCGCGTACGCGTCGTCCGCACCCGGCGCCCCATCGACGAGGGCCTGCGTCGCTTCGTCCATCACCCGCTGCGCCTCGGTGACGCCGGTGCGGCGGGCCAGGAACCCCCGCACGGTCTCGCCGGGCCGTCGCTCCGGTTCCTGCGGCAGGTGACCGACGGTCGCGGTCGGCGGAGAGAGCCGCAGCTCGCCCTCCTCCGGTGCGGTCAGCCCGGCGAGCATCCTGAGGAGCGTGGACTTGCCCGCGCCGTTGGCCCCGACCAGGCCGATCACATCACCGGGCGCGACGACGAGATCGAGCCCGCCGAACAGGGAGCGGTCGCCGTGGCCGGCGGCGAGGTTCTTGACGACGAGGGTGGCGGTCACAGAGGGCGATCCTAGTGGCCGCGCCGCCTTGGCCGCGTCGGGGTTCCGGGGCGCGGGCCCCGTGGCAGGGCGCTCGGCGCCCCCTGAGGGGCACGGGGAACCGCGCCACCCGGCCCCAACGAACCCGCCCGGAACCCCGCCACCAGCGGCGGCGAACCCGCGGGCGACCGACGGCACGGCGCCGCGCCCGCCCTGGTCGCGACCCCCTTTTAGGGGGCCACCGCCTCGACCAGCACGCTCCCCGACGTCCGGGCCACCACGAACGCCTCCCCCTTCACGGTCCTGGCGTCCAGCGCGATGCGGTGGCGGCCCGGTTCCAGGATGCCGTCGAAGACCTCGTGGGTGTGGGTGCGGTACAGGCGGTCGAGGCGGTACGCGGTGAGCCGGACCCGGCAGGGCGAGGTGACCTCGACGCCCGCCTCGCCGTCGGCGGCCACCAGGCGGGTCAGACGGCGCTGCTCCACCGGACTGCTGTCCAGGGCGTGTTCGATCTGGGCGACGAGCAGCGGCACTATCGGCGCCAGGCCGTCGACGTACGCCACGTCGACGCCGGCGTCCGCGAAGGCGCGGCGTACGGCGGCGCGCTGCTCGTCGCCGACCGCGCGGCCGAAGGCGACGGCGCCGTAGGCCCGCAGCTCGTCGGCGGGGACTCCGCCCAGGTCATGGGTGATGTCGGCGCCGATACCGATGGTGCGCAGGGCGGCGGCCAGTTTGGCGAGGAGCGCGACGCGGGCCCCGATGAGGAGCACGCGGCGGCGCGGCGGCCCACAGTCGCGGTCGAGGAGGGAGCCGAGCGCGGCGCGGTACTGGGCGCCGTGGAAGCGGAAGGGTCCGATGCCGTGGTAGCCGTTGAGCACCAGGTCGGCTCGTTCGTCGGTCTGCCAGGCGAAGTCCCGCCAGATGTAGTCGTCACCCTGCTTGTCGATGACGGCGGTGACGGCGCCGCAGGCGAGGTCCTCGCAGTCCGGGCAGCCGTAGATCACGTACCGGCCGCCGGGCAGCGGTGCCTCGGCCTCCAGGAGCAGGCTGCGTACCTGGGCGGTGAAGATGGCGGGCGGGACGTCGGAGGCGAGCGGGGAGACGGCGTCGAGGTCGGAGAGCTGGAACAGCAGCGGGCGTCCGTCGACGATGAAGTCCACGAAGTCCCGGTGCACCTGGTAGTCACCGTTGGCGAGGACGCCACCGGCACGCATCGCCGGTGCCAGGCCGAAGGTCGCGTACTCGGCAGACATGGTGTGAGTATCCCCAGGACGGGACCGATATGAGCGCGGCATGACATATTCCGCTACATCGGGCATGGGGAGCGAACAGGCGCCGGGGAGGCGTGCGGGGCGCGGAGGAGGCGCCGGGTTCGCCTCCTCCCGCCTGCGGGCGCGCGCTCAGCTGTGGTCGTGGCCCAGCGGGTCGCCCTCCGTCTCGGTGCCGGGGCCCGGGCCGACCCTGATCTCGAAGTCTCCGTCGTACCTCTTGTGGCCCTCGATCACGGCGAGTTCGACGGCCTCCGAGCCCATCTCGTTGCGCACGATGATGGGGTCCCGGCGCAGGTCGCGCATGAGGGCGACGCACATGCCGATCATGACGAGGACGAACGGCGCGGCGGCCAGGATCGTGAGGTTCTGCAGTCCGGTGAGCGCGTCACCCTGGCCGCTGCCGACGAGCAGCATGATGGCGGCGACGGCTCCGGTGACCACGCCCCAGAAGACGACGACGAAACGGCCGGGTTCGAGGGCGCCCCGCTGGGAGAGCGTGCCCATCACGATGGAGGCGGCGTCGGCCCCCGAGACGAAGAAGATGCCGACCAGGATCATCACGAGCAGGCTGGTGACGGTGGCGATCGGGAACTCCTGCAGCACGCCGAAGAGTTGACCTTCCGGGGTGTCCTCGCCGCCGAGCGCGCCGCCCTCCCTCAGCTTCATCGCCGAACCGCCGAAGATGGCGAACCAGACGAGGCTGACCGTGCTGGGTACGAGGATGACGCCGCCGACGAACTGCCGAATGGTGCGACCGCGGCTGATGCGGGCGATGAACATGCCGACGAAGGGCGTCCAGGAGATCCACCAGGCCCAGTAGAAGACGGTCCAGCTGCCGAGCCAGTCCGCGACGCCCTCGCCGCCGCTGGCCTCGGTGCGACCGGCGAGCTGGGGCAGGTCGCCCAGGTAGGAGAAGATCGAGGTGGGCAGCAGGTCGAGCACGATGATCGTGGGACCGGCGACGAACACGAACAAGGCGAGGATCAGGGCGAGCACCATGTTGGTGTTGGACAGCCACTGGATGCCCCGCTCGATACCGGACACGGCCGAGGCGACGAAGGCCAGGGTCAGTACGGCGATGATCGCGACGAGCAGGCCGGTGCTGACGTCGTCCATCCAGTTCAGCTCCTGGAAGCCGGAGCCGATCTGGAGCGCGCCGAGCCCCAGGGAGGCGGCGGAGCCGAAGACGGTGGCGATGATCGCGAGTACGTCGATGCCCCGACCGACGGCGCCGTTGGCGTGCTTCTCCCCGATGAGCGGGGTGAAGACCGCGCTGATGGTCTGGCGCCGGCGGCGACGGTAGGTGCTGTAGGCGATGCCGAGGCCGACGACCGCGTAGATCGCCCAGGGGTGCAGGGTCCAGTGGAAGAGAGTGGTGGCCATGGCCGTCTCCATGCGCTCGGCGGAGTCGGCGGGGCTGGTGCCCGGCGGTGGGGCGTTGTAGTGCGAGAGCGGCTCGCTGACACCGTAGAACATCAGGCCGATGCCCATGCCGGCGCTGAACATCATCGCCACCCAGGACACGGTCTTGAACTCGGGTTCCTCGCCCTCGGCGCCGAGGTGGATGCGGCCGTAGCGGCTGATCGCGAGCCACAGGGCGAACACCACGAAACCCGAGGCGGCCAGCATGAAGGCCCAGCCACCGTTGTGGATCAGGCCGTTCAGCATCTTCGTGGACACGCTCTCCAGCGAGTCCGTGGCGGCCCAGCCCCAGATCACGAAGGCCAGGGTGATCACGGCGGTGACGCCGAACACCACACGGTCCGTCTGGTGGCCGGAAACGTCCGACGGACTTTCCCGGCCACCTCTCTTCTTCAGGTCGTCAGTCATCTGCGGCACCTTCCCGGGAAAACGCTTGATACGCCGGGCCTCACGTCGTCTCCCAGGACCTACCACAGATTCCGCCGATCAGATCCGTTTCAGCAGTCGGTGTCGGGCTCACCTGCTGTGATGTGGTACGGGCCGCGCTCGTCGAGGAGCAGCGGGACGAGCGCGCGCAGTGACTGGCGCAGCGGGACCAGCGCGCCCGCGGCGGTCGGTTTCGCCTTCACCCCGTGCAGGGCGAGTTCATCCCTGATCTGCGTGTACTGCTCGACGGTGAGCCGGTAGCCGCAGGGCGGGTCCTGGATCACCTCGGCCGGTTCGGGCGGGTCGTTGTCCGCGCCGCCCAGGTGGACGGGCCCGGTGTCGGTGTGTCCGGCGAGGCGGGCCAGGCCGGTCGCCGCCTCGACCTGCGCCCTGCGGTCGTCGCTGAACCGGAACAGCCCCTTGAGAGCGGCGAGCTGGGAGGTCACCCGGCGCCGGTTGTTCAGGGCTTCGTCGGCCTTCTCGGCGTCCGTGAGCGGGTCGACGCGGCTCTCGATGAGCAGACCGACCGAGTGCTTGATTCCGGCCATGTTCCGCAGGATGCGTTCCTGGCCGTCACCGGCCACCTGCCTGATCGGTTCACCGGTGACCGGGTCGGTCCAGATCCCGTACGTGCCGGTGGAGTGGCCGGCGTGCGCGGCGGCGGGGCGTACGTACGACTCGGACAGGGTCTGCGCCTCCTCGTGGACATGCGCGTCGGTGTTGAGGTTGCGCGGCCACAGGTCGAACAGGTCCTTGTCGTAGTACGGGGGTGTGGCGCCGTACTCGTGCAGGTCGTAGACGACGTCCGGGCGCTGGTCGCGGACGAGGGCGGCCATGGCGCGGCCCTCGGCGGTCCGCAGCGCGAGGTGGTCGCGGTTGATGTCCACGCCGTCGCTGTTGCCGCGGGTGTCGGCGGCCCGGCCGTCGGGGTTGGCGGTGGGCACGACCAGCAGGGTGGTGCGTTCCAGGAAGCGCCGGGTGTGCCGGTCCTCGGCGTAGGCGAGGTCGCGGACGGTGGACAGGCAGGCCTCGCGGCCGGAGGGCTCGTCACCGTGCTGGCTGCACACCAGCAGCACCTTGTGGGGGCTGGGATGGGTGCCGACGCGGACGACCTGGAGCGGGCGGCCCTGTTTCGTGGTGCCGATGCGGGCGACGGAGACCCGCTCGCTCGCCCGGTCGACGGCCGCCAGGAGCTGCTGTTCCTCGCTCTGGCTGGTCCAGCGGGCGCCGTTCGACGTCTCGAAGCCGGTGCGGGGCGGGGAGCCGGCGGCGTGGGCGGGGACGGCCACGAGGCTTGCGGCGACGGCTGCCACGGTCACGGTGAGGGTGCGGATGGTGGTCACCGGCCTCCTTCCGGGATGCGGTGGACGGTGTGCGGTGCGCCGATGCCGTGCAGCGGAGCGCCGTGCAGGGGGGTGGCCCCGTAAGCGGCGGACGGCGAGCCGGCCGTGGCGCGTGCGAACGCTTCGGCGCCGCCGACCAGCGGGACGCGGGCCTTCGTACGGGAGAGGTCGAGGGTGAGGGTCGGCCTGGTCGACGGGGGGTCGATGAAGTCCTTGTCCGTGCCCGCGACGATCAGGGCGAGGCGGTGGCCGGCCGGGACGACGTGGTCGGTGGCCGCCAGGTCGAGGGTGATGGTGTACGCCCGGCCCGGCGTGAGCGGTTCGCCCCGCAGGTCGGAGGCGTGGTTGCCGAGGTCCGCCCAGCCACGGCTGACGACGGTGTGGCCGACGTCGGCGGTCTTGGCCGTGGTCTCCTTGAAGCAGGCGCTGTCACCGGTGGTGCTCTCGCCCCAGCAAGTGCGCTCGGTGAGGGTGCTGATGCCTTCGCCGCTCGCGGCGTAGTCGCGGATGGTGTCGGGGCCGAGGTCGACCAGGACGGCCGAGAGGTGGGCCGTCGCGGTGCTCGGGGTGGCGGTGACGGTGACCTTCGAGGAGCCGGACAGGCGCAGGTCGCGGCTGAGCGGCCCGGTCACGAAGCCGGCCTTGTCGGGGGTGGGCGTGTCGATGTGCGCGGCCCAGTCGGCCTCGCTGTGCTGCGGGTCGTCGGTGAAGGTCTCGGTGCCCTTGTCCCTGCGCAGGCCGAGCGTGCCCACGCCCGGGTGGGTGCCGTCGGCGGGACGCAGGGTGGTGCCGGCGGTGCCGCGCGGCGGCCAGACCTTGGAGGTGACCCACTGGTCGGGGTGGCGTTCGATGTCGGCCATCGGCTCGCGGTCGACGCCGTTGTCGTAGCCGAGGAGTTCGTGGTCGAACCAGCGGTGCAGGGTCTTCACCCACGCGGCGCGGCGGAAGTCGAAGGGGTCGACGTGGCCGGTCTGGGAGAGCCAGATCTTGCGTTCGACGCCGTTCTTCGCCAGCGCGTCCCACCACTGGCCGACGTGCTTCATCCGGACGTTGAGGTCCTGCATGCCGTGGATCACGAAGACGCTCGCCCTGACCTTGCGCGCGTCCTTGACGTAGTCCCGCTCGCTCCACAGCGGCGTCCAGTCGCCGCTGCGCGGGGCCCCCTCGACGAGCGTCTGCTGGACGGCGCCGCACTTGGCGCGGGCGTCGGGGCTGTCGACGTAGTTGGACAGCCAGTCCGGGCCGGAGTCGTACAGCGGGGCGCCCTGCTGGAAGTAGTAGTCGTACCAGGAGGAGATGGCACTGATCGGGACGATGGTCTCCAGACCCTCGACGCCGGTGGCGGCGACCCCGTTGGCGATGGTGCCGTCCCAGCTCTTGCCGATCATGCCGGTGCGGCCGTTGGTCCATGTCGCGTCGGCCTCGGTGGTGCCGGTGCGGGTCGTGTACGCCGTGGCGCGGCCGTTCAGCCAGTCGACGACGGCCTTCGCGGAGAGGATGTCGGAGCGTCCGCCCACATCCACGCAGCCGTCGGAGCGGTTGGTGCCGGCGAGGTCGACGCCGACGACGGCGTAGCCGCGGGGCACGAAGTAGTTGTCGTAGAACAGCGGCATCCGGTCGACGTCGCCGTTCGCGTCGTACGTCTTCTTCTGGCTCTCGTTGCCGCGCCCGCAGCAGGAGTAGTACGGGCTGGCGTCCATGATGACGGGCACCTTGCGGCCCTGCTGGGCGGCTTCGCGGGGCCGGACGATGTCCACGGCGACGCGGTCGTGCCTGCCGTCGCGGTCGAGGTCGAGTCCGGTGTCCACCCAGACGGCCTCTCGGACGGCGTTCTCGTACGAGTGGACGGGGCGGCTCTCCCGCGGGGCGGCCTGCGCCGTCATGGGGGTGAGGAACGCGGCCAGCAGAGCGACCGTGGCCGCCGTCGCGAGCGGTCTCCAGATCGTGAAGCGCATGCGTATCGGCATGCGCGGACGGTACATCGGTGAACTCCGGTGCAGAAGAGGGCGGCTGACGGCGTGTGAGGTCCAGTGTGGCCGATATTCGTCCCTGGGGTGGGCCTCACCATGTCGGCCGAATGGCGATCGTGTGTCGGCGGTGGTCATGGACACACCCGGGCCTCAGGTGATGAATAGGCTCCGGACAGACCTCGGGCCCCTAGGACTTGGAGCTTTCGTGCACCGCAGAATCATGGCGCCGGGCGCACTCGCAGCCGCCTCTTTGATGCTGGTGATCCCGGCGTCGGCCGCGAGCCACTCCCCCGGCGCTCCGGGCATCGGCGACCCCTACTACCCGGCGTACGGCAACGGCGGATACGACGTCTCCCACTACGACCTGCGACTGAAGTACCAGCCCGCCACGGACGAGCTGGAGGGTACGGCGACCCTGCTGGCGAAGACCACGCAGGACCTGTCCCGCTTCAACCTGGACTTCCTGCTGGACGTCAGCGAGGTCCGGGTGAACGGCCTGAAGGCGTCGTTCACGACCTCGGGCGAGCACGAGCTGGAGATCACACCGAGGAAACCGCTGGCCAAGGGTACGGCCGTCACGGTCGTCGTGCGCTACCGCGGAGTGCCGTCCTCGAAGAAGGCGTACGGCTTCACCAGTTGGCACCGCACCCCGGACGGCGGTGTCGCGGCGAACGAGCCCGAGGCCGCCTGGTGGTGGTTCCCCAGCAACGACCACCCGCTCGACAAGGCGACCTACGACGTCTCGGCGCTCGTCCCGGACGGCACGCAGGCGATCTCCAACGGCACGCTGCAGTCGACGAGTTCACGCCTGGGCTGGACCCGTTACAACTGGCGTTCCGACAAGCCGCAGGCGACGTATCTGGCCACGCTCGCGGTCGGCAGGTTCGACATCACCACCGGGACGAGCGAGAGCGGAATCCCGGTCGTCAACGCCTACAGCAAGGACCTGGGCGGGCACGCCGGCGCGGCGCGGGCCAGCATCGAGCGGACCGGGGAGATCGCCGACTGGCTGGCCGGGTACTTCGGGCCGTACCCGTACAACGCGCTCGGCGGGTACGTGCCGAACACCGACACCGGGTACGCGCTGGAGACGCAGACCCGGCCTTTCTACAGCCCGCGGAACTTCGCGAACGGGTCGAACACCTCCCTCGTCGTCCATGAGCTCGCCCACCAGTGGTACGGCGACCTGGTGTCCGTCGAGTCCTGGAAGGACATCTGGATCAACGAGGGGTTCGCCCGGTACGCGCAGTGGCTGTGGTCCGAGCACGAGGGTGAGGGGACGGCTCAGGAGATCGCCGACTACGTGTACGCCTCAAGGTCGGCCGACGACCCGTTCTGGAAGGTCGAACCCGGGGATCCGGGCCCGGAGAACCAGTTCCACAGCGCGGTCTACGACCGGGGGGCGCTGACCCTGCAGGCCCTGCGCAACGAGATCGGGGACGAGGCGTTCTTCGCGATCCTGAAGGGCTGGACCGAGAAGTACGCGTACGGCAACGCGTCGGTGGCCGACTTCGAGCGGTACGCCGAGGAGGTGTCGGGGCAGCCGCTGGCGGCACTGTTCGACACCTGGCTGTTCCAGCCGTCCAAGCCGGCCGCCGCCGCGGCGCGCGGTGCCTCCCTCGCCCGGTCGGCCGGCACCGCCCCACAGCAGCCGAAGTCGTGGAAGAAGATCGCGGCGACGAACGGTGCGCACGATCACGGGCGTGAGCACGCGGGCGGGCACACCGGACGCGCGCACGGCCACTGACGCCCCAGGGTCTGTCGTTCGGATCAGGTCGGCTGAGCGGAACGACAGGCCCCGGCGCGGGTCTCGGACGAGGCCGCCCTCGCGACCAGTTCGTCCCGGTCTATCGCGTCGGTCTCCGTCGAAGGCACCGTGCAGGCGTGGGCGCCGGCCACCGAGCCGAACAGGGCGCATCGGTGCGGGGGCTCGCCGGACAGCCAGCCGTGGAGGAAGGCGGCCGCGAAGGCGTCGCCGGCACCGTTGGAGTCGACCACCGGTGCCGGCGGGGTCACCGTGGGGACATGTGTGACCTCGGTGTCGGTCAGGAGGTACGCGCCGTCGGCTCCGGCGGTGGCGACGACCACCTGGGCTCTTCCCCGCTCGGCGATGCGGCGCATGGTCCGGGGCGGGTCCGTGAGGGCGGCGGCGGAGAGGAACACCACGTCGGCGGTGTACGCGAACGCCTCGTGGTAGGGGTTGTGCCCGTCCCAGTTGTGCAGGTCGGTGGAGAGTGTCACGCCGGCCTCGCTCAGGACGGGGAGGGCGTGCGCGCAGGGGTGCGTGATCGACACGTGCGCGTGGCGGCTCGCCGCCGCGAGAGCGCGCAGTGTGTCCTCGGGGAACCGGTCGTCCGCGTGGGCCCTGCTGGTGTCGTACAGCGACAGCCGCCGTCCGTCCGGTCCGACCAGGTTCACCGCCCGCCTGGTGCCGGCGGGTTGCGGGATCGCGGTCAGGGCGATGCCGTGCTCGCGGTGCATCGCCCGCACGAGGTCGCCCTCGGGGTCGTCGCCGAGGAAGTCGAGGTGGTGGGTGCGCAGGCCGAGGCGGCTCAGTCCGAGGGACACGAAGTCCCCGGTCTGCCCGGCACGGGCGCGGATCCCGCTGTCGACCATGTAGCTGTCGGCGTACGGGAGCGGCAGCTCGGGCACGTGCACGATGGTGTCCACCCCGGCACCACCCAGCACGAGCACGTCGATGTCGTGAGTCAACTCCGGTTCCCCCCGTGGTCGTAGACGGTGACTTCGATTCCTCTCCGCACCAGCCGCTCCGTGACGAGCGGCTCTGTACGGGACCACCTGCCACCGGCCAACCCGCACCCTATCCGCGGCATGTGCACGGACGCGCCGAGTTCGACCGCCTTCTCGCCGAGCCGCTCCAGTGCCGCGTCGATCGCCTCGTACCGCACGGGCACCCCCTTGCTGCCGGTGCGGATGCCCCGCTGCCCGACCAGGTTGGCCACCCAGGTGTACGGCTCGACCTGGACGAACTGGGCCGCGCCCAGTCCGAAGTCGTTCGAGGCGCGGTCGCGGTGCCAGGCGCGGTAGGACTTCTCCGGCTCCGGCCAGCGCCGCGATACGGCCAGGACGAAGCCCTTCCCCCATCCCCCGACGTCGTTGCAGACATGGGCGATCACCTTGACGCCCTTCACCGACGCAGCGGTGGCGTCACCCCGGATGCAAGTGATCTCCGACATGACGCCACCGTAGAGGGCCGCACTGACAACGGCCGCCGACTACTTCGTGAGCTCGGTCAGCTCGCGGTCCTCCTGACGGGCCACCCGGTGGCGGACCGCGTACCAGCCGCCGACGAGCATCGCGGCGATGACCGGGATGAGGAGGAGGGTCTTGCGGCCGACCTCGGGGTCGTTCCACATCATGCCGAGGCAGGCCAGCAGGAAGGCGATCGTGGCGATCTCCGTGACGGGGCTGCCCGGGAGGCGGAAGGAGGGGCGGGCGACCAGGCCGGCCTTGGCGCGGCGGACGAAGACCAGATGGCAGATCATGATGATCACCCATGTGCTGATGATGCCGAGGGAGGCTACGTTCAGCACGATCTCGAACGCCTGGGCCGGCATCAGGAAGTTCAGGCCGACACCGAGGACGCAGACCGCGCAGGTCAGCAGGATGCCGCCGTAGGGCACCTGGCTGCGGTTCATACGGGCGGTGAACTTCGGCGCCGAGCCCGCCATCGCCATCGAGCGCAGGATGCGGCCCGTGGAGTACAGACCGGAGTTGAGTGAGGACATGGCGGCCGTCAGGACCACCAGGTTCATCACGTCGCCGGCGCCCTCGACACCGATCTTCGACAGGACCGTGACGAAGGGGCTCTGGTCGGCCGAGTAGACCGAGCCGGGCAGGAGCAGGGCGAGCAGGACGACCGAGCCGACGTAGAAGAGGCCGACCCGCCACATGATCGAGTTCACCGCGCGCGGGACGATCTTCTCCGGCTCGGCGGTCTCACCCGCGGCGACACCGACCAGCTCCAGGGCGGCGTACGCGAAGATCACGCCCTGCATGACCAGGACGACCGGCATCAGACCGTGCGGGAAGACACCGCCGTTGTCCGTGACGACGTTCAGGCCCGGGGTCTGCCCGCCGACCTCGTGCTGGGTGGCGAGCAGGAAGATACCGACGAACATGAAGGCGACGAGCGTGGCGACCTTGATGATCGCGAACCAGAACTCCATCTCGCCGAAGATCTTCACCGAGATCAGGTTCACCGCGAGCACCACGGCCAGCGCGATCAGCGCCAGCACCCACTGCGGGATGTCGGTGAACATGCTCCAGTAGTGCGTGTAGAGCGCGATCGCGGTGATGTCGGCGATGCCGGTCGTCGACCAGTTCAGGAAGTACATCCAGCCGGCGACGTAGGCGCCCTTCTCGCCGAGGAACTCGCGCGCGTACGACACGAAGGACCCGGAGGAGGGCCGGTACAGGACGAGTTCGCCGAGGGCGCGCACGACGAAGAAGGCGAAGATGCCACAGACCAGGTAGGCGATCGCCAGGGCCGGACCGGCGTTGTGGAGGCGGCCGCCGGCGCCGAGGAAGAGGCCGGTGCCGATGGCACCGCCGATGGCGATCATGTTGACGTGGCGGGCCTTGAGGTCCTTGCTGTAACCGGCGTCGCCCGCGTCCGCGGGCACCTGGGCCGCGTCGGTTCGGGGTGCGGCCACTGCCGTGTTCACGGCGTCCTTGCTCACGGGGGTACCACTCTCTGGTGCGCCCGAGCGGGTCTCGCTCGGGTGGTGCCGGACGTGCGTATGGCCTGCGCCCTCGGTCAGGGCACAGACCACGGGGCCACCTTCCCCCAGCGCGGGCCGATCACGCGGTGGCGGATGTCACAGAGCGTCGCTTCTCACACGGCCCGCACAGGGTCGTCGGCGCTGCCGGAGGCGTCCGTGTCAGGGAGGTGTCACAGCAATGGTGAGACAGCGATACTGCTCCACATGACGACCGACGCCGGGGAGACGACCCTCACCATCGACGAGCTGGCCGCGCGGGCGGGAGTGACGGTCCGCACGGTGCGGTTCTACGGCACGAAGGGGCTGCTGCCGCCTCCGGTGATCGGTCCGCGCCGGGTGGGCCACTACGGGCGCGAGCACCTGGCCCGGCTGGCGCTCATCGAGGAACTGCAGCAGCAGGGCATGACGCTGGCGGCGATCGAGCGGTACCTGCAGCAGCTGCCCCCCGATCTGGACGCCCATGACCTCGCCATCCACCGTGCCGTGGTGGCCTCGTGGGCGCCGGACGCCGTCGAGACGGTGCCGCGGGCGGAGCTGGAGCGGCGGGCGGGGCGGGCGCTCGGTGACGGCGACGTGGAGCGGCTGGCGGCCATGGGGGTCGTCGCGGCCGGTGACGACGGCTACCGCGTCGACCTCGGGCTGCTGCGCCTCGGGGTCGGGCTGCTGGACGTACCGCTGTCGCAGGAGGCGATCCTCGCGGCGCGCAATGTCCTCATCGAGCACTCACGCGCCGCCGCGCACGAACTGTCGCAGCTCTTCCGGGGCGAGGTGTCCCAGCGTGCGGCGCGGGATGTGAAGTCGCTCTCCGCGCACATGCAGCCCGTGGTGGTGCAGGCCCTGTTGACGACGTTCCAGCGGTCGCTGCGCGAGGATCTGCGGGAGTGGCTCGGCGGCATGTCGGAGGATGGCGGATCGGCATGACAAGGGGAGCTTCGGCCCCAGGAGCATAAAGCCGCTGCCCTGTCGACGACGTACAACAACGTCGGCACCAGGTCGGCCGGTCCCTGCGTCCCGCGTACGCCGCTCACGGACGTGCTCGAAGCCGGCGGCCGTGTGCTCGTGCGTGCGGTGCGGCCCTTGCTGGGTGTGATCGCGTTCAGGGTGATGCCGTACGACGCGAGGGCCACGGCGAGCGGGGGGAAGCCAATCAGGCGCCCGGCTTCGAGGCGACGTAGGGAACCGTCGTGGGCGACGTGGTGAACACGGCCGCCGAGACGATGTTGACGACACGGCCTCACCCGGGCCGAGCCCGATTCGGTAGTCGCCGCCGGCACGGAGGACCAGTACCCCTCGCGCAAGGACCGCCCTCGTGGCCTGACTGTTCGTCATGGGGTGGAGGTGGCCGCTTGTAGGTGTAGTGAGAAGGCGAGGCGGATCGAACTGCAGCCGTCGGCGGCTGCGCACGCACATTCCACGACAGGGAACCGACTGTGTGCCCTGTGCCCTACGATCCTCGCCGAGGGGATTGCGTAGGGCGGGGGCGAGGACGCATGGCCACGAGGGATTCTCAGGCGCTCACGGGTGATCACGGCTCGGTGGCGACTAGCGGTTCGCACTCGGTGACGGCGATCAGCGGCGACAGTGTCCAGGTAACCTTCGCCTCTCCTCCCCTGCCGTTCATGGTGCCGCACCAGTTGCCTCGTCACATCGGGGCGTTCACGGGGCGACGTCGTGAGCTGGACGACCTCCTGACTCAGCTCGCGCCATCCGATGATCACGAACACGTACCCCCGCCCGTCCTGGTGACAGGTATGGCCGGGGTGGGCAAGAGTGCAGTGGTCCTGCAAGCGGCCCATGAGGCCGTGCAGCGGGGCTGGTTCCCCGGCGGTACCGTCTATCTGGACCTGCACGGATACGACCGGACCGAGCCCGTCGCACCCGCCGACGCCCTGGCGTCGGCCCTCCTGTCCGTGGGCGTGCCCTCGGAGCACATCCCGATCGACGTGGACAGCCGGGCAGCCCTGTACCGCACGGCGCTGTCCGGCATGCGGGAGGCACTCCTGCTGATGGTCGACAACGCCGCCGACGCCGAGCAGGTGCGCCCACTGCTGCCCGCCGACCCGCGGCATCGGGTCGTGATCACTTCACGGCATCGCCTGCCCTCCCTCATGGCACGCACCATCAGCCTGGGCGCACTGGCCACCGAGGAAGGGATCCAACTCCTGGACGCGGCGGTCCGAAGGGCGCATCCGGGTGACGTCCGCGTGGCCCGGGACCTCCGGGCAGCCGAGATCATCGTGGAGAGGACGGGCGGCCTGCCCCTCGCCCTGGCTGTCACCGCCGCACGGCTGACCACGAATCCGTCGTTGGACCTGGCGCAGTTGGCGCAGGAGCTGGCAGCAGAGGCCGACCGCTTGCACGACCGCATGGACCGTCTCGATGACGGCGAGCGGAGCGTCGCAGCCGCGATCGAGCTGTCCTTCCGCCATCTCCCCCAGGAACAGGCCCAGTTGCTGGTCATGCTCGCCCTGACGGTCGGCCGGAGGTTTTCCACCGCCGCCGTCGCCGCTGGCCTGGACACCGACGCGCACAGCGTGCGACACCTCCTCGAACAGCTGTCCGTAACCCACCTCATCGAAGACACCTCGCAACACGATCAGTGGCAGATGCACGACTTGATCCGTCACTACGCCACCACCGTTGCCGACGATGTTGTTGATGCGGCTCGACTGGAGCAGGTACGGGACCGGATCATCGACCACTTCCTGCGTCACTCGGACCCGGCCGACGACGGCTCGGGTTTCTTCACCACGCGGATCGGAACCAGGCCCCTGGCCGGTGTCCACGGCGACGGCCCGAGCTCTGAGGACCGCCTGGGCGTGGTCCGCGACGTGGAGGTGCTCGCCGAGCTGATCGCCGCCGCCGAGACGCGTCCGCCGCTCTCCATCGCTCTCATCGGTAACTGGGGCGCCGGCAAGTCCAGCGTGATGCTTCAGGTCGAACAACAGGTCGACCTGCTGGCACAGCTGTCGAGCGAGCGGCCGGGCCGGAGTGCGTTCGTCTCCTCCGTACGGCAGGTACGGTTCAACGCCTGGCACTACAGCGACACAAACGTGTGGACCGGGCTGATCACGCACCTGTTCACCGCGCTCGCCGGCGACGACACGGGCGACGCACCGAACCCCGCTCCGGATCCCGAGCAGGCCAGGCGGGACCGCGAATTGCTGCGCGAGAAGCTGAACCAGCGGGAGGAGGCCGAACGACAGGTCTCCGAACGGCTGACGACCGCTGACGACGCCGCGCCAGCACCGGGACGGTTCGCGGCACTCGGGTCGCCGATCAGGACGTACCGGGTGCTGCGGGCCACCTTGCTCCAGTCGGCCGACGACCTGCGGTTCGGCCGGCGCGTGCTGGCGCTGTGGCTGGTACTGGCCGGGGTCGCAACCGGCGCCTGGTTGCTGCGCGGCACGCTCACCGCATGGCTCACCAGTCTGCTGGCCATCGCCGTGGCGGCCGCCCCGCTGCGCCCCTTGCTGCAGAAGTTGCGCATGGCGCAGCAGGGGCTTCTCGGCTTCACCGAACGCCGGTACGGCGAGCTGGCCGCGCAGCAGCGTGCTCTCCGGGCCGAGATCAGCGGACTGCGGGAGAGGCTGGCCCTCGTCGACGCCGCCGCACGACTCGGTCAGTTCCTCCAGGAACGCGCTGACGGCACCGCCTATCAGCCTTACCGGGGTGTGCTGGGCCAGGCTCACGCCGATCTACTGCAACTCGGCCGCGACCTCGAGGAGGCCCGCGTTCAGTGGCGGGCGGAGAAGGCCGGCTCCCCGCCACCGCTGGAGCGCATCGTCCTGTACGTCGACGACCTCGATCGCTGCCCGCCCGACCGTGTCGTCGAGGTGCTCCAAGCCGTGCACCTGATGCTCGGCCTCGATCTGTTCGTCGTGGTCGTCGCCGTTGACGCGCGCTGGCTGATCCACTCGCTGCGCCATCACCACAACGCCCTCTTCCAGCATGAGAACACCAATGCCGCTGACACCGCGCCGGACGTCGGGGGGCTGGCGACCGCGGTGGACTACCTTGACAAGATCTTCCAGATCCCGTACGCCCTGACTCCGCCGCCGCCCCAGACGATGGGCCGATACCTGCGCTCACTCCTGCCGGACCCGCATGTCGCCGAGGCCGGGCGTCCGCTCACCGAGGTGTCCCCGCCCGCCGAGGAGCGCGCGCTGGACGAGGCCGGCACATCGCCGCGGCCCGAGGCGGACGGTGGCACCACACCTTCTGCTGTCTCCAGTACCTCCGAGCCGATCGCCATGCGCGCTCCCGCCACCGGGTCGCAACCCGCGGAGCGCACCGAGCACGCGGACCTGCTGCCCCAAGGGCTGCGCATTGGAGCGGGGGAAGTCGCATTCATGGCCCAGCTCGGAGCGTTGCTGCCGACCCCGCGGGCCGCGAAGCGGCTGGTGAACCTCTACCGGCTCGTCCGCATCGGGATCCCCGCCACCGACCTGCCGGCCTTCGCCAGCAGCTCCGGGCCTGCTCCGTACCAGGCCGTGCAGACCCTCCTCGCCGTGCTGGCGGGCGACCCGCGCGCGGCGGAGGAACTCTTCCGGCGCCTGCTGGCGTGCCCCGACGACAGCCTTCCGCTCACCGCACTCCTGGAGGACGACGCCGCAGGCCATCCTGCGTACGAGCGTCTGGCACAGGCGCTACCGGCCGTTCTGCGGAAACTCGAGGCCGAACAGGCCATCCCCCTCGCCGTCGGGCACTACCGGCGCTGGTGCGCCGATCTGGCCCGATACAGCTTCCACACCCGTAACCTGGCGCCTGCGCCGGACGCGCCCTCCGTCCGGGCAGCGCCTGCCTGAAGACATCGGTCGCTGCTGACACCTCATCGGTGTCCTCGCCGAGCAGGTCTCCTGGGGCGGAGAGGAAAACCGGTCCTGCGGGCGTGCTGGGTGTCGTAGGCCGCCTTCACCCCGGGAGGCCGGTGCCGTGCGCGTGGGCCGTCGGCCGTGGAGAGCACGACGCCTCGTGGACGCCGAGGACGTACCGGAGGCGTCGTCGACCTCGGACAGGGCGGCCGGGGAAGGGAGTTCGGTGGTGCTACGCCGGAGGGCTGAGCAAGTCAGCCCTCCGGCGTCCGAGGAGCGGGGACGCAGGAGGCGCAGCCCCCTGGCGGGGGCGAAACCCTCCCCCCTCGCCCGCTGTTACGCGTCCTCGAAGCGCTCCCCCTTCTCCGCCTTCTGCACCAGCAACGCCGGCGGCGTGAACCGCTCCCCGTACCTCTCGGCCAGCTCACGCGCGCGTGCCACGAAGCCGGCCACACCGCCCTCGTAGCCGTTGATGTACTGCAGGACACCGCCCGTCCAGCCGGGGAAGCCGATGCCGAAGACGGATCCGATGTTGGCGTCGGCGACCGAGGTCAGGACGCCCTCCTCCAGGAGCCTGACGGTGTCCAGGGCCTCGGAGAAGAGCATGCGCTCCTGCATGTGCCGGAAGGGGATCCGCACGTCCTCGCGGGTGAAGTGCTCGCGCAGGCCCGGCCACAGGGCCACCCGCTTGCCGTCCTCGTCGTAGTCGTAGAAGCCTGCGCCTCCGCTGCGGCCGGTGCGGCCGAACTCGTCGACCATGCGGTCGATGACCGCCTCGGCCGGGTGGGCCGTCCAGGTGCCGCCGGCCTCCTCCACGGCCCGCTTGGACTCGCCCCGGATCTTGCGCGGCAGCGTGAGGGTCAGCTCGTCCATCAGGGCGAGGACCTTGGCGGGGTAGCCGGCCTGGGCCGCCGCCTGTTCGACCGACGCGGGCTCGATGCCCTCGCCCACCATCGCCACGCCCTCGTTGATGAAGTGGCCGATGACCCGGGAGGTGAAGAAGCCGCGAGAGTCGTTCACGACGATCGGCGTCTTGTTGATCTGCCGGACCAGGTCGAAGGCGCGGGCCAGTGCCTCGTCGCCCGTCCGCTCGCCCTTGATGATCTCGACGAGCGGCATCTTGTCGACGGGCGAGAAGAAGTGCAGCCCGATGAAGTCGGCCTGGCGGTCCACGCCTTCGGCGAGGGCGGTGATCGGGAGCGTCGAGGTGTTGGAGCACAGCAGCGCGTCCGGCTCGACGATGTTCTGGATCTCCTGGAAGACCTTGTGCTTGAGTTCGGGGTTCTCGAAGACCGCCTCGATGACCGCGTCACAGCCGGCCACGTCCTGCGGGTCGGCGGTCGGCTTGATGCGGGCCAGCAGCGCGTCCGCCTTCTCCTGCGTCGTACGGCCCCGGGAGACCGCCTTCGCGCACAGCTTCTCCGAGTACCCCTTGCCCTTCAGCGCCGCCTCCAGCGAGACGTCCTTGAGGACGACCTCGATGCCCGCGCGGGCGCACGAGTAGGCGATGCCCGCGCCCATCATGCCGGCGCCCAGGACGGCGACCTTGCGGACCTTGCGCGGCTCGACGCCCTTGGGGCGGTTGGCGCCCGAGTTGACGGCCTGCAGGTCGAAGAAGAACGCCTGGATCATGTTCTTCGACGTCTGTCCCGCCGCCAGCTCGACGAAGTAGCGGGCCTCGATCACCTGTGCCGTCTCGAAGTCGACCTGGGCGCCTTCGACGGCGGCCGCGAGGATGTTGCGCGGGGCCGGGTACGGGGCGCCGTTCGTCTGCTTGCGCAGGGTGGCCGGGAAGGCGGGCAGGTTCGCCGCGAACTTGGGGTTGGCGGGCGTGCCGCCGGGGATCCGGTAGCCGGGCCGGTCCCAGGGCTGCTGCGACTCGGGGTGGGCCTCGATGTAGGCCCGGGCCCTGGCGAGCAGTTCCTCCCGGGTGGTGACGACGTCGTCGACCAGGCCGTTCTGCAGGGCGCGCCGCGGGTTGTACTGGGTGCCCTGGAGGAGGACCTTCAGCAGGGCGTCCGCGATGCCGAGGAGGCGTACCGTGCGGACCACGCCGCCTCCGCCCGGCAGCAGGCCGAGGGTGACCTCGGGGCAGCCGATCTTGGAGCCGGGGGCGTCCAGGGCGATGCGGTGGTGGCAGGCGAGGGCGATCTCGTAACCGCCGCCCAGGGCCGCGCCGTTCAGCGCGGCGACGACCGGCTTGCCGAGGGTTTCGATGCGGCGCAGGTCGCGCTTGATGGCCATGCCGCCGTCGAACAGCTCCTGCGCGGTCTCGGGGGTGACCCGGATCAGGTCGCGCAGGTCGCCGCCGGCGAAGAAGGTCTTCTTGGCGGAGGTGATGATGACACCGCGGATGGTGTCCTTCTCGGCCTCCAGGCGGTCGGTGATCACGGCCAGGGAGTCGCGGAACGCCTGGTTCATGGTGTTCGCGGACTGGCTCGGGTCGTCCAGGACGAGGGTGACGACGCCTTCGCGGTCCTGCTCCCAGCGGATGGTGGTGGACTCAGTGCTCATGTGGAGGTGCTCCGTGTGATCCGTCGTGAGGGGGTCAGATGCGCTCGACGATGGTGGCGATGCCCATGCCGCCGCCCACGCACAGCGTGGCGAGGCCGTACCGCTTGTCCTGGCGCTCCAGTTCGTCGACGAGCGAGCCGAGGATCATGGCGCCGGTGGCGCCGAGCGGGTGGCCGAGGGCGATCGCGCCGCCGTTGACGTTGACCTTGTCCAGGGACAGGCCCATGTCCTTCACGAAACGCAGGACGACCGCCGCGAACGCCTCGTTGATCTCGACGAGGTCGATGTCGTCGATGGTCAGACCGGCCTTGGCGAGCGCCTTGCGGGTGGCGGGCGCGGGGCCGGTGAGCATGATGGTGGGCTCGGACCCGGAGACGGCGGCGGAGACGATCCGCGCGCGGGGCGTGAGGCCGTAGCGCTCGCCGACCTGCCGGGAGCCGATGGCGACCAGAGAGGCGCCGTCGACGATGCCGGAGGAGTTGCCCGCGTGGTGGACGTGGTCGATCTTCTCCACCCAGTGGTACTTCTGCAGCGCCACGGCGTCGAAGCCGCCCAGGTCGCCGATGTCCGCGAAGGACGGCTTCAGCTTGGCCAGGGAGTCGGCGGTGGTGCCCGGGCGCATGTGCTCGTCGTGGTCGAGGACGACCAGGCCACTGCGGTCCTTGACCGGGACGACGGACCTCTCGAAGCGGCCCTCCTTCCACGCCGTGGCCGCGCGCTCCTGGGACAGGGCCGCATACTCGTCGACGTCGCGGCGCGAGAAGCCCTCGACGGTGGCGATCAAGTCGGCGCCGATGCCCTGCGGCACGAAGTTGACGGCGAGGTTGGTCATCGGGTCGTTGAACCAGGCGCCGCCGTCCGAGGCCATCGGCACCCGGGACATCGACTCGACACCGCCGGCGAGGACCAGGTCCTCCCAGCCGGAGCGCACCTTGGCGGCGGCCAGGTTGACGGCCTCCAGGCCCGAGGCACAGAAGCGGTTCTCCTGCACGCCGGCCACGGTGTCCGGCAGCCCGGCCGCGATGGCGGCGATGCGGGCGATGTCGGAGCCCTGGTCGCCGACCGGGCCGACGACACCCAGCACGATGTCGTCGACGGCGGCCGGGTCGAGGTTCGGGAAGCGGTCGCGGATCTCGTGGATGAGGCCGACGACCAGGTCGATGGGCTTGGTGCCGTGCAGGGCGCCGTTCGCCTTGCCGCGGCCGCGCGGGGTGCGGATCGCGTCGTACACGTACGCTTCGGTGCTCACAGGGAGGCCTTTCGGTGAGGGTCGGCCCGGCGAGGGGGCTTCAGCCGAGCAGGGAACGGCCGATGATCTCCTTCATGATCTCGGTCGTCCCGCCGTAGATGGTCTGGATGCGGCCGTCGGTGAAGGCACGGGCGACCGGCTGTTCACTCATGTAGCCGTAGCCGCCGTGCAGTTGCAGGCAGCGGTCGGCGACCCGCTTCTGGAGCTCGGTCGCCCACCACTTGGCCATCGAGGCGTGGACGGCGTCGAGCTCCCCGTTCGAGTGGTCTTCTATGCAGCGGTCGAGGAACGTGCGGGTGACGGCGCACTCGGTGGCCATCTCGGCCACCTCGAAGCGGATGTGCTGCTTGGTGGCCAGCGGGCGCCCGAAGGCCTCGCGCTGTTTGACGTACTCCGTGGTGATCTCCAGCAGGTGCTCGGCGGCGGCGATCGCGGAGACGGCGATGCTCAGGCGCTCCTGGGCGAGGTTCGTCATCAGGTGGACGAAGGCGCCGTTGAGTTCGCCGAGGAGGTTCTCCTTGGGCACGCGGACGTCATGGAAGAACAGCTCGGCCGTGTCCTGCGCCTTCTGGCCGATCTTGTCCAGGTTCCGGCCGCGCTCGAAGCCGTCCGTGCCGCGCTCGACGACGAGCAGGGACAGTCCGTGCGCACCGCCCTCGGGGGTGGTCCTGGCGACGACGATCACCAGGTCGGCGAGGATGCCGTTGGAGATGAACGTCTTGGAGCCGTTGAGCACCCAGTGGTCGCCGCGGTCCTCGGCGTGGGTGCGGATGCCCTGGAGGTCGGAGCCGGCGCCGGGCTCGGTCATCGCGATGGCGGTGATCAGCGTGCCGTCGCAGAAGCCGGGCAGCCAGCGGCGCTTCTGCTCGTCGGTGGCGAGGCCGGTCAGGTACGGCCCGATGATGTCGTTGTGCAGGCCGAGGGCGAGGCCCGGGGCACCCGCGCGGGTGAACTCTTCGGCGAGGACGGCGCTGTAGCGGAAGTCGGGGGTGCCGCCGCCTCCGTACTCCTCGGGTACGGCGAAGCCGAGCAGGCCCTGCTTGCCGGCCGCGCGCCATGCCTCGCGGGAGACGATGCCGTCCTTCTCCCACTGCTCGTAGTGGGGCAGCACCTCCCTGGCGAGGAAGGCCCGCACGGTCTCCCGGAACGCGTCGTGCTCGGGGGCGAAGATCTGCCGCTTCATTCGAAGCCCTTCGTGTCGGCGCCGTACGGGTCGGGGCGGGTCGTGCCGGAGGCCTTCGGGTGAGGGCTCGCGGCCTCGGCGCGAGTGGGACTGTGGGGGCGTGTGGCGTCGGCGTCGTTCGGGACCGGGTACGGGGCCTCGGCGCCGTCCGGATGCGAAGCGGTGGCGTCGCCGCTGTTCGGCAGCGGGGCCGTCGGAGCGGCGGGCGTCGAAGACGGGTCGATCACCTCGGCGCCCCGCAGGTCCGGGCCGGCGCCCCCGGTCTCCGCCGGGTTCGGGTCGACCACCTCGGCGCCCCGCAGGTCCGGGCGGTCCGTCGCTTCGGCGTCCGTCGGCGCTGCGCCCGCCCCACCAGGGTCGCCCGGCAACCCGCGTACGCCCCAGTCCCGTGCCACCTCCGCGGTGCCGGCGCCGGGCCGCGCCGGGCCGGTGCGTACGGCGGTGGGGGTGGCGGAGAAGCGGGGGGCCGGGGCGGGCTGGGTGATGCCGCCGTGTTCGGTGAAGGTGCCGCGGGCGGCGAGGTGCGGGTGGTGCGGGGCCTCGCGCAGCGACAGGACGGGCGCCACGCAGGCGTCGGTGTCCTCGAAGACGGCCGTCCACTCGGCCCGGGTACGGGACTTGAAGCGGTCGGTGACCACCTCGCGCAGTTCGCCCCAGCGGGTCCAGTCCTTGCGGGCGTCCGCGAACTCCGTGAGGCCGAGCAGGTCGAGGAACTCGGCGTAGAACTGCGGTTCCAGGGCGCCGACGGCCATGTACCCGCCGTCGGCCGTCTCGTAGGTGCCGTAGTAGGGGCAGCCGCCGTCCAGCAGATTGGCGCCGCGCCGGTCCTGCCAGCCGCCGGCGGCGAGCATGCCGTGGATCATCGCGGCGAGGTGGGAGGTGCCGTCGACGATGGCGGCGTCGACGACCTGGCCGCCACCGGTCGCGCGGGCGTGGAGGAGGGCGGCGAGCACGCCGACGACGAGGTAGAGGGAACCGCCCGCGTAGTCGCCGAGCAGGTTGGCGGGGACGGCCGGTGGCTCGTCGGGGCTGCCGATCATGCCGAGAGCGCCGGTGACCGCGATGTACGCGATGTCGTGGCCGGCGCGGTGGGCGAGGGGCCCCTCCTGGCCCCAGCCGGTCATCCGGCCGTACACCAGCGCGGGGTTGCGGGCGTGGCAGTCCTCGGGGCCGACTCCCAGACGCTCGGCGACACCGGGGCGATAGCCCTCGATCAGGATGTCGGCGCGAGCGGCGAGGTCGAGGACGCGGGCCGCGCCGTCGGCGGACTTCAGGTCGATGACCACCGAGTGCTTGTTGCGGTTGGTGATGTCGTACGCGGCGTCGATCGCGAGCCCCGGGCCGCCGGGGCGGTCCACTCGTACGACGTCGGCGCCGAGGTCGGCGAGGAGCATGGCGGCGAACGGGCCCGGCCCGATGCCGGCCAGCTCGACCACCCGTACGCCGGTGAGCGGGCCCTGTCCTGGCGTCGTTGCCATCCAGCCCCCAGGGAATCGGACACGAGGTGAGAGTGAGGAAGTCGGCGGTGCGACCGAAGTATGACGATATGCGACCGACAGATGACGAAGTGCGACGGCGCGTGACCCTGCGGTATGACACACCTGCTGTAACACCGACGATGCTAGAAACATGCTCCGCCGGATACAAGAGCAAGCGCTTAGGAAGTTACCCGCCCGAGGTCAGGCCGCACCCCCGGCCCGGCCGCGGTCAGCGCCCGTCCAGCTCGACCGTCAGCCGCTTCGGTGCGATGGTGCGGTAGCTCTCCTCCACCCAGTCGCAGAGCAGCTCCGCCGCGGGAGCACCCTTCGGCTGCAACGGGATGCTCACCCACCCCGACCTTCCCAGGCCGTATCCCGCGGGCTCGGCGCCGGGGCAGGTAAGGGCGTGGGCGTGGGCCGACTCGTCCTTGAGCTTCACCGTTATGCCCAGCGGATGGCTGCCGTCGTCGACCCCGAGGAAGACGAAGACCTTCTTCTCGACCTTCGCGACCGTCTCGCCCCAGGGGAACTCCTCGGTGGCGCCGGGGAGTCCCAGCGCGAACTCGCGCACTTTCTCCCACTTCTTCAGGGCATTACTGGGCACGGCCACCGCTTACCTCCGGCCTCGTCGTCGGGCTCCGCATCCCTCACGCTAGCCTCGGCCACCGACAAAGGCGCGAGCTGCGAGACCGAGGGGTGTCATGAGCAGGCTGAACAGGGCGGATCGCCCGTACGACATCGTGCTCTTCGGAGCGACCGGCTTCGTGGGGGTGCTCACCGCGGAGTACCTGGCCGCGCAGGCGCCCGAGGGGCTGCGCTGGGCGATCGCCGGCCGCAGCAGGGGCAAACTGGAGCGGCTGCGCGACCGGCTGCCCGGCGGTGAGGGGGTCGGGGTGCTGGAGGCGGACGTCTCCGATCCGGCCTCGATGCGCCGTCTCGCCGAGCAGGCGCACGTGGTGGCCACGACGGTGGGGCCCTACGTGATGTACGGCGAGGACCTGGTCGCGGCCTGCGCGGACACCGGCGCCGACTACCTCGACCTCTGCGGGGAGCCGGAGTTCGTGGACCGGACGTACGTCCGGCACGACGCACGCGCGCGGGAGACCGGCGCGCGGCTGGTGCACGCCTGCGGCTTCGACTCCGTTCCGCACGACCTGGGCGCGTACTTCACCGTCCAGCAGCTGCCGGAAGGCGTACCCCTCACCGTGGAGGGGTTCGTGACGGCCGACGCCACCTTCTCCGGCGGCACGTTCGCGTCGGCGCTCAACCAGTTCTCACGCGGACGTCAGATGGTGGCCGCCGCGCGTGACCGTGCCCGCCACGAGCCCCGGGTCATGGGACGCAGGGCGCTGGCGCCGACCGGCGCACCCCGGTTCGCCAAGGAGGTCGGCGCGTGGGCGCTGCCGCTGCCGACCATCGACCCGCAGATCGTCAAGCGCTCCGCGCGGGCCCTGGAACGCTACGGCCCGGACTTCCGCTACCGCCACTACGCCGCCGTACGGCATCTGCCCGTCGCCGTCGGTGGGGTGGCGGCGATGGGCGCGCTCTTCACGGCCGCCCAACTGCCGCCCGCCCGGCGCTGGTTGTCCGACCGGCTGAAGCCCGGTGACGGGCCGGGGCCGGAGAAGCGCGCGAGGAGCTGGTTCTCCGTCCGCTTCGTCGGCGAGGGCGGGGGCCGACGGGTCTTCACCGAGGTCGCGGGCGGTGATCCCGGGTACGGCGAGACGGCGAAGATGTTCGCCGAGTCGGCGCTGTCCCTGGCCTTCGACGAGCTGCCGCCGACGGCCGGGCAGGTCACGACGGCGGTCGCCATGGGGGACGCGCTGATCGAGCGGTTGCGGCGGGCGGGGATCACTTTGCGGGTGGCCGCACGTCGCTGAACCGCCGGCACGGCCACGCGTGTCGACCGGGACACTGCGAGGCCGCGTCTCGGTCCGGGCGAGGAGCGGGTCACGGGGTGCGGCAGGGCCGTCGCGAGGGTGCTGCCGCAGGGCACCGGACGCGGCGCTGCATGCGGCGCTGAGCCCGGTACTGCATGCGGCGCTGAGCCCGGTACTGCATGCGGCGCTGAGCCCGGTGCTGCATGCGGCGCTGAGCCCGGTGCTGCATGCGGCGCTGAGCGCGGACAGGACCGGCGGGCAGTCGGCGGCCCGCCCCTGGGCGAACCGCACCGGGCACGGTTGCGCGCGCGGCCTCGAACACCGCCTCGACCGGCCTCGGACACGGCGGGAGGGGGCGCACGGGCTCGCCGTACGCCCCCCTCCGCCGGGATGCGGGCGGGTTGCGGAATCACCCGTCGGGGCGGCCGTAGCGGATCGGTCAGGAGATCGTGCCGGTCTCGGGCCCGAACGCCTCGCCGACGGCCCAGGCGTCTGCCCATGCGCGCCGGACACGCGGGGGGAGCGACACGCGGGCCCTCCGGTCCGAAGCGCCCGCTCCCCCATGTCGCCGGGGCTGCCGGCGGCCCGCGCGTACGGACAATGGAAGGACGGCGGTGGGATGCTCCCCGGGGCGGGGCCGCGGGAAGGAGCGAAATGCCGCAGCGGGCGTCGTCACCCGACCGTGTGCAGGCCGCACGCCGGGCGGTGCGGGTCACCGTGGCGGCCGCCGCCGGGTTCTATCCGGCGGTGTACGTCCTGGACGCCCCGGTGGTCGCGCTCTACGCCCTCTTCACCCCGATCGCCCTCGGCATCCTGTCCCCCCTGCCCGGCTCGGGCCGGGACCGCGCCCGCGTCGTCCTGTACGCCCTCCCGGTCGCCGCGGCCCTGACCGCGCTCGGCACCGCGCTCGCCGTCGGCACCGCCCCGGCGGTCGCCGGGATGGTCCTCGTGGGCTTCGTGATGTCCTTCGCCGGGGCCTGCGGGCCCGCCCCGGCCGGCGCCGCCCCCGGTCTGCAGCTGTTCTACATCCTGGCCTGCTTCCCGCCCTACCAGCCGGACACCCTCCCCCAGCGGCTGGCGGGCCTGCTCCTGGGCGGCACGCTGACGGTGCTGTGCGAGGTACTGCTGCTACCGGCCCCCGCGGAGGTCCCCTACCGCGAACGGGTCGCCGCCGCCCTGGAGGTGGCGGCCCGCGCCGCGAGAGCCTCGGCGTGCGGCGGCACGGCCGAACCCGCTCGCGTCCGCGAGCTGCGGTCGGCCGGCCAGTCCCTGCGCCTGTCGCGACTGCCGCCCGCCGTACGACCGACCGGCGCGGGACGCACCGACCGCGCGCTGGCGCACGTGGGTGGCGCGGCCCGGCGCCTCCTCGACCAGATGGCCCGCGCCGCGGAACACCCCGCGTCCCCACCCGTCCGGGACCCCCTGTCGGCGTCGCTGCTGACCGGGATCGCCGCGGAGTGCGCCGCCATGGCGGAGAACCTGCGCGGTCGGCGTCCCGTAGCCGGCCCCGAGGGTCTTGAGGAGATGGTCGAACTGTTCGTCCTCGCTCGCAGGCGTGCCGCCGGCGCGCGCGAACCCCCGGCGTTGACCGTCCTGCGGCGCCAGTCCGCCGTTCTCGCCGAGGCCGCCTCGGCGGTGACCGCCCGGGCCGCCCTGTCCGTCGCGCTCGGCGGCAGGCGCGTCGTGCGCGGGCTGCCGCGCGAACAGCTCTGGTACGCGGGGCCGCCCGCGATCGACCTGTGGCTGCGGCGGCTCACCGGGAACCTGACGCTGCGCTCGGTCGTGTTCCAGAACGCGGTACGCACGGCGCTCGGGCTCGGCGTCGCACGTCTCGTCGCCGGTTCGCTGGACCTCTCCCACGGTTTCTGGGTACTGCTGGCCGTGCTGACGCTCGGACGCACCACGGTGGGCGCCACCTGGTCCGCCGTACGACTGGCGGTGATCGGCACGTTCGCGGGGGCTTTGACGGCCGGCACGCTGATCCTGTGGGCGGGCGAGACGACCGACGTCTACGCGGCGCTGCTGGTCCCCCTCATGCTGCTGGCCTTCACGGTGGGACCCGTCGCCGGAATCGCCTGGGCGCAGGGCCTGTTCACGCTGGTCGTCTCCACGGCCTTCGCCCAGCTCGCGCCGGTCACCTGGCGGCTCGGGGAGACCCGGGCGCTGGACGTCCTCACGGGCTGCTGCATCGGTCTGCTGTGCGGCGTCGTGGCGTGGCCGGCCGGAGCGGCCGCCGAGGTCCGGCGGGGCATGGCGAGGCTGCTTGTGGAGGCAGCACCCCTGGTACGGGCGACGGTGGCGGCCACGCTGCCCACACGTGCGGCGGCCGTGGCGACGGCTCCCACGAAGCCCCGCGAGGGCGCCGCGGAGCCATCGAAGGCGCACCCGGTACGCCCCGGCGACAGAACCGAACCGCCCGACGAGAGAACCGAGCCGGACGACGGCACGACCAAGCGGCACGACGGCAGGGTGAAACCGCACGACGGCACGGTGAAACCGCACGACGGCAGGGTGAAACCGCACGACGGCAGGGTGAAACCGCACGAAGACAAGGCCGAGCCGCCCGACGGCAGGACCGAGCCGACGCAGCCGACTGAGCCGACTGAGCCGACGGAGGACACCGGGCACACCCGGTGGCGGACCCGGCACCGGCTGCGGCTCGCCGAGGCGGCGTACGCCCAGTACCGCAGCGAACCCACAGGCCATCAGGAGGCAGCGCCCGACTGGCCGGCCGCGCTCAACTTCGCGATCCACACCCTGGTCGCCGCCGCCTGGCTGCCGCGGATCGCCGCGCGCGACCTGGACGGCGAGGTGCCCGACGCGGCGGCGGCCTGGGCGCGCGAGGCCGCCGAGTCGACGGCAGACGCGGCCGACCTGGCCGCCGGCTTTCCGCAGGGCGGCGTGCGGGTGCCGCCGGTGCGCATCCCGTACGCGATCGCGTCGTCACTGACCGGCCCGTTCCTGCCGGTCCTGGTGGACGTGGAGAACTGGCTCGGCACCCTCGGTGCGGACCTGCGGGCGATCGGCGACGACACCGCGCCCGCGGTCAGGGCGGTGATGTCGGCGTTCCCAGGCGGCGCCTCAGGAAGGGCTCCTGGGACAGCACGGCGCCCACGCTGAGGCCGATGGCGACGGCCACGCACACGACGATCAGCCAGGACAGCAGCACGAAGACGGAACCCGCGGAGCCGTAGTCGGCCAAGGCCCGGTCGAGCGCCCGCGGCATGTAGAAGTGGGCCGTCACCGACAGACAGCTGACCGCGACCGCCGTGATGGCGGCACCCGGCACGAGGGGCGCCCAGCGGACCGCCCCGCCGAGCAGCAGGTGCTGGGTCCACCACCACATCACCATCTGCATGGCCAGGACGATCGGGAACCCCGCCCACGCCCCCAGCCCGAGCCCGTTGTGCAGCAGCCCCTGCACGACGAGTGAGCCGAGCCACAGGAGGATCCATGCGACCCAGCGCCACGGAGCGACCTTGCCCACTGTCCGGGGCAGCTGCCAGGCGCGTCGGCACAGGCGCTGCACCGCGCGGCTGACCGCGGTGGCCGACAGCAGCACCATCAGCCCGCCCACCAGGCCGGTCGCCTGGCGCAGGTCCTCGGTCGGCGGCTCGAACGCCTGCTCCACCTGCGCCTTCGTCTGCCCCGTCAGTCCGAAGACGGAGCTGATCGACGCGGCCACCTGGTCCTGCACCGCCTCCGGGGCGTAGGCGCCGAGCACGAACAGCAGGGGCACCGCGGTCAGGAAGCACTGCGCAGCGATACGGGTGGCGGAGTCGAAGATGTTCACCGACACCAGGCGGTCCACGAGTGCGGTGACCACCGGGAAGCGGGTCTCCACGCGCGCGTGGAGCGTCTTCTGCCAGGCCGTCAGGCTCTCGATGCGGCCACGCCACCACGACGGGCGCAGCAGGGCGCGGATCCGCCGGTGGCCGCCGGCCGCACGGCTCACGCGGGCGGGCCGGCTCGGCGGCTTGCCCGCGTCGCCGGCGGCTTCGCTGCGGAAGTCTCCATCGAGCCGCTCCTTCCCGACTCCAGGGTGCGTGACGAGGCGGGGCCCGGCACGCCGCGTCACGAGGCGCCGCCCGGGTCCGCCGCGTGCGGACGCGGCGGACCACGGCCGTACTCACCCTCGACCCGTACGGCGCCCGAGCACGGGTGGCGGGTCTCTGGCGTGTCCTCCCGGTGATCGACCTGGTCCCGGCCCTGACCGGCGGGCAGCCCCGGAGCCGAGGGGACTTCCGTCGACGCCGCACCTCTCGGCGGAGCTCGTCGCCGGTCTGTCGCTGGTCGCGTACGGCCCGCACGGCGTGGCGACGGCCCCCGCCCGCGCGCCGTTCTCCGGCCCTCGGCTTAGTCTGATCCAGGGGCGTTCGGGTGAATCGCACACCGAAAGGGCGGGCCCCGATGCACGACTACCCGCTGATCGAGAACCACGGCCTCCTCGGCGACCTCCAGACCGCCGCACTGGTGACGACCGACGGAAGCGTCGACTGGTTCTGCGCCCCGAGATTCGACTCGCCGAGCGTGTTCGGCGCACTGCTGGACAAGGACAAGGGCGGGCACTGCACGGTCCGCCCGATGCACCGGTCGTACGCGACCAAGCAGTTGTACCTTCCCGACACGGCGATCCTGGTCACCCGCTTCATGACCGAGGCGGGCGCCGGAGAGGTCATCGACTTCATGCCGGTGACCGGCCGCACGGTCACGCAGCGCCACCGACTGGTGAGGATGGTCCGCTGTGTACGCGGCAGGATGACGTTCGAGGTGGAGATAGCGCCGAGGTTCGACTACGGGCGGCGGCCGCACCGTCTGCGCATCGGCACGCACGGAGCGGTGTTCACCGCGGAGGGCGGCGCGGAGCTCACCGTGCACCGCATCCGCGAACCGGACGACGAGCGGCTGCTGGACGTGCTCGCCGACCGCCGGGACGCCCTGCACTTCACGCTGACGCTGGAGGCGGGCCAGGAGCGGGGGCTGGCCCTGGAGTGGGCAGCCGACGGGCCGCCGAGGGAGATGCGGCTGTCGGAGTACCAGCAACTCTTCGACGAGACGGTGCTGTTCTGGCGCGGTTGGCTGCGCCAGTCGCGGTACAAGGGACGCTGGCGTGAGACCGTGGAGCGCTCCGCGATCACGCTGAAGCTGATGACCTTCGCGCCCACCGGCGCCGTGGTGGCCGCTCCGACCACGGCGCTTCCCGAGCAACTGGGCGGGGAGCGCAACTGGGACTACCGGTTCACGTGGATCCGGGACGCGTCCTTCTCGGTGTACGCCCTGCTGGGGCTCGGCTTCACCGACGAGGCCAGGGCGTTCATACAGTGGCTCTCGGACCGGGTCGAGGAGCGGGCCGGAAGGGACGGCGACACCGGTCCGCTGAACGTCATGTACCGGGTGGACGGCTCCTCCGACCTGGACGAACAGATCCTCGGCCACTGGGCGGGCTACGCGGGTTCGGCGCCGGTGCGCATCGGGAACGGCGCCGCCGCACAGCTCCAACTGGACATCTACGGCGAGGCGCTGGACAGCATCTACTTCGCGCACCGGCACGGACTGCAGATGGGGCACCGCGGCTGGAACGCGCTGCTGACCAACCTCGACTGGCTGGCGGACCACTGGGACCAGGCGGAGGAGGGCCTGTGGGAGACCCGCGGCGGCCGGGAGGACTTCACGTACGGCCGTGTCATGTCGTGGGTCGCCTTCGACCGCGCCCTGCGGCTCGCCGAGTCCAACGGCCGGCCGGCCGCCGCCCACCGCTGGCGCGGCGCCCGGGACGACTGCTACGAACAGGTCATGGCCAAGGGCTGGAGCGAGGGGCGCCAGGCCTTCGTCCAGCATTACGGCGGCGATGTCCTCGACTCCTCGCTGCTGCGTATGGCGACGGTCGGGTTCATCACCCCCGACGACCCCCTGTGGACGTCGACGCTTGTCGCCATGGAACAGGAACTGGTCAGCGACAGCCTGGTCTACCGCTACAACCCGGAAGCCTCACCGGACGGCCTGCGCGGCTCGGAAGGCACCTTCTCGCTGTGCACCTTCATGTACGTCGACGCCCTGGCCCGCGCGGGGCGGACCGACAAGGCGCGGCTGGTGCTGGAGAAGATGATGGGGTACGCCAACCACCTCGGTCTGTACTCGGAGGAGATCGACCCGACGGGCCGTCAACTGGGCAACTTCCCGCAGGCGTTCACCCATCTCGCCCTCATCGACGCGGCGATCACCCTCGACTCGGCCCTGGACCGTGCGTAGGCCTGCCGGCTGCGGCCTGGCCGGCACACCGCGGAGGGGTCAGCCGCCGGTGGCGAATCCCGGGAAGAGGGTCATCCCGCCGTCCACGAAGAGCGTGGCGCCCACCACGTAGTCCATGAGGTCGGAGGCGAGGCCGACGGCCGCGTTCGCGATGTCCTCCGGGTCGCCGATGCGGTCGTAGGGAATCAGCTTGAGGAGGTCCTCGCGGGCCTGGGCCGTCTCCCAGGCGCTGTGGTTGATGGGGGTCTGGATGGCGCCCGGGGCGATGGCGTTCACGCGGATCTTCTTCGGCGCGAGTTCCTGGGCGAGCGTCTCCATCATCATCCGCACGCCCCCCTTGGAGGAGGCGTAGTTGACGTGCCCGGCCCAGGGGATGACCTGGTGCACGGAGCTCATGCAGATGATCTTCCCGGCCGCACGCGACACCTCGGGGACGACACCGCGCCGCAGGAACTCCTTGGTGGCCTCGCGGGCGCACAGGAACTGGCCGGTGAGGTTGACGTCGATGACCTTCTGCCACTGGGCGAGCGTCATCTCGGTGAAGGGGGCGTCGCGTTGGAGGCCGGCGTTGGCCACCAGGATGTCGAGGGTGCCGAACTCCTCGACCGTCCGGTTCACCATGGCGACGACCTGGTCCTCGTCGGAGACGTCCGCCTCGTGGGCGACCGCCCGCACGCCGAAGGACCTGATCTCCTCGACGACCTTCTCGGCTTCCTCGGGTCCGGCCACGTAGTTCACGACCACATCGGCCCCGGCCCGGCCCATGGCCAGGGCCGTCGCCCTGCCGATGCCGGAGTTCGCGCCGGTGACCAGGGCCTTCTGGCCCTTGAGCAGTTGGGCGGGGATCACGTCGCGGGGCGTGCCCTCGGGGGAACTCACGATGGCTGTCTCCTGCACTGCGGGGCCGGGTCGCCCGGGCCGTGGCCCGGAGGTCGAAGCGTCACCCAATCACCGGGTGCGGGCCGCGTCGTCGCGGCACGAACCGGTGTTGCGCCGACCGGCGGAGGATCTTCCCCCGCCCGAAGACGGGTCCCCCGCTCCCGGTCGAGTCAACCGCTCCACGAGGTGATCACCCACCCTCAGGGCGTTCGCCATGGCCGTCAGGGACGGGTTGACCGGGGCCGGGGCCGCCTCGTCGTTGCCGTCCGACCCGAGGACGGCCACGCCCGCGGCCGGAAGCGCATCGTCTGCGGATGCGGACCGGCACGGGCCCGAGCCGGGTCCCAGGCACCGAGGGTGCGGCGTCGACGACGGGGCCCACCCGCACGAACAGCGGGTCGCCCGGCCCGACCGTGGCCCCTGGGCGGACCGGGCGGCCGCCGGGTCACAGGCGCTCACCTGGTCGCCGGGCTCCAGCCACGGCACGCCTTGCACCCGGGAGCGCCCAGCGGGACACCGCGTCCGGCACCCACCACGGCCACCACACGCCCGGGCGTGAGCGAGGCCAGGGCCCCCGGCCGGCGCTCCGTGTCCGCGGTCGCCGACGCGGACAGCCCCTGGCACGGGCCCTGAAGTCCGTCTCGGACATGCGGTGCGTGCGGTGTCGCAGCGCCGGTCATGTGGCTCCTTCCCGGCAGGGCTTCGGTCCCCAGTGGGTCGCCGTCGGCGGGCGCGCATGCCCGGTCGGTGCGGCGCGAGGGCGGGCCGGGAACGCGTCACCGGGTCCGGCGCGCCGGCGCCGCGGGCCCCGGCCGGATCAGCCGCGCTCGGGCCCGCCGCCCCGCCTGCCGGGGGCCCGTTCGGCCGTCGCCCTGTCCGGCTCTTCGGGTGGCGGAACGGCGCGGCCCGGTGGCAGCAGTTCGGCCGTCACGAAGCTCACCACCGCCGCGATGATCACCACGGAGGTCATCGCCCCGCTGCCCAGCAGCAGGACGACCAGCACCGCGCTGCTGACCGGCAGCCGCAGGGCCGCGGCGCCCGTGGCCGCCATGCCGGCGGCCAGCCCGGGCACGACGCCCAGGCCGGGGAGCGGGGCCAGCAGCACGCCCGCCGCGGCCCCGAGGAACAGCGCGGGGAAGACCGGGCCACCGCGGAGGCTGCCCAGGCACAGCGCGTACGCCGCGGCCTTGCACAGCAGTACGGCGATCAGCGCGCCGACGCTCCAGGCGTGCGGGTCCTCGGCGAGGCGGGCGAGGGTTGCCTGGCCGGACGAGGCGACCTCCGCCGGGGAGCGGTCCACGGCCAGCGCGTACACCGAGGCGCACGCCCCGGCGGCCAGGGCGCAGGCCACCGTGTGCACGACGGTTCGTCTGCGGACGAACAGCGCGGTCAGGCGGCCGGTGTTCAGCACGTAGTGCGTGGCGGTGCCGAGGGCCACGGCCATCGGCACCGTCCAGAGGATGTCCCCGGCGTCGAGGCGGGACGCCGGGAGCCCCTTCAGTGTCAGGTCGCCGGTGGACAGACCGGTCCAGCGGCCGAACCCGGTGAAGACGAGCGAGCCGACCCCGCTGGACAGGAGTGCCGGAAGCATGACGGCGAACAGCCGCGCGCCGCCCAAGCCGGCCACCTCGATGAGGATCACCGCTCCGACCAGCGGGTTGCCGAAGATCGCCGGAAGTGCCGCGGCGGCACCTGCGGCGCCGAGCAGGGCGGTGCTCTGCGGTGTCAGCGGGGCCCTGGCCGCTCGCGCGAGGAGGAGGGCCAGACCGCCGCCGAGGGCGATCAGCGGGCTTTCGGGGCCGAGGACGGCACCGAGCGGCAGGCCGGCGAGGGCCGCGAGGAGGATCCCCGGCAGGGCGGAGGGGGCCGCTCCCTGGGGGTGCAGACCGGAGGCGGCGACGTGGCCGCCGGCTCCGGGCAGGTGCCGTACCACGAGACCCACGGCGACCCCGGCGAGGGTCAGCAGGGGCAGCGGCCACCACCAGGGAGGGGTGTGCCGGCCCAGTGCGGCGGGCAGTTCGACCCACCACGCGTGTTCGAGTTCGTGCACCGCGGCCAGGAACCAGAACGCCGTCAGGGCGACCGGGACGCCGATGAGCACGGAGAAGACGAGCGCTTTCCGGTAGGCCGGTTGCCGCAGCACGTCGCGCAGCCGTTCGGCCGCTTCCGGCTGCGTGCCGAGGGCGGGCGCAGCCGGGGGCTCCGGTTCGGTCACGACCTGTGCTTCCGCGTCAGCCGAGGACCCGGCGCTTCTGGGCCGCGAACTCCTCGTCGGTGAGCGCTCCCGCGGCCCTGAGGTCGGCGAGTTGCTTCAGCTGGTCGATCTTGCTGGTCATGTCGTCGGCGGCCGGTGGAGCGGCGGCGGGCGCCGGAGGCTCGACGGCCTGCTCGTAGGTGCGCTGCCGTTCGCGGTCCTGCTGCGCCCATCGGCCCGCCTGGCGCCGTGAGACGCGGTTGGACACCGCTGTGGCCGTACCCGAGATGACGGCGGTGCGGGCGACGCCGCGGAGGAGTCCTGGCATGTCACTCATCTCCCTGCGATCCGTGCGCGGTGCGGCGCTTCCTGCCGGCGGAGGGCGCTCTCACCCGGCGGTGACCCCACCCGGAGGGACAGTCCCCTCGGCGGCGTCCAGCGAGGCCAGCAGGGCGTCCACGGGGATGCGCCCACTGGCCACCAGCTCGGCCCCGCCGCGCCGCAGCGCACCGGCCAGGGGCGCGGCCCACACGTTCTCGTACACCAGGACCGCGGCGGAGTTTCCGGGCTCCAGAGCGGCACCGGCGTCCTCCAGGTCGCTCTGGTCCAGCAGTCCCGAGGAGGCTCCCTCGAACACCGTCAGATCGACCTCGTCCCCGATGTTCCTGAGTTCCAGCGCCTCGACCGACCCGTCGGTGCCCTTGCGGAGGAAGACGAGGTCGAGGATGCGGATGATGCCTCTGTCGACGAGGTCCACGAGGAGGGGCAGGCCCTCTCCGGTCATACGGCTGCCGGGGAACTCGACGATCAGGTAGTCGACGGGCCCCATCTCCCCGATGTCCTGGTGCATGGCCGCTCCTCAGCCGGACGGTCCCCTCAGCCATTGCAGCATTCGGTACGGCCGTCTGCATGTTCAGGCGCGAGCCGCCCGCCCGGGTCCGGGTCCCGTCGTCCGCCCGGAGGGCGGCCCGGCTGCGTGCCAGGCGTCGCAGGGCAGGCGTCGCAGGGCAGGCGGGAATGTGACGGCAGGACCTAGAGGGGCCATTCCGCGAGCGTGTAGATCATCCCGGCGATCCAGCCCAGCCCGGCCAGTGTGGCCAGGACCAGCGCCGCCGTCACGGCGTGCTCGACGGGGCGGTCGGGGTCGGCGAGGGGCTTCGGGGAACGGTGCGTCGTCATGCGGCCCACCCTGCCGACCGGGCCGATCCCGCCGCATCCGTACGGGTACTCAGGGCACGTACTCAGATCGCGCGGGTCGCCTGCTTCAGCGCCTGCCGGCACAGGGCGTCCGCACGGCGTGTGGTCTCCGGCAGCCGGTAGCCGGGCGTCAGGGCCAGGGTGTGGGCGCAGGCGTTGTCGAGGCTCACGCGGTGGCCGACGGACACGAACACCGGTTTCACGCCGTCCCGGGTGCGCAGGGCGCGCCCGACCTCCTCCTCGTCGGCCATGAGGGGCGCTGACGAGCCGCGTGCGGCGCCGGGGTCGTCGTAGGTGAAGGTGAAGGGGTTCTTGGCCACGCCGATGGTCGGCAGGCCGGTGAGAACGCCGAGGTGGGCGGCGAGGCCGAAGCGGCGGGGGTGGGCGAGGCCGTAGCCGTCGCAGACGACGAGTCCGGGCGCGCAGGGCAGGGCGTCGAGCGCGGCCAGGACCGTGGGGATCTCGCGGAAGGCGAGCAGGCCGGGGACGTACGGGAAGGAGATCCGCCCGACGGCGGTGGCCTCGGCGACGACGTCGAGGCTCGCCGCGTCCAGGACGACGGCCGCGGCGGCGACCACGTCCCGTTCGTCGTCGTAGGCGACGTCGACACCGGTGACGTGCCCGGAGCCCGGCGGGGGTCCCGGCTCGTCGAGCACCACCCGCTCGCGCAACTCGTCCTGGACGGCGCGGGCTTCTTCGTCGGTCGCGGGCCAGCCCGCGGGAATGCGTACGGTCGTCATGGTGGGCACGAGCGTACGGGGTCGTGGCCGGCGGGCGCGGGCCGCGGGGGTAGTCTCGCGGTCATGTTCGTACTGGAGTTGACCTACACCGCACCGCTGGCTGCCGTCGACGCCGTGCTGGAGGCGCACGTGGCGTGGCTCGACGAGCAGTACGAAAAGGACCTCTTCCTCGCGTCCGGGCGCAAGAACCCCCGCGACGGCGGAGTGATCCTCGCCGTCGCGGGGGACCGGGCGCTCATCGAGGAAGTCACCGCCACGGATCCGTTCGTCGTGGCCGGCGTGTGCGCGTACCGCGTCACGGAGTTCGCCGCCACGAGGACGGCCCCGGAGCTGGCGCGGTACCGCGAGACGCCCGGCTGAGCCTCACTTGCCCAGTGCCTGCTTGAGCTGGCTCTTGTTCATGTCCGAACGTCCGTGGATGTTGCGCTTCTTGGCCTCCTCGTACAGCTGGTCGCGGGTGGGGCCCTGGGAGCCCTTGCCGGACCGCTGGCCGCCCCGCTTGCCCGAGGACATGTCCTGGGTGGAGGTACGGCTGGCGGACTTGGACTCGCCGGACCGTGCGCGTTCCTTGTTCACCGTCCGCGCCGCGATCTCCTCGGCGCGCGAGGCGCTCTCGCCCCGGTCCTGGGCGCTCTTCTTGATGTGCTCGTACTGGCGTTCCCGCTTCGGGCTCGAACCGGCCGGCATGTGAGTCACTCCTCTCGCAGTCGGCGACCGAGTGCGGTCGGCGACCGGGTACCCACATTCCGGCGTCAGCTCTCCAGCCGCGCGACCCGGCCCTTCTCCCCCGCCGCCCAGCAGCCGAGGTCCGGCGTGCAGTCCACGGTGTCGTACGAGCCGGTGTCGACGGTCCGCCAGGTGCGGCCGCCGTCCGTCGTCAGGTCGGTCCCGGTGGGCCCGACGGCGAGGGCGGCGGTGCGGCTGTGCGGGAGCCAGGCGACTGCGGAGCGGTAGGCGGGCACCGGGCTCGCGGCTGCCCGCCAGGTGGCGCCCCGGTCGCCGGTACGGGCCGCGGCCCGCGGGGAGGGCTGGTCGGGGCGGTAGTCGCCGCCGACCGCGAGGCCGTGCGTGCGGTCGCGGAAGGCCAGGGCGAAGACGCCGCGCGCCGGGTCGCCGGCCGGGACCGGTGTGTCGGCGGCCGTCCAGGTGAGCCCTCGGTCGGCGGAGTGCAGCACACGCGCGCGTGCCGCCCCGCCGGTGGCCAGCCAGACGTCCTTCGGTCCAGAGGTGACCAGGCACTGCCCGCTCGCCGCGAAGCCCGCCTCACCCTCCAGCGCGGCGGGCATCCCCGTGTTCGGCAGCACCGTCCAGGAGCGGCCGCCGTCACTGGTCGACAGGATGCGGAACCGGCCGTCCACCGGGTCGCTCATCGCCAGGCCGTGCCGGTGGTCGAAGAAGGCGAGGCAGTCGTAGAAGGCCCGCGCGTCGGTGTTGCGGAAGGACTCGGTCCAGGTCGCGCCGCCGTCGTCCGTGCGGTACACACGGGACGCCTCGCCCTCTCCGATGGCCAGCACCACGGCACGGCGCGCGTCGAACGCCTCGACGTCCCGGAACTGGAGTTCGCCGGCCCCGGGCGGTGAGACGTTCCGCCAGGTCGTGCCGCCGTCGGTGGTGCGCAGGACGGTGCCCTGGGTTCCGGCCACCCAGGCGGTCTTCCGACTGACCGCGGACAGCCCCCGGAAGCGCACCTCGGGCGCGCCGCTGTCCTTGGGCTCCCAGTGCGGGACCCCGCGCTCCGGCAGGTCCGCCTGTGCCCGCGCCTGTGCGGGCAGCACGGTCAGCGCGGCCAGCGCCGCGCCGCAGACCACCCCCGCCGCACTTGTCCGAAACCAGTACCCCGACCGTCGCGTGTTCCCCGAACGCCTCATGGCGGGCGAAGCTAGCCCAGTGCCGTATCGGCGTCCAGATGGCCTCGGGGGCCACAGGAGGGACGGGAGACACAGGTGACTTTCCTGGCACACAAGGGCATACGGATCCCTCCCGTGCATGAAGGCGGTGACCGAGGTCACTCGGCTTCGGGGTGCACGGATTGGCCGATTCCATCGTCTCTACCAGTGCCCGGTCTCGTCCGCCCGGATAGTCGTCCAGCCGTCACAAGGGAGCAAGGCGTTGTCCACCGTCATCGAGCAGCCCGTCGAGGCCCGTCTGGTCGCCGCCGCGCCGCGGATGCCGAGCATTCCCGCGACCCTTCACTACGACCGGCGCGACCCCTTCGCCGTCCGTATGACCTTCCCGGCGCCGGCCACCCTGGAGGGTGTCGAGGTCTGCTGGACCTTCAGCCGTGAGCTGCTGGTGTCCGGCCTGGAGGGCCCCGAGGGGCACGGGGACGTCCGGGTGCGGCCGTACGGCTTCGACCGCACGGTCCTGGAGTTCCACGCTCCCGAGGGCACGGCGGTCGTGCACATCCGTTCCGGCGAGGTGCGGCGCTTCCTGCAGGCCACGAGCGAGCTGGTGCCGCTGGGGCTGGAGCACCTCCAGCTCGACCTGGACCACGACCTCGCCGAGCTGATGCGGGACGCCTGCTGAGGCATCCCGCCCAGGGTCTCCCCCGCTGAGACCTCCGCGCAGGACCGTCAATTGCGTTGACACCGTCGGCACCCGCTCCTACGGTGTACAGCGGTCCTGTTGCCGTCGATTGGAGAAGGACGTTGCTCGTCTGAGGTCCTGAGACACCGCGCCACACCTGAGGTGTGTGCGCCGCGTGCGACCTCGGCGTTCGAGCCGTCCTCCGGAAACAGGGCTTTTCTCATGCCCTCCTGAGGCCTCCCCGTGGGTCGCCGGTGTCTCGAAACGCGTTTGCCCTTGATCGCTTCGAGCATCCGCGGAGGCCCGTATGTCTACTTCCATCACCTGTACGTCCCTTGCCTTCACCTGGCCCGACGGCACCCCCGTCTTCGAGAACCTCGACGTCGCCTTCGGCCCCGGCCGCACCGGCCTCGTCGGGGCCAACGGGTCGGGGAAGTCGACCCTGTTGAAGCTCCTCGCGGGAGAACTCACCCCGCTCGACGGCGCCGTACGCGTCGCGGGCGAGGTCGGCTACCTCCCGCAGAACGTCACGCTGGACACCGCCCTGAAGGTCGACGAGGCGCTCGGCATCGCCGCCAAGCGGACCGCGCTGCACGCCATCGAGGCGGGCGACGTGGCCGAGGTGCACTTCGAGACCGTCGGCGACGACTGGGACGTGGAGGAGCGCGCGCTCGCCACGCTCGGCGAACTCGGGCTCGGCCACGTCGAGTTGGACCGCACGATCGGCGAGGTCTCGGGCGGCGAGTCCGTGCTGCTGCGCCTGGCCGCGCTGCTGCTGCGCCGCCCCGACGTCCTGCTGCTCGACGAGCCCACCAACAACCTCGACCTGTACGCGCGCCGGCGGCTGTACACGGCCGTCCAGTCCTGGCCGGGCGTGATGGTCGTCGTCAGCCACGACCGTGAACTGCTCGACCTCGTCGACCAGATCGCCGATCTGCGCCGAGTGAGTCCTGCGGCGCGAGGCGCCTCGGCCGAGGGCGGTGGTGGCGGACGGGTGGGCGAGATCACCTGGTACGGCGGCAACTTCTCCGCGTACGAGCATGCTCTGGAGATCGAGCAGGAGGCGGCCGAGCGCATGGTGCGGGTCGCCGAGGCCGACCTGAAGAAGCAGAAGCGTGAACTGGTCGACGCCCAGGTCAAGTTGGCCCGCCGCAAGCGGTACGGCCAGAAGATGTGGGACCAGAAGCGCGAGCCGAAGATCGTCATGGGGGCACGCAAGCGCGCGGCACAGGAGTCCGCGGGCAAGCACCGCATCATGCACGAGGAGAAGCTCACCGAGGCCAGGGAGCGGCTCGACGACGCGGTGGAGGCCGTACGGGACGACGACGAGATCCGCGTCGATCTGCCGTACACGGCCGTTCCGCCGGGCCGCGGCGTCCTCACGCTGCGGGAGCTGGAACTCGTGTACGGCGCCCGGGTGGCCGGTGGTCTCGATCTGCACGGCCCGGAGCGGATCGCGCTGATCGGGCGCAACGGCTCGGGCAAGACGACGTTGCTGCGGACGATCGCCGGGGAGCTGGCGCCGGTGGCCGGCGAGGTGACGGCCCATGTCCCGCTGCGCTTCCTGCCGCAGCGGCTGGACGTCCTCGACGACGAGCTGACGGTCGCCGAGAACGTGGCCCGGTTCGCGCCGGCCGCCACCAACAACCGGATCCGGGCGCGGCTGGCCCGCTTCCTGTTCCGGGGTGCCCGTGCCGACCAGAAGACGCAGACCCTCTCCGGAGGCGAGCGCTTCCGGGCGGCGCTGGCCGCGCTGATGCTGGCGGAGCCGGCACCGCAGCTGCTGATGCTGGACGAGCCGACGAACAACCTGGACATGGCGAGCGTGCGGCAGCTCACCACAGCCCTGGAGTCGTACGAGGGCGCACTGATCGTGGCCAGCCACGATCTGCCGTTCCTGGAGTCGATCGGCATCACACGCTGGCTGATGCTGGAGGACGGAGAACTGAAGGAAATCACGCCAGAAGCTGTCGGGTATACCGCCTAGCTTCGACTGCATGCCCGATTTCATCACCATCACCGGAGCCCGGGAGAACAACCTCAAGGACGTCACGCTCCGCATCCCGAAAGGCCGGCTGACCGTGTTCACCGGCGTTTCGGGATCGGGGAAGTCCTCGGTCGTGTTCGACACGATCGCGGTGGAGTCCCAGCGCCAGCTGAACGAGACCTTCACATGGTTCGTGCGCAACCGGCTGCCCAAGTACGAGCGCCCGCACGTGGAGGACCTCCAGGACCTCTCCCCCGCGATCGTCGTCGACCAGCGGCCCATCGGGGGGCACTCCCGGTCCACGGTCGGCACGATGACCGACATCCAGTCGGTGCTGCGGGTGCTGTTCTCCCGGTACGGCGCCCCCAGCGCCGGACCGGCGACCGCGTACTCGTTCAACGACCCCTCCGGCATGTGCCCGGACTGCGACGGCCTCGGGCGGTCGGTCCGGCCCGACTGGGACCGCATCCTCGACCCGGCCCGCTCCCTGGCCGACGGCGCGGTGCGCTTTCCGCCCTTCGCCGCGGGCACCTGGCAGGGGCAGGCGTACACCAACAGCGCCGACCTCGACCCGGACAAACCCGTCGGGCGTTTCACCGCCGCCGAACGCGAGTTCCTGATGCGCGGCCGCCCCGGCAGCAAGGTCACCGTGTCCGGCTCGGGCGGCACCTGGACCACCGACTACGAGGGCCTGGCCACCCGCTTCGAGCGGTTGTACCTGAAGCGGGACCTGTCGGCGATGAGCCAGAAGACCCGCGACCTGGTGCGGGAGTTCCTGACGGAGGGCACCTGCCCGGCCTGCGACGGGGCCCGGCTCAACGCGGCGGCGCTCGCGACCCGGATCAACGGCCGGAACATCGCGGAGTGCGCGCGCATGCAGGTCACCGACCTGATCGCGGTACTCAAGGACATCGACGACCCGGTGGCCGGCCCCGTCGCACGCGCCGCCGTCACCGCACTCGAACGCGTCGACGCCATCGGCCTGGGCTATCTCAGTCTCGATCGCGAGACGTCCACGCTCTCCGGCGGCGAGGGACAGCGCCTGAAGACGGTCCGCCACCTGGGCTCCAGCCTCACGGGCATGACCTACATCTTCGACGAGCCCAGCGTCGGCCTGCACCCACGCGACGTCGGACGCCTCGGCGACCTGCTGCTGCGACTGCGCGACAAGGGCAACACCGTGCTGGTGGTCGAGCACGACCCGGACCTCATCGCGCTCGCCGATCACGTCGTCGACATGGGACCGGCGGCCGGCGCGGGCGGCGGACGGGTCGTGTTCGAGGGGACGCCGGCCGAGCTGGCCGGGTCGGGCACGGTGACCGGGCGGTGCCTGGGCCGCCGTACGGCGATCAAGGCGGACGTACGGCCGGCGAGCGGTGGGCTCTGGGTGAAGGGCGCCGACCGGCACAACCTGCGGGAGGTGACGGTGGAGTTCCCGACCGGGGTGCTGACCGTGGTGACCGGGGTCGCCGGGTCCGGGAAGAGCACGCTGGTCGCGCAGTTCACGACGGCTCACGAGGGCGCGGTGGTGGTGGACCAGTCGTCGATCGGGATCTCGGGGCGGTCGACTCCGGCGACGTACCTGGGAATCATGGACACGGTACGGAAGATCTTCGCCCGCGAGACGGGCGCCGAGCCGGGCCTGTTCAGCTTCAACTCCTCCGGGGCGTGCGGCACCTGCGAGGGCCGCGGGATCATCTACACCGACCTCGCCTTCATGGATCCGGTCACCACGACGTGCCACGACTGCGAGGGACGGCGCTTCAAGGACGAGGTGCTGCGGCTGACCGTCGAGGGCAACTCCATCGCGGACGTCCTGGAGATGACGGCGGACCAGGCACTGGAGTTCTTCCGGGATCCGGGCGTGCGCCGGCGTCTGCGCGCCCTGCGGGACGTGGGGCTGACCTACCTCACGCTGGGCCAGCCGCTGTCCACGCTGTCCGGCGGGGAACGGCAGCGCATCAAGCTCGCGACGCGGCTGCACCGCACCGGCGCGGTGTACGTCCTCGACGAGCCGACGACCGGGCTGCACATGTCGGACGTCGACGGGCTCCTCGGGCTGCTGGACCGGCTGGTCGACGCGGGCAACACGGTCGTGGTCGTCGAGCACAACCTGGAGGTGGTGGCGCACGCCGACTGGATCATCGACCTGGGGCCGGACGCCGGTCGCGACGGAGGACGGGTGATCTTCGAGGGGACCCCGCGGCAGCTCCTCGCGGCACACGGCTCCTTCACCGCGGAGCATCTCAGGAGGGCCACAGCCTGACCACGAGGGTTTTGTACCGGCGGGTAGGCACTGCATGATGGCGGACCGGCGGCCCGTGCATCATGGTCGCCGACACCTGCCACCGATCCGGAGATCCCGTCGTGCCCAGCAAGAAGGCCCTCGTCCGCCGCCCCAGCCCGCGCCTCGCCGAAGGGCTGGTGACGCACATCGAGCGGGAGAAGGTGGACGTCGACCTCGCGGTCGAGCAGTGGGAGGCGTACGTGGCGGCCCTGCGGACGCACGGCTGGGAGACGATCGAGGTCGACCCGGCCGACGACTGCCCCGACGGGGTCTTCGTCGAGGACACGGTCGTCATGTACCGGAACGTCGCGCTGATCACCCGGCCCGGTGCCGAGTCCCGGCGCGGGGAGACCGCCGGCGTCGAGGAGGCCGTCGCCTCGCTCGGCTGCTCCGTGAACTGGATCTGGGAACCGGGCACGCTGGAGGGCGGCGACGTCCTGAAGGTCGGCGACACGATCTACGTCGGCCGCGGCGGCCGTACCAACGCGGCCGGCATCCAGCAGCTGCGGGCCGCCTTCGAACCGCTGGGCGCACGGGTCGTCGCCGTACCGGTCAGCAAGGTGCTGCACCTGAAGTCGGCGATCACGGCGCTGCCCGACGGAACGATCCTGGGCCGTATCCCGCAGCTGGACGTACCGTCGCTGTTCCCGCGCTTCCTGCCGGTTCCGGAGGAGTCCGGCGCCCATGTGGTGCTCCTCGGAAGCGACAAGCTGCTGATGGCCGCGAGCGCGCCGAAGACGGCGGAGCTGCTCGCCGACCTCGGCCACGAACCCGTCGTCGTGGACATCAGCGAGTTCGAGAAGCTCGAAGGATGTGTGACATGTCTCTCGGTCCGCATGCGGGAGCTGTACGCCTGACCGGCTGAACGCGAGACTCGTCCAGCCCCAGGACCTGCGGGTCCTGGGGCTTTTCGCGTCCCCGGTGAGTCCGGACGGAACAGCCGCTGATCAGCGGTCTTTACATCACTCTTAACCTACGGCTTCGTAACCTACGGCTTCGTAGCCTACGATCCCGTAAGTTCCCGGCGACCGCTCGCCGGGTGCCTGCCTGTGTTGTGCGTCCCCCTGGAGTACCCGTGACGATCACTTCCCCTCACCTCGGCAGTCCTGCCGTCTGGACCGACGCCCGGCTGTTGTACGCGCTGGAGGAAGTCGTCGAGCAAGAACTCAACCGGCACCTGAAGATCGCCAAGGACTGGATGCCGCACGAGTACGTGCCCTGGACGGACGGCCGTAACTTTCCCGGCCACTTCGAGGACGGGGAGGCCTGGGACAAGGAGCAGTCCAAGGTCACCGAGATCGGCCGCATCGCCCTCGTCGTGAACCTGCTGACCGAGGACAACCTGCCCAGCTACCACCACGAGATCGCCTCGCTCTTCGGCCGGGACGGCGCCTGGGGCACCTGGGTGCACCGCTGGACCGCCGAGGAGGGCCGGCACGGCATCGTGATGCGCGACTACCTGCTCACCTCGCGCGCGGTGGACCCCGACAAGCTGGAGCAGTTCCGGATGGCCCACATGAGTGAGGGCTTCGAGTCGGACAACCGGCACTCGATGCTGCACTCGGTCGCCTACGTCGCCTTCCAGGAGCTCGCGACCCGCATCTCGCACCGCAACACCGGCCACCAGTCCGGTGACCCGGTCTGCGACCGCATGCTGGCGCGCATCGCGACCGACGAGAACCTCCACATGGTCTTCTATCGCAACCTGCTCAAGGCGGCGTTCGAGCTCGCGCCGGACCTCACGATGCAGGCGGTACGTGACGTGGTCGTGAACTTCCGCATGCCCGGCCACGGCATCCCCGGGTTCGAGCGCGCCGCCGCCCAGATGGCCATCGGTGAGGTGTACAACCTGCGCATCCACCACGACGACGTCCTGCAGCCCGTGCTCCGCTTCCTGAAGATCATGGAGATCGACGGCCTCGGCCCGGAGGGGCAGAAGGCGCAGGAGGAGCTGGGTCTGTACATGGGCGGCCTCGACGCTGAGGCTGCGAAGTTCGACGAGAGGCTCGCGGCGCGCAAGGCCCGGATGGCGGCCCGCGCCGCCGGCTGACCGGTAGCACCCGCCGAGACGACGGCCGGCCCGCTCACCCGCGGGCCGGCCGTCGTCGTCCCGGTACGGGCCCCCCGCACGCCATGGACGCGTGGGAACAGCGGGGTGGAGGAGGCGGTCGGCCTTCTGCCGGGCCCGGTCGGCGGGAACACCACCGAGCGAGTCGGGGAAGGTACCGGGATGAGCACTTGGGTGACCGTGAGGATGGCTGGGCGGTGCATGCGGGGCGTGTCCAGGACGCTCTCGACCTCGGCGAGCGTCCGGCGCGGCTGACGCACGTCCCCTTGAGAACGCCCGGAAGCCGTGGGACGGCGGGCGCGATCGCCTGGCGTGAGGAGGCTCCCCCTCGCGAGGGGGCCGGGGCGGCCGGCCGCGAACCAGTGTGTTCCGGTTCCGGGAGACATCGCCCGGGATGCGGCTGGGAACCGGCCGGGTGAACGGCCGCACCGGTTCACGTCCAGCGGGACGTGCGCCTGAGCTGGAGTCGTTCCTTCTCCGACAGGCCGCCCCAGACGCCGAAGCGTTCGTCGTTGTTCAAGGCGTACTCAAGGCAGGCGGAGCGGATCGGGCACATGCCGCAGATCCGCTTCGCCTCCCGCACGGAGCTGCCCGGCTCGGGGAAGAAGAAGTCCGCTCCGGTCTGCGCGCACAACGCCTCCTGCTGCCAGGCCAGATCGGGCGAGGTGATCGTTGCGATCGTTTCGATGTGCATGCCCGGGATCGTGCCGGTCGGCGAAAAACGTTCGATCAACGCGCGATATACGGCGCGCGGCCACGACCGGGGCCGAGCCGATGGTCCCCCGCCGCGCGTAGCGGTGCACGACGGCGCGCGGAAGCGGGCGGGAGCCGGCGGACCGGCAGCCGGTCACCGACCCTGGTCACCGTAGGCCGCCTCCGCCGACTGCGTGCTTCCGGCGGCGGTTGTCAGTGGGCGGTGCGAGACTCGGCGGAGCAGGCAACGGGACCCTTCCGAGGAGGGCGATCATGCTCACCACCCGTTATGTCACGGGCGCGCCGATCTGGATCGACCTCGGCACACCCGACATCGAGGGCTCGAGTTCCTTCTACGGCGGGCTGTTCGGCTGGCGTTTCCAGCCGGGCGGGCCCGAGACCGGTGGTTACGGCCTCTTCCAGCTGGACGGCAGGACCGTGGCCGGCGGCATGCAGACCACACAGGAACAGGGCCCACCGTCCTTCACCGTGTACTTCCGGACGCCGGACGTGGACGCCACGGCCAAGGCCGCCGAGCAGGCGCACGGCTCGGTGCTGGTGCAGCCCATGGACGTGATGGACCTGGGCCGCATGGCCATCCTGGCCGACAAGGCGGGCGTCGGCTTCGGCCTGTGGCAGCCCGGCACCAACAAGGGCATGGACGTCGTCCAGGAGCCGGGCTCACTGTGCTGGCTGGAGCTGTACACCACGGACGTGCCGGGCGCGGCGGGGTTCTACAACGCGACGCTCGGGATGGAGACCTTCGCGGTCGACTTCTTCGGCGGCACGTACACGACGTTCGCGCCCGGGGGTGAAGGGGAGGACGCCATGTTCGGCGGGGTCGTGGACAAGGCCGACGACCCGGCGGAGGCGCACGGCCCCCCGTACTGGCTGCCGTACTTCGAGGTCACCGACACGGACGCCACGGTCGCCAGGGCGCAGGAACTGGGCGGCACGGTCCGGATGCCCGCCACGCATCTGCCGGACGTGGGCCGGGTGGCCAAGCTCGCCGACCCCTACGGGGCACGTTTCGCGGTGATCAGGAGCGAGCCGCCGCAGGGCTGAGCGGACGCCGGGGCCTGCTCGGGTCGGCTGCGTCCAGCCGTTCGTCCCAGCCGACCCGGACGACGGGCCCAGGTGTGCTGCTCGGTCAGGTTGGTGACGCGGCCGGCTGGTGCGTGCTCCGGGGGTGCTCCGGTCGAGGGCCGGGGGCGTGCAGGGCAGAGCCCCTCGTACGGGATGTGCCGACCTGGTCCGTACGACGGACCTAGGCGGAAGCCCGCCGCACCAGCGTGGTCGGCAGGACGACGCCGGACGGCGCGGCGACCCCGTCCGGCTCGGCCGTGTGCCGGTCGAGGCCCCGCAGCAGCAGGCGGGCCATCAGCCGGCCCATCTCCTCGATGTCCTGACGGACCGTGGTCAGGGGCGGCTCGGTCTGCTCCGCGACGGGCAGCATGTCGTCGAACCCGACCACGGCGACGTCGTCCGGCACCCGTCGTCCCGCCTCGCGCAGCACCCGTAGGGCGCCAGCCGCGGTGAGGTCGTTGGCGGCGAACACCGCGTCCAGGTCGGGGCAGCGTTCCAGCAGCTCGCGCATCGCCCGTTCCCCGCCGCCCGGCGTGAAGTCGCCCTCGACGACGAGCCGGGGATCGGCGCCGGCCATGACGTCCCGGTAGCCGTCGAGCCGATCCACCGCCGAAGTCTGGTCGAGGGCGCCGGTGATGTGCGCGATGCGGGTGCGGCCGAGGGAGGCGAGATGGCGTACGGCGTCGCGGGCGCCGCCGCGGTTGTCGCTGTCGACGTAGACGACGCCGTCCCGGTCGCCGTGCCAACCGGGGCGTCCGCCGAAGACGGTGGGTACGCCGGCGCGCTGGATCAGCTCGGGCAGCGGGTCCTGGAGGTGCAGCGAGAAGACGAGTGCCCCGTCGACATGCCCGCCGGCGAGGTAGCGGCCGACCCGGGCGTGGTCGTCGCGGCCCTCCGTGAGCAGCAGCACCAGCTGGTTGTCGTGGGCGGTCAGCTCCTTGCTGATGCCGCGCAGTTGCAGGGCGAAGAACGGGTCGGCGAAGACCCGGGTCTCGGGTTCGGCGACGACGACCGCGATGGCGTCGTGCCGCCGGGTCACGAGGCTGCGGGCGGCCTGGTTGGGCACGTACCCGAGCTCGTCGACGGCCTTGCGGACCCGCTCGACGAGCGGCTCCCTGACCCCGTCCCCGCCGTTGACCACCCGGGACACGGTGGCCCGCGAGACACCGGCCCGTGCGGCCACGGCCTCCAGGGTGGGACGCGGGGCGGTGTCGGTCACTTCGGGACTCCTCGTCGGCGGTTGCGGATCAGGATAGCCGCCGGGAAGCCGGAGGTGAGAGCGCTCTCGGGCCGTTCGTGGATCACCCGAAGCGCTCTGCGACCTCAAGCCGGCAGGTCCACCGTCCGCCCCACGCCCTCCCGCCGCGCCGCCCGGTACGCCGGCCGGCTCAGCGCCAGGTCCTGCCAGGGCAGCCCCACGGGTGCGGAGACCGTACGGCTTCGGGCGCTCACCCACCCCGGATGGTCGCCCCGCGGCACATCCGTCAAGGTGGCGTCGGCGGCGTGCGGCGGGAGGCCGCCCGCCGCCAGGGCCCCGTTCTCGCGGCGAGTCCACGGTCGTCCACCACGAGCAGCGCGGCCCGCAGCAGATCGGCGGACAGCTCCTGCTTGCCGGGTTCGTCGGCGCCCAGGCTCGTCAGGTGCCGGCCTTCCGGTGTGTCCGACAGCCGCGGCAGCGGCTCTCGGGCCCCGGTCGCCAGCAGCACGGTGTCGGCGGCCGCGGCGGCCTCCCGAGCCGAGTCCGCGGCCCGGCCCCGGTGCCGTACCGCGAACGCGGCGGCCCGTTCGGCGTCCGTGTCGTGGACGACGAGCGCGCGGTGCGGCCGCAGCTCCGCCAGGCCCCGCACCATCTACTCGGCCTGGGCGCCCGCGCCGATCACACCGGGGTCGCGCCCCGGGCCGGCCAGCAGATGGGTCCCGAGCGCCGCCGACAGCCCGGTGCGCCACGCGCCGTCGCGGTCGCCGAGGTCAGCAGCGCCGGCAACTCCCCGTCCTGCCCGCTGCGCAGGCAGATCACCCCGCGCAACGCGGGCCGCGCGAAGGGGAGCTTGGCGTTCACCTTCACCGTGTATGCCTCGACGCCCGGCAGCACACCGGGGATCAGCGCGGTGGCGGTGCCGGGGAAGGGCAGGTCGGTCCGCACCCGTTGCCCCCAGACCGCGGCGTCCGGGGCGCGCAGGAAGCCGTCCCGCAGCGCCTCCGGACAGGGTCCGGGTGCCAGTACCGCTTCCAGGTCGCCACGCGTCAGGACAAGGGTCAACCGCACATGAGGGGTCAATGCCGGTGCGCGGACCCCGAGGAGGACGATCCATGGCCGTGTTCGTGCGGGTCGTAGCCGGGAATCGTCCCGTCCGCCTTCTTCACCAGGAACAGCCCCACCATGCCCATGTCCGAGTGGCTCTGCACATGGCAGTGGTACATCCAGGCGCCCGCGCCGACGCCCTCACCCGCGATCACCTGGAAGCCGAAGGAGTCCGCAGGGCCGACGATCTTGTTGTCGACGACCTGGCTGGGGTCGTCGGGCCCGGTGAACATGCCCGTACGGTTGTCCGCCCAGCGGTGACCGTGCATGTGGAAGGTGTGGTAGTACTCGCCGTGCGTGATCACCACGAACTCGACGCGGTCGCCCACCGTGGCCTCGAAGTGGGGGCCGCTGTGCGCCGGTCGGTTGTTGATGAGCATGTCGTTCAAGACGACTGTGTGGGTCGCGTCGGGAAGGACGTCGCCCTTGCGGCGCACGATCACCGGCCCGTACAGGCCCTTGCGGATGCCGCCCGTGCCGTGCTCGGTGCCCACGACGTGGTCGTGGTAGTGCCAGTAACCGGCGCTGCCCGCCCGCCAGGTGCCGTCCTTGCGGCGGCCGGGGGCATGGGTGCGCCAGGTGTAGGTGCGGGTGCCGCCGGGTTCGACGTGGCTCCTGTTCAACTTCGTGCCGTCGCTGGTGATCTCGTAGTCCAGTCCGTGGACGTGCAGGCTCACCGGTACGTCCATCGTGTTCTCGAACTCGATGTGCAGGGTGTCGCCCTCGTTGAGCTCGATCAGCGGGCCGGGGATCGTCGCCTTGCCCTTCTCCAGGCCGTATCCCATCTGCCCGTCGGCCAGTTTCTCGGCGTACAGCTTGAGGTGTCTGGTCTCGCCGCCGGCCGGGGCCGTCCGGGGCGGGGCGTCGGCGCCCGCGGCCTGGGGCACCGACCCCAGCGACAACGATGTCGCGACGGTCGCGCCGCCCAGCAGTACGCGCCGGTTGAAGGTGCGCCTGTCGACGTTGCGTCTGTTGCCTGTGTCCATGCCGAACTCCCCATGGCAGTAAGGACATTGCGGGGGTGAACCGGTGAGACGGTACCGGCCGCTCCGCCGTTCATCCACTGTCAGGACAAAGTTCGCCCCAGTCCGGTCATAGGTATTGGCGAGTCGCTCAAAGGGGTCTAGCTTCCTTGTCGCTGTTGCTGTGACCGAGGAGGTGCCCATGCACGTGCGAGGGCTGAGCGCGAGAAGACGCACCTGGGTGGCCACCGTGGCTGCCGGGGCCGTCGCCGCCGGAGTGATGTCGGCCCCGGCAGCCGACGCACGCCCGGCCCCGGAGCCATCCCTGACAACGATGTCCGTCAAGTCGCCGCCGGGCGGCGCGAATGTACGGGTGCTGATCTTCCACGGGTCGGCGGCGGCCGGTGAGGAGTCGCCCCTGGTGAACGCCGGTATCGAGGCGATCGAGAAGATCGGCCTGTCCGGGCCCGCCGACCGGCGCTTCGAGGTCGAGGCCACCAAGGACGCCTCGGTCTTCACCGACGGGACGAAGCTGGGCCGCTTCAACGCGATCGTGTTCCTCACGGGCGGCGGCGACGTCCTCGACCCGGAGCAGGAGGCGGGCCTTGAGGCCTACATGGAGGCGGGCGGCGGTTTCGTCGGCATCCATGACGCGGCCCGCGCCGAACCGTACTCGGACTGGTTCACCGGATTGATCGGCGCCCGCCCTGCGGCCGGTGGCCCGGCGGACGTGCAGCGGGCCGTCGTCGAGGTCGGCGACCGGCGGCATCCGGCCACCAAGGACCTGCCGTTGCAGTGGAAGCGGCCGGACAAGTGGCTGAACTGGGCCAAGAACCCGTCCGGCACGGTGCACACGGTCGCGCGGGTCCGGGAGGCGTCGTACCGGCCCGGCACGGCCGCCAACGGCTGGGACCACCCGGTGAGCTGGTGCCGCGACTACGACGGCGGCCGCTCCTTCTACACCGGCATGGGCGGCACGGTGTCGTCGTACGACGAGACCGACTTCCGTGCGCATCTGCGCGGCGCCCTGCTGTGGACCACCCGGCTCGCCCAGGCCGACTGCAAGGCCACCATCACCGGCAACTACCAGGCCGAGCGCCTGACCAAGGCCAACCAGCCCGGCCGCAACGACCAGATCGGCGAGCCCCACGGCCTGGTCACGGCGCCCGACGGACGGGTGCTGTACATCGGGCGGGGCGGGGCCGACTCCTCCCAGCCGGTGATCACCGACTGGAACAACCCGGACATCGGCAAGGGCAAGGGCGAGATCCACGTCTACGACCCGAGGACCAAGAAGGTCACGCTCGCGGGCGAGTTGACCGTCTTCGGCAACAAGGGCGGCGGGGACGAGCTGATCAAGGTGGAGGAGGGGCTGCTCGGCATCGAGCTGGACCCGCGCTTCGAGCAGAACGGCTGGGTGTATCTGCACTACACCCCGCACTCGCGGATCAACCGCGACACGCGGATGGCCGAACGGCGGGTCTCCCGCTTCACCCTGGACCCGGCCACCGACAAGCTGGACCTGGGCAGTGAGAAGGTGCTGCTCACGTGGCCGGTGCAGATCCACAGTTGCTGCCACGCGGGTGGCGGGATGGCCTGGGACTCCCAGGGCAACCTGTACATCGCGACCGGCGACAACAACTCCAGCCGCTTCAGCGACGGTTACTCGGGCAACAACCCGGAACCGAACCACAAGGGCGTGTCCTTCGCCGACGCGCGCCGCACCGCCGGCAACACCAACAACCTCAACGGCAAGATCCTGCGCATCCACCCGGAGCCGGACGGGACGTACACGCTCCCCGACGGCAACCTCTTCACCGGCGAGGAGACCGACGAGGGCGGGGGCAAGACGCGCGGCGAGATCTATGTGATGGGCGTCAGGAACCCGGCGCGCATCTTCGTCGACCAGCGGACCGACACCCTGTACGCCGGCTGGGTCGGCCCGGACGCCTCGGCGCCCTCCCCGACCTGGGGCCCGGCGAAGTACGACACGTTCGCCGTCATCACCGAGGCGGGCAACCGGGGCTGGCCGTACTGCATGGGCAACAAGCAGCCCTACCGGGACCGCAACCTGCCCGATCCGACGAAGCCGCTCGGCTGGTACGACTGCGACCACCCGAAGAACGAGTCCCCGAACAACGACGGCCTGGTCAACCTCCCGCCGGTCACCGGCAACAACATCTGGTACGCGCCGCAGGGGGGCGCCCCGGACTTCCCGCGCGACGCGAACAACGTTCCGTCGTACAAGCAGGACGAGGCCACGTACGGGCTGCCCTGGCTCAAGGGCGGCGGGCAGGCCGCCATGAACGGGCCGGTCTACCGGTACGACGCCGCATCGGCCGACAGTGGCGTCAGGTGGCCGGCGTACTGGGACGGCAAGTGGTTCGTCGGCGACTTCTACGACGGCGACCAGCCCCGCCACGCCGTGATCACCGACCCGAAGACGCACGGGGACGGCGGTCTGCCGGTGCACTCGGAGTCGCTGAAGAAGATCGTGCCGACCGGCAACGAGGGGATCAGGAACCTCATGGACTGGAAGTTCGGTCCGGACGGCGCGCTGTACGTGCTCGACTACGGCCGCGGCTTCTTCACCTCGGACGCCAGGTCGGCGCTGTGGCGGGTGACCTACACGGGCGGTGGGCCGACTCCGGCCGCCGACCTGCTGGCGAGAGGAGGAGGCCGGTGATACGCCGCAGTCGGCGACGAAGGGTCTGGACGGCGCTGCTGGCGGCGCTGCTGGTGATGCTGGGCCTGCAGGCCGCGCCCGCCGCCGGGCAGCCCGAGCCCCTGTCCGACACGGCCGCGGCGGCGCAGGTGCTCACCTGGACCGCCGGTGACGACATCACCAGGTACACGACGGCGCCCACGACGGCCGTCGCAGGTCGGGCGACGATCGTCTTCGAGAACAGCACGGCGACCGGGAACACCACCGGGATGCCGCACACGCTGACGTTCGACACCTCGGACGTCGAGTTCAACAGCGATGTGCAGCTCAACATCCTCGCCAACCCGAACGACGACCAGGGCGGCCGGCACACCGCCGAGGTCACGCTCACCCCCGGCCGCTACCGCTACTACTGCACGATTCCCGGTCACGGGCAGATGCAGGGCATCCTCGTGGTGACCGAGGGCACCGGCGAGGACACAACGGCGCCCGAGGCGTCGGCCCACGTCAGCGGGGTGCAGAACGCACAGGGCCAGTACGTCGGTTCGGCGAGCGTGGCGATCCACGCCACCGACGAGGGCGGCTCCGGGCCGGACCGGATCGAGTACGCGGCCGGTGACGCGGGCGCCTGGCAGCCGTACACCGCCCCGGTCGTCGTCGACCGGGTCGGCGACCACCGGATCCGTTACCGCGCCTTCGACAAGGCGGGGAACGTCTCGGCGGAGAAGAGCGTCGCGTTCACGGTCGTCGCGCCGCCGACCGACGACACGACGGCGCCCGAGACGTCGGCGACGGTCACCGGCGAGCAGAACCCCGACGGTGCGTACATCGGCATGGCGACCGTCACCGTCTCCGCCTCCGACACCGGTTCCGGCGTCAACACCGTCGAGTACGCGATCGGTTCCGGCGCCTGGCGGCCGTACACCGCGCCCGTGATGGTGCACGAGGCCGGCACGCACACGGTGCGCTACCGGGCCACCGACAAGGCGGGCAACGTCACCGCCGAGAAGAGTGTGCGGTTCGCCGTCGTGGTGACGCCGGATCCGGACACGACGCCCCCGGTGACGGGTGTGACGGTCGAGGGCACGAAGAACTCGGACGGGGCGTACGTCGGCAACGCCAGGGTGACCCTCACGGCGACCGACGCGCACGGCTCGGGGATCGACCGGATCGAGTACGCGCTGGACGGCGGGCCGTACCTGGCGTACGGCGCCCCGGTGGTCGTCGACCGCGCGGGTACCCACACCCTGGCGTACCGGGCGACGGACAAGGCGGGCAACACGTCGGCGGCGCGCACGGTGACCTTCACCGTGGTGTCCGGTCCGGTGCCGGCCCCCGACTGCCCCGAACTCGACGAGCGGTTGACGGTGATCGTCGGCACGGTGGATTCGGGTGTCCCGAACCGCCTGACCGAGAGCAGGTGCCGGATCAACGAGTTGATCGAGGACGAGAAGCAGTGGACGTCCCACGCGCTGTTCCTCAAGCACGTCACGACGGTCCTCGACAAGCTTTTGACCCGAGGCGTCGTCGACCGGCGCGAGTACGACGCCGTCCGCAAGGCCGCCCGGCAGTCGGGGATCGGCAAGCCGGGGCAGACCGAGGGCTACCGTCCGATCCTGGACGGAAGCTCGGAGTCCTTCGCCAAGTGGCAGCACGTGGGCGGCGGTTCGTTCGGCCGCAACACCGACGGGTCGATCACCAGCGGGACGACCAGGCCGGGTCTTGGCATGCTGTGGTTCCCGCAGCGCAAGTACGGTGACTTCTCGCTGCGGCTCCAGTGGCGGGACGACGCGCCGGGCACGGGCCACGCCAACTCCGGCGTGTTCGTCCGCTTCCCGTGGATCCACGACCACCCGGAGGAGCCGCGTCCCGAATGGGTCGCCATCAAGTACGGCCATGAGGTGCAGGTGCTCGACCGGCCCGACGGCGACATGTACAAGACGGGCTCGGTCTACGGCTTCGACCGCGTCGGGCTCGCGGGCGCCGGCGTCACGCAGAAGGGCACCTGGAACGACTACGAGATCCGTGTGGTCGACCAGCACTACTCGGTGTACCGCAACGGCGTGCTGATCAACGAGTTCGACAACGCCGGCGGCCAGGCGTTCACCCCGCCGCGCTCGGACGACCCGGGCACGGACGGGCGCCGGTTCGCCTCCGGCTACATCGGCCTCCAGGTGCACGGCACGACGGACGTGGTGTCCTACCGGGACATCCGGATCAAGGAGCTGTAGGAGGCGCCTCGGGTGCCTTCCTGGCGCGGCTCGGCTGTACCCGCTTGGGTTCTCCCGGCATCTTCGGATACTCGGGCGGGTACGGCAGATCACCGAGTCCATGGTCGCGCTCGTCCTGGTTGGCCAGCTCCAGCAGGGCCTCCAGGGAGAAGCGGTGGTCGTCCATGTCCGCGTGTACGTCGCCGAGTTCGGCGAAGCGCGCGGGCATGGTGGCCAGGTCGAAGTCCCGGGGGTGGGCGACGCCCACCTCGTCCCAGCGCAGGGGTGCGGAGACCGGGGCGTGCGGGCGTGGCCGTACGGAGTAGGCGGAGGCGATGGTCCGGTCGCGGGCCGTCTGGTTGTAGTCGAGGAAGATGCGCTCGCCCCGCTCCTCCTTCCACCACTTGATCGTCACACGGTCCGGCATCCGCCGCTCCATCTCCCGGCCCACGGCGATCGCGGCCCGCCGCACCTGGGTGAAGGTCCAGCGCGGCTCGATCGGCACGAAGACATGCAGGCCGCGGCCGCCGGAGGTCTTGGGCCAGCCGCGCAGGCCACCGAACTCGTCGAGCACGGCCCGCAGTTCGTGAGCGGCGCGGACGGCGTCGTCGTAGTCGGTGCCGGGCTGCGGGTCGAGGTCGATGCGCAGTTCGTCCGGGCGGTCGACGTCGTCGCGACGCACCGGCCAGGGGTGGAAGGTGAGCGTGCCGTACTGGGCGGCCCACACGACGGCGGCCTCCTCGGTGGGGCACATCTCGTCGGCGCTGCGGCCGCTGGGGAAGGTGATGTGGGCGGTCGGGATCCAGTCGGGCATGTTCTTCGGCGCCCGCTTCTGGAAGAACCACTCGCCGGTGACGCCGTCCGGGTAGCGCTCCAGGGTGGTGGGCCTGTCGCGCAGGGCGCGCAGGATGCCGGGCCCGACGGCGACGTAGTAGCGGGCGAGGTCGAGCTTGGTGAAGCCGCGCTCGGGGAAGAAGACCTTGCCCGGATTGGACAGGCGCACGGTCCTGCCGCCCGCCTCCAGCTCCACCGCTTCTCCCATGCGTGCCACGGTAGGCGGACGGGGCACACCTCGCACACCGGGCGGCGGCCGTGCACCCACGTCCGAACCGGGGCGCCCGGATGCGGGCCCGGGGGCGCCGCATGATCCTGGTGCCATGCAGACGCCGCCGCCTGTGATCGTCTACCCGCCCGCCGAGGACGGCGGGCGACGGGTCCGTGCCGGTGATCACTTCCTCGGGATGGCGTACACGCTGCTGGACATCGTCGAGTTCCTGCGCCGCTTCGGCCATGAGGACGTCGAGCCGGAGGACGTCGCGGCGGCCACGTGGATCGAGTGGCGGGGCGGGGGCCCACAGGTCTGGACCGGGACCGCCGGGTGAGAACCGAACCTCGACTCGGCGCCTCGGCAAGCCCGGCTGGGGAAGCGCTGTCGTGCGCCGGTGGGTTCGGCCTCCTCGCTCGGTAGCGCCTTCCCGGGTGGGTCCGTCGGCAGCGGCATGCGTTCCGGGCGGCCTGGCCGCGTCCCGCGGGACGGGGCAAACACCCAGGTGACAGGGAGTGCCGTGGTGCGGGCGTGCGGCAGGCGGGCTCCGGGAACCGCTCGTAGAGTCGGAGCATGGACCTGCCGGTGATGCCGCCCGTGAAGCCGATGCTCGCCAAGTCGGTCGCGAGGATCCCGCCGGGCATGCAGTACGAGGCGAAGTGGGACGGGTTCCGGGCGATCGTGTTCCGGGACGGCGCCGAAGTCGAGCTGGGCAGTCGTACCGGAAAGCCGTTGACCAGGTACTTTCCGGAGCTGGTGGCGGGTCTGAAGGAGCGGTTGCCGCAGCGGTGCGTGCTGGACGGGGAGATCGTGATCGCACGGGAGGGGCGGCTGGACTTCGACGCGCTCACCGAGCGCATCCACCCGGCCGACTCCCGGGTGCGGATGCTGGCCGAGCGGACCCCCGCGTCCTTCGTGGCTTTCGACCTGCTCGCGCTGGACGACCGGTCCACGCTGGACGTCCCGCTCGCGGACCGGCGGGCGCTGCTCACCATGGCGTTGTCCGGTGTGACGGCTCCGGTGCACGTGGCCCCCGCGACCACCGACATCGAGACGGCCCAGGGATGGTTCGAGCAGTACGAGGGGGCCGGGCTCGACGGTGTCATCGCCAAGCCGCTCACCCTGCGCTATCTGCAGGACGAGCGCGCCATGTTCAAGATCAAGCACGAGCGGACGGCGGACGTCGTCGTCGCGGGCTACCGCCTGCACAAGAGCGGTCCGGTGGTGGGATCCCTGCTGCTGGGCCTGTACGACGACCACGGCGTCCTGCAGCACGTGGGCGTGTCGGCGGCGTTCCCGATGAAGCGGCGCGCCGAACTCGTCGAGGAGCTGGAGCCGCTGCGCATGGAGGAGGTGCGAGGGCACCCGTGGGCCGCCTGGTCCGACGAGGCGGCGCACGAGTCGGCCCGGCTGCCGGGCGCGCCGAGCCGCTGGTCGGGCAAGAAGGACCTGTCCTGGGTCCCGCTGCGGCCGGAGTGGGTGGCCGAGGTGGCGTACGACCACATGGAGAACGGGGCGCGTTTCCGGCACACGGCACGCTTCCGTCGCTGGCGCCCCGACCGCACCCCGGAGAGCTGCACCTACGCGCAGTTGGAGGAGCCGGTGCGCTACGACCTCGCGGAGATCTTCGCGCCCCAGGCCTGAGCCACCGCGGCGTCAACGTCAGGGCTTCATCAGCACCTTGATGGCGCCCTCCTCCTTGCGCTGGAACATCTCGTACGCGTGCGGAGCCTCGCTCAGCGGCACCCGGTGCGTGGCGAAGTCGTCGACGCCGAGGGGATCGTCGTCCGTCAGGTACGGCACGATGTCGTCGCTCCAGCGGCGGACGTTGGCCTGGCCCATCCGGATCTGGATCTGCTTGTCGAACAGCGTGAGCAGCGGCAGCGGGTCGGCCATGCCGCCGTAGACGCCGGACAGCGAGATGGTGCCGCCGCGCCGTACCAGGTCGATGGCGGTGTAGAGGGCGGCGAGCCGGTCGACGCTGAAACGCTCGGCCATCGGGCCGCTCAGCTTGCGCGGCAGCAGGGCGGAGGTGTTCTGCACCAGCCGGGCCACCGCGCTGCCGTGGGCCTCCGTGCCGACCGCGTCGATCACCGCGTCCGGGCCACGGCCGTCGGTCTCGTCGCGGATCGCGGCGACCAGTTCCTTCTCGTCGTCGAAGGACTTGAGGTCGTACGTGTCCACGCCCCGCTCCCGCACCCGGCGCAGCCGTTCGGGCACCAGGTCCACGCCGAAGATGCGTCCTGCGCCCCGCAGCCGGGCGATCCGGCAGGCCATGTCACCGATGGGCCCAAGACCGAGCACCGCGACGCTGCCGCCCTGCGGGATCCCGGCGTACTCGACCGCCTGCCAGGCTGTGGGCAGGACGTCGGAGAGGTAGACGAACCGGTCGTCGGCCGGCCCCTCGGGGATCTTGATCGGGCCGAACTGCGCCTGCGGTACCCGTAGGTACTCGGCCTGGGCACCCGGCACCGAGCCGTACAGCCGCGTGTAGCCGAACAGGGCGGCCCCCATGCCCTCGCCGCTGACCTGGGTGGTCTCGCACTGGGTCGGCAGCCCGGTGAGGCACATCCAGCAGTTGCCGCAGGCGATCTGGAACGGCACCACGACCCGGTCGCCGGCCTGGAGGTCCGGCACGGCGGCACCGACCTCCTCGACGATGCCGATCGGTTCGTGGCCGAGGATGTCCCCCGGGGTCATGAACGGGGTGAGCACCTCGTACAGATGCAGGTCGGAGCCGCACAGCCCGGTCGACGTGACGCGGATGACCGCGTCCGTCGGCTCCTCGATCCGGGGATCCGGCACGTTCTCCACGCGCACGTCACGCTTGCCCTGCCAGGTCACTGCCCTCATCGCCCCGTGCTCCCTCCGTCGCCAGTGCGCGTCCGTTCGTACGGTGGGCGCCGGGTACCCCTGGGGTCCTCGGCCGAACCGCTCGACGGACCCGATCGGCTGCCGACCCGTGGGCCGATAGGTGGACCACCGCGGACGGCTCGGAACCGATCGGGTATGGGCATCTATGAACTGATAAGCACACAATTGATGACACGGATCGGGTGGGTGGGTGCGGGTGACGAAAGCGCACGGACGACGAGGGGCGCGCACCAGACGCGTCACGGCCCTGGCGGGCCTGCTGGCCGCCGCGCTGACGGCCTCCCTGGCGGCAGGCTGCACGACGTCGGACGGTTCTCGCGACGACGGCCGCGGCCAGGTGCTCCCCCCGTCGCCGAGCGAGCGCGCGAACGGGTCCCTCGCACCGGAGAAGGCGGTGCTCGCCGTCAAGATCGACAACGCCCGCGCCGCTCGTCCCCACACGGGCCTGAACGCCGCGGACATCGTCTACGTCGAGCAGGTCGAAGGCGGTCTGAGCCGTCTGATGGCGGTGTACGCGCAGCAGCTGCCGAAGTACGTCGGGCCGGTACGCAGCGCGCGCGAGACCGATCTGGAGCTGCTGCGCCAGTTCGACCGGCCGATGCTCGCCTACTCGGGAGCGCAGAGGAAGCTGGAGCCGCTGATCGACAAGGCCCCTCTGCAGGCGAGGCCGGCGGAAGACACCTCCCGCGCGTACTTCCGCTACTCCAAGCGGCCCTCGCCGCACAACCTCTACCTGCGCCCCCACCGGCTGATGGCCTCTCCGCCGGGCACCGACGTCCTGACGACGGGCTTCCGCTTCGGCGCCGCCCCACCGGGGGGCAAGGCCGTCGCCGCCCAGACCGTGCGCTACCCGGCGGCGCGCTTCACGTTCACCTGGTCCAGGAGTCACGACCGCTGGCTGGTCGCCATGGACGGCAAGGCCGCGAGGACGACCGACGGAAAGCGCGTGACGGCCGGGACGGTCATCGTCCAGTACGTCAAGGTGCGCGCGTCCGCCTTCCATGACTTCCTCGGCAACAACACGCCGTACACCGAGACGGTGGGTGCGGGAAAGGCACGGGTGCTGCGCGACGGGCTCGCCTACGACGTCAGATGGAAGCGCCCGAAGACCACTTCCGGCACGAGGTTCACCACCGCCGCGGGCAAGCCGATGCTCTTCCAGCACGGTCAGGTGTGGGTGGTCTTCGCGGAGGCGCGCTGAGCGTCCGGCAGGCGGGCTCAGGGTCGGCCGGCGAGGGGTTCGGCAGGGTTGCGGAGCCCCTCGGCCGCGTCCGCGACGCGCCGGATCAGATCGAAGAACTGCGTCTGCTCCTCTGCTGACAGCGGAGCGAGGAAGACCTGGTTCATCCGGGCCGTGCGCACGGTCAGCTTGCGGTGGGTGCGCAGCCCGTCGTCCGTCAGTCGCAGCAGGAAGCGGCGGCCGTCCTGGGGGTCGCGCACCTTGTCCAGCAGCCCGCGACGGCCGAGCCGGCTGATCACCTCGGCGATGGTGGACCGGTCGAGCCCCACTCGCTCGCCCACCGTGCGCTGGTCGAGGCCCGGCTCGGCGACGAGGGTGTTGAGGACGGCGAACTGGGGCGAGGTGATCTCCTCGGAGACCATCGTGTTCCACAGCAGGTAGTGCGCCTGCTGGAGCCGCCGGGCCAGATGCCCGGGGTGCGTCGCGAGGTCCACGGCGGCCATCCGCGCTCCCATGGTCGTCATCATCGGTGCACTGAACAATACTCGACGCCGTGGGCAGTGTCTCGGGTCCCATCGCCCCAGCGGCGTTCGTGTTTGCCGAGGTCTTGACGGTTTACCGCGACAGTGGCAGCGTGAGAGCCAACCTCACACAAATAATCAGTGCCCTGATTAACCCGGGTGCTGACGCTCGGGAAGAGATGGGGCTCCTCGGATGGACAAGGTGGTCGCCACGGCCCTGGAGGCGGTGGCCGATGTGGGCGAGGGCGCGTCGCTCGCGGTGGGTGGCTTCGGGCTGAGCGGCGTGCCGAACGCGCTGATCCAGGCGCTGTACGAGCGTGGCGTGTCCGGGCTGTCGGTCGTCTCCAACAACTGCGGGGCGATGGAGTCGGGGCTGGCCGTCCTGCTCTCGGCGGGGCGGATCGCGCGGGTGACCGGCTCCTACATCGGCGCCAACAAGGAGTTCGCCCGCCAGTACCTGGCCGGGGAGCTGGAGGTCGAGATGATCCCGCAGGGCACGCTGGCCGAGCGGCTGCGGGCCGGCGGGGCGGGAATCCCCGCCTTCTACACGCCGGCCGGGGTGGGCACGCAGGTCGCCGAGGGCGGGCTGCCCTGGCGCTACGACGGCTCCGGCGGGATCGCGCTCGCCTCGCCGCCCAAAGAGGTGCGCGAGTTCGACGGCACCGAGTACGTGCTGGAGCGCGGGATCCGCACCGACTTCGCGCTGGTACGGGCGGCGAAGGGCGACCGGCACGGGAACCTGGTGTTCAACAAGTCCTCCCGGAACTTCAACCCGCTGGCCGCGATGGCCGGGCGGGTGACGATCGCCGAGGTGGAGGAGCTCGTGGAGCCCGGGGAGATCGATCCGGACGCGGTGCACCTGCCGGGGATCTTCGTGCAGCGGGTGGTGGCTCTCACGCCGGAGCAGGCCGCCGACAAGGGCATCGAGAAGCGGACGGTGAGCAGCTGATGGCCTGGACACGTGAGGAGATGGCCGCGCGGGCCGCGCGCGAGCTCCAGGACGGGCAGTACGTCAATCTGGGCATCGGGCTGCCGACCCTGATCCCGAATTACCTGCCCGAGGGCGTCGAGGTCGTCCTGGAGTCCGAGAACGGCATCCTGGGCACCGGCCCCTACCCCACCGAGGACGCCGTCGACCCCGACCTGATCAACGCGGGCAAGGAGACGGTGACCGTCCTGCCGGGCGCCGCTTTCTTCGACTCGGCGCTGTCCTTCTCGATGATCAGGGGCGGGCACATCGATGTCGCCGTACTCGGCGCCATGCAGGTGTCCGAGAAGGGCGACCTGGCGAACTGGGCGATCCCCGGCAAGATGATCACCGGGATCGGCGGGGCGATGGACCTCGTCCACGGCGCCCGCACGGTCGTCGTCGTGATGACCCACACCGCCAAGGACGGCTCGGCAAAGATCCGCACCGAGTGCGCCCTACCGCTCACGGGCGCGGCGTGCGTGAACCGGATCATCACCGATCTCGGCGTGCTGGACGTCACCGGCGAAGGCCTGGTGCTCGTGGAGACCGCGCCCGGCGTGAGTGTCGACGAGATCACCGCGAGGACCGACGCGAAACTCACCGTCGCGGAGAATCTGCTGTGAACACCGTGTACATCGTCGACGCCGTCCGCACACCGATCGGCCGCTACAACGGCGCTCTCGCCCCCGTACGCCCCGACGACCTGGCCGCGCACACCCTGCGCGCGCTCATCAGCCGTACGCCCGCCTTGGACCCGTCCCGCATCGAGGACGTGTACTTCGGCAACGCCAACGGCGCCGGCGAGGAGAACCGCAACGTGGGCCGCATGGCGGCGCTCCTCGCCGGCCTGCCCACCTCCGTACCCGGCGTGACCGTCAACCGGCTGTGCGCGTCGGGACTGGAAGCCGTCGTCCAGGCGGCCCGCGCCATCGCCCTCGGCGACGCCTCCGTCGCCGTCGCGGGCGGCGTGGAGTCGATGACGAGAGCACCGTACGTGCTGCCCAAGTCCGACAAGCCGTTCCCGGCCGGGCACACGGAGCTGTACTCCACCACACTCGGCTGGCGCATGGTCAACCCCAGGATGGAACCGCAGTGGACCATCCCCCTGGGCGAGTCCGCGGAGCTGATCGCCGAGAAGCACAAGATCAGCCGGGAGCAGCAGGACGAGTTCGCCCTGCACAGCCACCGCAAGGCCGCAAGGGCGCAGGCGGAGGGCCTGTTCGACGCCGAGCTCGCGCCCGTGCCGATCCCGCGGGGCAAGGGTGATCCGGTCGTCCTCGGCGCCGACGAATGCGTACGGCCCGATGCCTCGCCGACGGCGATGGCGGGGCTCAGACCGTCCTTCCGCACCGCTGAGGGGACCGTCACCGCGGGCAACGCCTCCCCGCTCAGCGACGGTGCCGCCGCCCTGCTCCTCGTCGACGAGGAGGGCCTGAGGGCCACCGGCCGCGAACCCCTCGCCCGGGTCTGCGCCACCGGCGTCCACGCCCTCGACCCCGACTGCTTCGGCCTCGCCCCCGTCGAGGCCGTCAACCGGGCCCTCGCCAAGGCGGGCAGGACGTTCGACGACCTGTCGGTCCTCGAACTGAACGAGGCCTTCGCGGCCCAGGTGCTGGGCTGCGTCGCCGAGTGGCCCGACGTCGACCCGGCGATCCTCAACCCGCAGGGCGGCGCCATCGCCCTCGGCCACCCGCTGGGCGCCTCCGGTGCCCGCCTCGCCGGTACCGTCGCCCACCAACTCGCCCGCCGGGGCGGCGGAGTCGGTGTCGCCACCCTCTGCATCGGCGTCGGCCAGGGCCTCGCCCTCGTCCTCGAACGCTGAGAAACCCAGGAACCCGCAGGGAGCCCCATGACTCTCACCCAGCACGACATCGACCAGGAGATCGCGGCCGAGCACGCCGCGTACGAGAAGCGGATCGCCGACGGCGCCCCCGTCGAGCACCACCCGCGCCGCGACTACGCGCCGTACCGCTCCTCCGTCCTGCGCCACCCCGAGCAGCCGCCGATCGCCATCGACGTCACCAAGGACCCGGAGCTGGTGGAGCTGTCCTCCCCCGCCTTCGGCGAGCGCGACATCACCGAGACCGACCACGACCTGACCCGGCAGCACGACGGCCAGCCGATCGGTGAGCGCATCACCGTCTCGGGCCGGCTCCTCGACCGCGACGGCCGCCCGGTCCGCGGCCAGCTCATCGAGATCTGGCAGGCGAACTCCGCCGGTCGCTACGCCCATCAGCGCGAGCAGCACGACGCCCCGCTGGACCCGAACTTCACCGGTGTCGGCCGGACCCTGACCGACGACGGCGGCCGCTACGCGTTCACCACCATCCAGCCGGGCCCGTACCCGTGGAGCCAGCACGTCAACGCCTGGCGGCCGGCCCACATCCACTTCTCGCTGTTCGGTACGGCGTTCACCCAGCGGCTCGTGACGCAGATGTACTTCCCGAACGACCCGCTGCTGCGCTACGACCCAATCATCCAGTCGGTGACGGACGACGCGGCCCGGCAGCGACTGGTCGCGACCTACGACCACAGCCTGTCGGTGCCGGAGTTCTCGATGGGCTACCACTGGGACATCGTGCTCGACGGCCCGCACGCCACCTGGATCGAAGAAGGACGCTGAGCCGCCATGACGAAGATCGACACGAGCCGTCCGGAATCCGTGCTCCCCACTCCGTCGCACACGGTCGGCCCCTTCTACGGACACGCACTGCCCTTCCCCGGCGGCGGAGACATCGCGCCGATCGGCCACCCGGACACGATCGCCCTGCAGGGCTACGTCACCGACGGCGAGGGCAAACCGCTGCCGGACGCCTTCCTGGAGCTGTGGGGTCCCGACCCGGACGGCAACCTGCCGCGGGTCGACGGCTCGATGCGGCGCGACCCGGCGAGCGGCGGCTTCCTCGGCCGCAACGGCGTGGAGTTCACCGGCTGGGGGCGCGTCCAGACCGATGCGAACGGGCACTGGAGTGCGCGGACGCTGCGGCCGGGGGCACGCGGGCGCAGCGCGCCCCATCTCAGCGTGTGCGTCTTCGCGCGCGGGCTGCTGGTGCACCTGTTCACCCGGATCTACCTGCCCGGCGACGAGGCCGCGCACGCCGCCGACCCGCTGCTGTCCCGGCTGGACGCGGAACGCCGCGACACGCTGATCGCGGTGGACCAGGGCCGCGGGACATACCGTTTCGACATCCGCCTTCAGGGCGAAGGCGAGACGGTCTTCCTGGAGTTCCGGTGACACCACCTGTCGACCCCGCCGTATCCGAAGCCGACGTCGGCCTGCTGGCCCCGGGGCGGGTCGGCTCCCCGGCCGCCGCCGCGACGAGCGACACCGCCTGCCTGCGGGCGCTGCTCGACGCGGAGGCCGCGCTGACCCGGGCTCAGTGGGCGCTCGGCCTCGCCCCCGCCGAGGCGGCCACCGCGGTGACCGAGGCGGCCGGCGGCCACCCCTTCGACATGCGGTCCCTGGCCGAGCGGGCCCGCGCGGGCGGCAACCCCGTGATCCCCCTGGTCGCGGAGCTGACGAAGGCGGTCGGCGACGAGTACGGCCCCTACGTCCACCGGGGCGCGACCAGCCAGGACATCATGGACACCGCCATGATGCTGGTCGCCGTGCGCACCCTCGACCTGATCCTCGGCGACCTCGGCCGCACCGAACGGGCACTGGCCGGCCTGGCCGCCGAGCACCGGGACTCCGTGATGCCCGGGCGCACACTGACCCAGCACGCCGTGCCGACCACGTTCGGGCTGAAGGCGGCCGGATGGCGGTCGCTGGTCCTCGACGCCCGGGACCGGGCCACGGCCGTACGGGACTCACTGCCCGCCCAACTCGGCGGCGCGGCCGGGACGCTGGCCGCCTTCGGGGCGTACGGCGCGAGTGATCCGACCGCGCTGCCGGCGGCCTACGCCCTCGAACTCGGCCTGCGGGCGCCCACCCTGCCCTGGCACACCCTGCGCACCCCCGTCGCCGACCTCGCCGGGTGTCTCGCCTTCACGGCGGGCGCGCTCGGCAAGCTCGCGGCGGACGTCCTCACCCTGTCCCGGACCGAGATCGCCGAGGTCGCTGAGGGCGGCGGCGGAGGTTCGTCCGCCATGCCGCACAAGTCCAATCCCGTACGCTCCACGCTCATCGCCTCCGCAGCACGGCGCGCCCCCCAGCTCGCGGCCGTCCTGTACGGCGCGCTGGCCGCGGAGGACGAACGGCCGGCCGGCGCCTGGCACGCGGAGTGGGAGCCGCTCAGGGATCTGCTGCGGCTGGTCGGCGGGGCCGCCCGGGACGCAGTCGAGCTGGCCGAGGGACTGCGGGTCGAGGACCACGTCATGCGCGAACACCTCGACCTGACCCACGGGTTGATCGTCTCCGAGCGGCTGGCCGCCGAGCTGGCCCCGGTGCTGGGCCGGGCGCATGCCAAGGAGCTGCTCACCAGACTGGCCTGCGCAGGTGAACCGCTCGACCGGGCACCGGAGTTGGCGGACGTCGACCTCGACCCCACGCACTACACCGGCTCCGCGGGAGCCCTCACCGACCGCGCTCTGGAGCGACAGTGAAACTGCTTCACCACCGTGCCGAAGGACCCGCTTTCGGGCCTCCCCTCCTGCTCGGGCCCTCGCTCGGCACCTCGTACGCCCTGTGGGAGAAGGTCGCGCCGGAGCTGTCGAGCACGCATCGGGTGGTCCGCTGGGACCTGCCGGGGCACGGCGGTTCGACGGGCGATCTCATCGCGGCGGGCGCCACGGTCGGTGACCTCGCCCGCCTGGTGCTCGCGCTCGCCGACGCGCTCGGGATCGAGCGGTTCGCGTACGCGGGGGTGTCGCTGGGCGGTGCGGTGGGACTGCACCTCGCCGTGCACCACCCCGAGCGCGTCGAGTCCCTGGCCGTGATCTGTTCGTCGGCCCACTTCAACGGTGCGAAGCCGTGGCAGGAGCGGGCCGCGCTGGTGCGGCGCGAGGGGCTGGCGGCTCTCGCCGAGACCGCGAACGACCGCTGGTTCACCTGCGGCTTCACCGTGCCCGAGCTGGTCCGGGACCACCGGGACGCCGACCCGGAGGCGTACGCGGCATGCTGTGACGCGCTCGCCGCCTTCGACGTGCGCGACCGGCTGGCCGGTATCCGCGCGCCCACGCTGGTGATCGCCGGTCGCGAGGACCCCGCGACCCCGCCGGCGCATCTGCGGGAGATCGCGGACGCCGTGCCGGGTGCCGCGCTGGTCGAGATCCCGGGCGCCTCGCATCTGGCGCCGGCGCAATGCCCGGAGGCCGTGCTGACGGCCCTGCGCGCCCACCTGGGCGGGAGTGCCGGGCGGGGCATGGAGGTACGGCGGCAGGTGCTCGGGGACACCCATGTGGACCGCGCCCAGGCTCGGCAGACCGCCTTCACGGCCCGCTTCCAGGACTTCATCTCCCGCTACGCCTGGGGCGAGATCTGGACCGATCCGACACTCACCCGGCGCGAGCGCAGCATGATCACCCTGACGGCGCTGGTGGCGCACGGCCACTACGAGGAGCTGGCCATGCACGTACGGGCGGCCCGGCGCAACGGGCTGTCCCCCGACGAGATCGGTGCCGTACTGCTCCAGACGGCCGTGTACTGCGGCGTTCCGGCGGCGAACTCGGCGTTCGCGACGGCCCAGCGCGTGCTCGCCGAGGAGTCCGAGGAAGACGCGGGCGCCTGAGGGTGACCCCGGCGGTCGTACGCTCGGCGGCGCCTCGCACATGTCTCCACCCGTGCCTACGGTGGAGACATGTCGACCGTTCTGCTCACCGGCGCCACCTCGGGGCTCGGCCGCCACGTCGCCTTCGAGCTGGTCCGTGCCGGGCACCGTGTCCTCGCGCACGGACGGGACGCGGAGCGCACCGAGGGGCTCGTCGAGGAGCTGCGGGCCGAGGGCGAGGCCGAGGGGTTCGTCGCCGATCTGGCCTCGCTGGGTCAGGTCCGGGAACTGGCGGCCCATGTCGCCGGGGCACACCCCGAGCTGGATGTGCTGATCAACAACGCGGCCGTGGGCGCCGGGCCGCCCGGTTCCGGGCGGGAACTGAGTGCCGACGGGCACGAACTGCGCCTGGCCGTGAATTACTTGGCGCCGGTCGCGCTGACCCGTGCCCTGCTCCCGGTGCTGCGCTCCAACGCTCCCGCGCGGGTGGTGAACGTGGGCTCCGCCGGACAGGAGCCCCTGGACTTCGGCGATCCGGAGTCGGCCCGCGGCTACTCGGGACTCTCGGCGTACTGCCGTGCCAAGTTCGCCCTCGCCGCGTACACGTTCGTCCTCGCCGAGGAGCTTCGGGGCACCGGCGTCTCGGTGAACGTGCTGCACCCGGCGACCCACGGGGACACGGCGATGGTCCGCGAGGGCGGCTTCCCGCCCCGGCACAGGGTCGCCGACGGCGCACCCGGTGTCCTGGCACTGGCCACCCGGGACCTGGGGACGGGCCGGTACTTCGACGGCACCCGTCCGGCACGGGCGCACGAGGGAACGTACGACCCGGAGGTCCGCAAGCGGCTGGCGGCGGTCACCGACCAGCTACTGGCCCTCTGAGCGATCCGGCCCCGCCTACACCAGCCCCGCCGACAGGGCCGCCTCCGCCTGTGCCACCAGTCCGTCCGCTCCGCACGAGCGGGCCAGGGTCAGACCTCGCTGCAGCTCCGCGGACGAGCGGGCGGCGATGCCGAACTCGACACGGGCGGCCGCGTGCTCGTACTGGCAGGGCGATGCCTCCAGATAGGTCACGGCCTGCTCGGCCAGGCGTACCGCGCGCTGGCCGGTCTCCAGGGCGGCGGCGCAGCGCAGGGCCTCACCGATGGCGGTGTCGGTGCCGAGTCGCTCGGCGCGGCGGCGGACGTCGGTGGCGAGCCGGCCGGCGCGCGCCGGGTCCTCGTTCGCGAGGGCGCGGGTCAGGTCGACGGCCCAGGGCACCAGCACCGGGTTGTGGTGGCCGCGCACCGCCGCCGCCTTCTCCGCCGCCTCCAGTTCGTTGACGCCCTCCTTGGTGCGGCCGACCGCGAGGAGCAGGCGACCGCGGACCGAGCGGGGGTCGGGCAGGACGATGGTGGACGGGTAGGGCGGGGCGAAGCCGTACTCCTCGGCTACCCGCCACGCCTGCTCGACATGGCCGCGGGCGAGCAGGGTGTCGACGAGGTTGCAGGTCGCGGACCAGTGCAGGGGCAGCCGACGGCCGACGCGCTCGGCGAGCGCCAGCGACTTGCGCAGGGACGCCTCGGCCTCGCGGAGCCGGCCGCGTCTGCGGTGCCCGAGGCCGACGTAGGCGTGGGCCAGCGAGAGGTGGCCGCCGCTCCAACCGGCGGACTCGTAGGCGCGCAGGGCCTCGTTGTAGAGGGCCTCGGCCCGGTCGAGCCGGTCGGTGAAGGCGTAGGAGCTGGCCAGCATCATCGGCAGCTCCAGGCCCCATTCGGGGTCGGTCCAGCCGAGTCCGGGGGCGAGGCGGCCGTTGATGAGGGCGCGGTCGCACAGTTCGACGACCTCTTCGGCGTTCTCGCCGCGGGCCATCGCGTCGAAGCCGCGCAGGATGAGCAGGGCGCGCTCGGCGTTGTCGCGGCCGGTACAGGTGGCGGCGAGTTCGGCGAGGCGTGCGGAGCGTCCCGCGGCGGTCGCCTCGCCCGCGTGGATGCCCTCCCACATGAACTGCACCGCCTGGAGCCGCAGTTTGACCGGCCCGGCCGGGTGGCGGGCGGCCTCCGCCTCGACGGTGCGGACGGCCTCCTCCAACTGGTCGTTGTGGAGCAGGGCCTGGGAGAGGCGGTAGACGGCGTCGATGCGTTCGTCGCCGTCCAGGCCGGGCATCGCGAGGGCGGTCTGGAGGTGGTCGATGGTGGTGGCGGGCGCGGTGAGGAGGGTGGCGCAGCCGAGTTCGTGGAGCACGCGCGCGTGGACCTCGCGCGGCGGCGGTTCGAGCAGGGCCCGCTCCAGGCAGCGGCGGGCGGCGTCGGGCGCGCCGACGGCCAGGTGTTCGCGGGCGGCCTCGCGCAGCTGCTCGACGAGTTCCTCGTCGCTGTCCGGGTGGACTTCGAGCAGGTGGCGGGCTGCGACGGCGGCTCCCCGGCCGTTGTCGGTGACGACACGGGCGGCGATGCCGTGCATCGCGGTGCGCAGCGCGTCGGGGATGGAGTTGTACACGGCGGTGGCGATCAGGGGGTGGACGAACTGCAGCTCGCCGTCGTCCGGTTGGACCCCCGCCGGGTCGGGCTCGGTGAGGATGCGCGCGGTGCGCAGCAGCTCGGCGCAGCGCACGGCGTCGTCGAGGCTCATGGTGGCCAGCTCGGCCACCAGGTCGACGGAGATGCCGGTGCCGAGGATCGCCGCCGCCCAGGCGAACCGGGTGGCGTCGATGCCGAGCGTCTCCAGGCGGGCGACGAGTCCGCCGCCGCGTGCCGCGCGGTTCAGGGCGCGTAGTTCACCGGCGGCGGACTCGGTCGGCTCGAACTCGCTGTCCTGCACCTTGGCGAGGAGTTCGACGGTCTCGTACGGGTTGCCGCCGGTGACGGCCCAGACCTCGCGGCAGAACGGGGCGTCGGCGTGCGCGCCCAGGGTGGCGCGGGTGAGGCCGGTGGTGGCGTCCGGGGTGAGGGCGCTCAGGTTGGCGACGGAGCTGCCGGCGGCGGCGACCGTGTCCAGGTGGCGGGCGCTGTCGCCGCCGACCTCGCCGGGGCGGCGGGCCACCATGACCAGGACGTTCTGCTCGCCCACCCGTTCGGCGAACGCGGCGAGCCAGCGCAGGGACTCCTGGTCGGCCCAGTGCGCGTCGTCGATCAGCAGCACCAGCGGCCAGTCGCGCCGGGCCAGGCGGCGCACCGCGGCCACGAGGCCGTCGCACACGCCCTGCGGATCGGCCTGGCGCTCACCGGGGTCCGTGATGCCGAGGGCGGGTCCGGCGATGTCGTACCAGTCGCCGAGGTACTCGCGTGCCTCTTCCGGCATCAGCGACAGCAGCGCGGGCTGCATCAGCTGCCGTACGACGTTGAAGGGGACGGAGCGCAGGGTCTCGCTGCCGCGGGCCGCCCACACCGTGCAGCCACGGGCTTCGGCTATACGGCGGGTTTCGGCCAGCAGTGCGGTCTTGCCGAGTCCGGCCTCGCCCCGGAGCACCAGGAGACTGCCCGAGGAGGACTTGTCCGTGCACAGGGTGTCGAGCGCCCGCTCGACGGCGGCGAGTTCCTCGTCACGCTCCCACAGGGCGGCCGAGGCGGCCGGTGTGGGCCGTACCTCCGTCATCCCGCTCCCTCCCCAAGTAGCCCGAACGACGTTCAGATCGAGCGTAGCCTTCCGGCCGACCGAGTGGAGGGTGCTCGGGGCAGCTGTTGCCGTGAAGGGTGACGGCGGGTCCGGACGGGCGACGCGCAGGGCCCCCGACCTGCCCGGCTGAAACTTACTCATAGTCAAAAACCGTCGGTGGAAAGGCGCGTGCACGAAGCCGACGCTCGGCGACCGTGGCCCGGTCCACCGATCGAGGGCGGCGCTGGGGTTCAGCGGCGGGCCGCCGGTGCCCGGCGTGGACGGGGCACCGGCCGGGTCCGTGACGCTGCCGGCGGACGACGTCGTCGCCACGCCGACCTCGCCGACGGCTCGTACGGTCTCCGTGGCCGTGTGCGCGCCGCGGGCGACGGAGGTGATCGCCTCGGGTGGCGGGCCGCGTGATCACCCCGGGACGCGACGCCCTGCACCCGCCACCACCTGCTCGGCAGCGGCCGGTACGGCCCGTCGTGGAGTGAGGCCGGCCGGCATCCGCGGGCCCATGAGCGGGGTCCTCTCATCCGGCTTTCACCGAGACCTCATACGGTGGGCCCATGACGCAGGTGACACCACCCGGCTGGTACCCCGACCCCGGCCGGAAAAGTGACGGTCCGCCCACCGAGCGCTGGTGGGACGGCAAGGCATGGACGGACCAGGTCCGGCCCGCGGGGTCGGCCGCGGCGTGGGCCCCTCCGCAGCCGCCGGCCCCGGGCGCGCCCGTGGGGCAGCCGACGGCCCCCGGGGCGCCTGCGGCCTACCCGGGCTATCCGGTGCACCCGGGGTATCCCGGTCAGGTGCAGTCGGGTGGGCGGCGTGGTCTGCGTACGGGCATAGCCGTGGGCGTGGCGGCCGTGGTGCTCGCGAGCATCGGCGTCGGTGTGTACGCGCTGACCGCCGACGGCGGCTCGGGAGGCGGTGGCGCCGAGTCGCAGCGGCGGGGGCCCGGTGGGCCCGGCGGGCCCTTCGGTGACCCGGGAGGCGGCGGTGGCGGGGACGGCGGGCGGTCGCCCTCTCCCGACGGGTCCGCAGCGCCGCGGGTCGAGAGCGGTGCGGTGACGGACTCGGTGAACGGGATCAGCCTGCCGGTGCCGGACGGCTGGTACGGCGAGAAGATCAACTGGGGTGCGCAGGTGTCGTCCGACGACACGTACAAGTGCCCCGACGGCACCTCCGACCGCTGCACGAAGGGCGGCGCCTTCTCGGCGCCCGCACTCGCGCTCGGCACCAAGGGCGACACGGCCGAGGAGATCGCCAAGGCGGACATCTCCGAGAACGCGGAGCAGTCCTACGGCAAGGGGTACGGCGAGATCACCTCGCACCAGGTGCTGGCCTCCAAGGCGGTGACCGTGGCCGGGCAGAAGGGCTACATGGTCCGCTGGAAGGCCGTCACCAGCAAGGGTGCCGACGGCTATGTCGAGTCCCTCGCCTTCCCGTCGCCCGTCAACGAGCAGCAGCTCGTCGTGGTCCGGTTCGGCGTCGACGTCGACGAGGGGCAGGCGGTCCTGGACGAGATCACCAAGGGCATCAAGGTGTCCACGGGCGGCGGCGACGGCCAGGAGGTCTAGGTCCTGTCGTCACATTCCCGTCGTCCGCCCGCAGGGCGGGCCCGGCGGCGTCTGATGCTCAAGACCCGCCAGGGTCAACAACGCTCGTGATCAACACACCTGGGGAGTCCCGGGCGGCCGGGTGGGGTGCCCCTCCGCTCAAGAGGAACCCCACCCGGCCGGGGGGTGCGCGCCGCCCCCGTCCCCACGGTGCGGCGCGGAAACAGGTCGCCGCCCAGTCATCCCGTGGACGGCGGCCTGAGTCTCAGGTCAGTCCCAGGCAGGGCAGCACGGCGGCCTCCACGAAGCCGACCAGGTAGTCGGCGTCGGCGTCCTCGCCGTCCAGGACGGGACGGGCGCGCAGCACACCGAAGATCTGGGCCGGGACGTAGTCCAGCGCCGGGTGGTCGGCGGCCACCTCTCCTCGGGCCACTCCTCGCCGCAGCAGCTCCTTCAGCGCGTCGATCTCGGGTTCGATGAGTGCCTCGCGCAGGGCGCACCTGAGTTCCGGGTCCTGCATCGCGGCGTGACCGAGTGCCTGGAAGAGCCGGGTGTCCTTGCCCGACCAGGCGCCCGCGACCCGCGCGGCCTGGCGCAGGTCCCCGGCGAGCGTGCCGGTGTCGATGCCCTCGAAGCGGCTGCGGCGGCTGGCGCGCAGGGCGGCCGCCACGAACTGCGGCTTGGTCTTCCACTGCCGGTAGAGCGTGGACTTGCTGCAGCGCGTGCTGGCGGCGACGCCCTCCATGGTGACGGCGTCGTAGCCGCACGCGCGGATCTGTTCGAGCACGGCGTCGAAGAACTCCCGCTCACGCTCGGGCGTGATCTTGGAGCGGCGCGAGGCGATGACCGTCTCCGGTCCGTCCGCTGCCTGGGACGTCATGACTCTTCTCCTCACTCGGTGCGACGACCGGTTCGTCCGGCGGTGGTGTGGGCCCGACTCCAGTGTGTCGCACGTCTATCGATACGCCACTGTACCGGAACGGTCGCGTATCGGTACAGTGGCGTATCGGTACAGATGCGTTTCGGTACGCCGACGTGTCGATGCCGCATGCACCAACCGTTCGGCGAAAGGGCCGGGGGATGAATGGCCGCACCGAGCCCGCACCGGCGCAGACCGCACCGGCGACGCGGCCCCCGATCGTCCGTGAGCTCCTGCTGGTCGCCGGGCTCTTCCTCGTCTACAAGTTCGGCCGGCAGCCGGCCGCCGACCACACCGGTGAGGCCTTCCGCAACGCCGACCGCGTCTGGGGCCTCGAACGCGCCGTCCACCTGCCCGGCGAGGGCTCGGTGCAGCACCTCCTGCTGCACGGCGACACGCTCATACGCCTCGCGAACACCTATTACGCGACCGTCCACTTCCCGGCCACCGCCGCCTTCCTGATCTGGCTCTGGCTGCGGCGCCCCGCGCACTACGTCCGGGCCCGCCGCGTCCTCGCCGCGGTCACCGCGATCGCCCTCGTGGTCCATCTGGCGTTCCCGCTGGCCCCGCCGCGCATGCCGGCCGCGACCGGTCTGATCGACACCGGGCGGGTCTACGGCCCCTCCGTGTACGGCTCCCCCGAGACCGACCATCTGTCGAACCAGTTCGCGGCGATGCCGTCACTGCACTTCGGCTGGGCCCTGATGGTGGCGATCGGCCTGATGGGGGCGACCCGGTCGCGGTGGCGTCTGCTGTGGCTGCTGCATCCCCTGGTGACACTGCTGGTCATCGTGGGCACGGCCAACCACTGCTGGCTCGACGCGATCGTGGCGACGGCCCTGCTCGGCCTGGCGCTCACCGCGGTCGGCCGGCCAGGGCTCCCGGCCGCGACGGCCGGACCCGGCGCCGACCGGTTCGTCCCGGCTCGGGCGGCCGGGAGCGGGAAGAGCGCCGAGAAGGACGTCGTACTCGCGGGAGCGACCCGATGAACGCCACCGTCCTCGCCGTCACCCTGTCCCTGTTCTCCGCCGCCGCCTACGCCGCCGCGGCCGTCGCCCAGGAGCGGCTGGCCGCCCGCGCCCCCGGCACGGGCCTCGTACGGCTGCTGGGTTCCGGCGCCTGGTGGGGGTCGGTCCTGCTCAACGGCTCCGGCGCCCTGCTGCATGTCGTGGCCCTCACGTACGGCCCGCTGACCGTGGTCCAACCGCTCGGCGCGCTCACCCTCGTCGCCGCGGTACCGCTGGGCGCGCGGCTCGCGGGGCGGCGGGTCAGCGCGGTCGAGTGGCGGGGCACGGCCCTGACCCTGGCCGGGCTGTCGGCGATCCTCGTCACGGCGTCCGGACCCGCCCCTCAGGACGTGCTGAGCGCGCCCCAGGCGCTGGCGGTCGCGGCGGTGACGACGGCGCTGATCGGCATGCTCTCGTGGCCGGGCACCCGGCCCGGCCTGCGGCACGCGACCGCGTCCGGCATCGCCTCCGGGGTCGCCTCGGCGCTCACGCAGACCGTGACGGTGGCCGCGTCCGACCGTGCCGGTGCACTGCTCAGCGTGCAGGTGGTCGGGGTGGCCCTGCTGGTCGCGGCCTTCGCGGCGAGCGGACTGCTGCTGTCGCAGACCGCCTACCGGGGCGGCCTGGGCGCCCCGCTGGCGGTGGTGACCCTCGCCAACCCGCTGGCCGCCGCGCTGATCGGCCTCGTCCTGCTCGGCGAGCGTCTGCAGGGCGGCGCGGTGGGCGTGCTCCTCGCGTCGGCCGGTGCGGGGCTCGCGTCCTGGGGCGTGGTGCTGCTCAGCCGGGCCGCGCCGGAGCTCACCGGCGTGGCCGGTGAGCTGACCGACCCCGCCTGCGAGGCGGACCACCCCGTGGCCGCGGTCCTGGCCCTGGAGCCCGGGTCGGCCGCCACGGGACCGGGATTGGTGCCCCGGCAGCCGGAACCGGGGCACCTCAGTCCGCTGTGAACGGACCTCCGGTGGGGACTACTCCGTGATGATCGCGGGGTCGCTGACCCCGGGCCGCCCGTTCTCGACGTGCCCGGCGAACCGCCGCAGGAACGCCGGGTCGGTGTCCGAGGTGACGGTCAGGTCGTACCAGCGCCTGCTCGCCGCGAGGCCGATCCTGCGGCACACGGTGGCGCCGGGTCGTACCGTCACGGTCGTGGGCCGACCGCCGTATCCGTCGACGATCTTCAAGCGGGCACTTCCCTTTGCCTTGTTGGTGCAGGTCAGCTCGATGTCGTCGCCCCGGTGCCGCGCGGTGACCTCGGGCCCGTCGGCCTTGTTCGAGCCCTTGAACCAGCGCACGAAGCCTGCGGGGCCGTGCACGGTCAGGTCGTAGGAGCCGTTCGAGTACGCCGAGTTCCAGGTGTCGGCGATGCTCTTGCCCGCCTCGGTGGTGTACATCCACGGGCCGTCGGCGCGGTTGCCGGAGGTGACGTGGAAGGCGGCACCGGCCTTGGCGCCGGAGGCGAAGGTGAGCGTGAACCGGCCCGCGGCCACGTCCACCGAGCCGTCCACGTGCGGGGCGTACTTCAGCGGGCGCGACGGGCGCAGACCGGGCTCCTGCCCGGGCATGTCCGGGTCGGCCGGCGGCGTCGGCCGGTAGTCGGGGTGACGCTCGCGGTCCGGCGGCTCGTACGCCTCGGTCCCAGGCAGCGCGGCCGGGCGGCTGTCCTTGCGGGAGAAGTCGAAGGCCGAGGTCAGGTCACCGCAGACGGCCCGGCGCCACGGCGAGATGTTGGTCTCCCGGACGCCGAAGCGGCGCTCCATGAACCGCAGGATCGAGGTGTGGTCGAGGGTCTCGGAGCAGACGTAGCCGCCCTTGCTCCACGGCGAGACGACCAGCATGGGCACGCGCGGGCCGAGGCCGTAGGCACCCGCCGGGCGTTTGCTGTCGCCGGGGTACAGGTCGAGGGAGACGTCGACCGTGGACCTGCCCCGCGAGGCGTCCTTCGGCGGGAGCGGCGGCACCACGTGGTCGAAGAAGCCGTCGTTCTCGTCGTACGTGATGAACAAGGCGGTCTTCGACCAGACCTCCGGGTTGGAGGTGAGGGCGTCCAGCACCTGGGCGATGTACCAGGCACCGTAGTTCGAGGGCCAGTTGGAGTGCTCGGAGAAGGCCTCGGGGGCGGCGATCCAGGAGATCTGCGGCAGCCTGCCGGCCTTGACGTCGGCGCGCAGCCGGTCGAAGTAGCCGTCACCGTTCTTGACGTCGGTCCCGGTGCGTGCCTTGTCGTACCAGGGGTCGCCGGGCTTCGCCTCACGGTACTTGTCGAAGTACAGCAGCGAGTTGTCGCCGTAGTTGCCCCGGTAGGCGTCCTCGATCCAGCCCCAGGAGCCGGCCGCGTCGAGTCCGTCGCCGATGTCCTGGTAGATCTTCCAGGAGATCCCGGCCTGCTCCAGGCGCTCGGGGTAGGTCGTCCAGCCGTAGCCGAGCTCGTCGTTGCCGAGGACCGGTCCGCCGCCGGTGCCGTCGTTGCCGGTGTAGCCCGTCCACATGTAATAGCGGTTCGGGTCGGTGGAGCCGATGAACGAGCAGTGGTAGGCGTCGCAGACGGTGAAGGCGTCGGCGAGGGCGTAGTGGAAGGGGATGTCGTCACGGGTGAGATACGCCATGGTCGTGGTGCCCTTGGCGGGGATCCACTGGTCGTACTTGCCGCCGTTGTAGGCCTGCTGGCCGTCGTTCCAGCCGTGCGGCAGGCCCTCCAGGAACTGCATCCCGAGGTCGTCGGCGTCCGGGTGGAACGGCAGGACGTCCTTGGTGCCGTTCGACTGGTGCCAGATGGACGTGCCGTCGCCGTGCTTCACCGGGCGCGGGTCGCCGAACCCGCGGACGCCGCGCAGCTTGCCGAAGTAGTGGTCGAAGGAACGGTTCTCCTGCATCAGGACGACGATGTGCTCGACGTCCTCGATCGACCCGGTGCGGTGGTTCGCCGGGAGGGCGGCGGCCCGCTGGATGCTGCTCGACAGCGCCGTGAACGCCGTGGTGGCGCCAGCGAGTTGAAGGAATCTGCGCCGGTTGACTTCGGGCATGAGTGAGGGACCTCTTCCCATAGGGGGGTGGTGTGACCGGCCGTTGGTGACGGAATGCGCGCGGAAGGAGTGTTCCAGGAGCATCAAACGTCAGGGAAGGGTCCGGTGGCGCTCGTGTGAAAGTCGCCGGTACGGGAGGTGTGCCGCTGCCGGTCCACGGGGATGGTCGCGACCATGACACAGACGACGCGCACGGGTTCCCCGCCCGCGAACCGGCCCGCACGTCAGCTTCTCGCGGCCTCCGTGGGCAACGCCGTGGAGTGGTACGACTGGTACGCCTACACCTTCCTGGCCACTTTCATCGCCGCCGAGATCTTCCCCAAGGGCGCCGGCAACTCCCTGGTGCCGCTGCTGTCGACGTTCGCGGTCTTCGCGGTGGGCTTCTTCATGCGGCCGGTGGGCGGGCTGCTCATGGGTGCGATCGCGGACCGCCGCGGCAGGCGGGCCGCCCTGACGGTCACCATCCTGCTGATGGGCGGCAGCAGCCTGCTGGTCGGCCTGACCCCGACGTACGCGTCGGCAGGCGTCCTCGCCCCGGTGATCCTCGTCCTCGCCCGGCTCCTCCAAGGGCTGTCCGTGGGGGGCGAGTTCGCGGCGTCGACGACCTTCCTGGTCGAGTCGGCCGGACCGGGCCGCCGCGGGCTGTTCTCCAGCTTCCAGTACGTGTCGACGACCACCGGGCAGCTGGTGGCGTCCGGCATCACGGCACTCCTGGTGGACACATTGAGCGAGGGCCAGATGAACGGCTGGGGGTGGCGGGTGCCGTTCGTTCTAGGGGCCGTGCTGAGCCTGGTCGGCTTCTGGATCCGGCGGGGCGCCCAGGAGACGCGGAGCGCCGAGCAGCAACAGGCGCCCCGTCCGGGCCTGTTGGAAGCACTGCGGCGCCATCCGCGCCAGTCGCTGCTGATCTGCGGGATCACGGCGGGCGGCACGATCGCGTACTACACGTGGACGTCGTACCTGCCGACGTACGCCGAGCTCAACGCCGGCGTCGAGAAGTCCGACGCGCTGCTCGCGGGCACCATATCGCTGGCCTTCTTCGCCCTGCTCCAGCCCGTCGGCGGACTGCTCTCCGACCGCTTCGGCCGCCGTCCCCTGCTCCTCTTCTCCGGCCTGGGGTTCACCCTCCTGACCGTCCCCCTGCTGCACGCCCTGCGCGACTCCTTCACGGTGCTGCTGCTGGTGCAGTGCGCCGGCATGGTGCTGCTGACCGGGTTCACGTCGATCAGCGCGGCCGTGAACGCCGAGCTCTTTCCGCCGCGGGTGCGGGCGGCCGGTATCGGGTTCCCGTACTCGCTGACGGTGGCGCTGTTCGGGGGCACGGCGCCGTACGTGGGGACGCAGTTCAAGGAACTCGGGCACGCGGATCTCTTCCCCTGGTACGTCGCCGCCCTGTGCCTCGGCTCCTCGCTGGTGTACCTGCGGCTTCCCGAGACGGCGCACAAGGCGTTGCGGCGCTGAGCCCGCCTTTGCGCCGTCCGGGAGCCGGCCGTCAGATCCGCCCGCCGGTCAGACGGGTGATCGGACCCAGCGTCCGGCGGCCCGCACGCCGGCCCGCCGCGTACGACGTCGCGCCCAGGGCGGTCAGTCCCGCGCCCAGCCCCGCGGCGAGGACCTTGCGGTCGGCGACGACCGTCCAGGCCGTCTTGGCGAGGACCGCCGCCCTGCCCGATGCGGCGACGACGGCCTGCCGGCCGGACTCGACACGCTCGGCCGCCGTGTGGGCGACCTTGGTGGTCACCTCGGCCGCGCGCCCCGCGCCACGTCCCGCCGTGTCCGCGGCCGCAGACGCCGCGTCACCGGTCTTGCCGGCCGCCTTCTCCGCCGCCGTGGACGCCGGCGCGGTCGCCTTCGCCGCGGTGCTTCGGGCCTTGGACGCCGTCCCGCGTGTCGATCCGGACTCTTGGTTCGTGTCGTTGTTCGAAGGACTCATGGACAACGCGTTGCCGCTCCCCTCGACGCCAAACACATCCGGGCCGGTCCATGTGCGCCGGGCCCGCGACGACCACCCTCACTTCCACAGGTCGTCGCTCGCGCAGACGTGGGCGCCCATGTTCCGTTCCATCATGCGGAGCGCGGCGTCGGCCAGGTCGGTGTGGATGTGGGCCACCGCGTCCCGGGGGACGGTCACGTCGAGGTGGCGGATGTGCGCGTCCAGCGCCGAGTAGAGGACGCACTGCTCGGTGACCTGCCCGGTGAGGACCAGCCGGTCGATGCCCTGCTGGGACAGCAGGTACCCCAGGGGGGTCTCGAAGAAGATCGAGTGCCGGGCCTTGACGACGAAGAGGGAGCTGCCGTCGGGCCGCAGCGGCTCGACGAGCGAGGCGTGCGGCCCGGCGAGCGCCTTGTCGAGGAGCTCACCGTGATGCGAGCGCCACTCGCCGAAGTTGTCGTTGACGTAGATGACCGGGGCGCCGCTCCCGCGCGCCCGTTCCAGAAGTGCGGCGACGTTCGGCACCACTTTCGCCGCGGCGGGCAGAAGCAGGTCGGCGTCGGCGTGATCGTAGGTGTTGATCATGTCGATGACGATCAGCGCGGTCTTGCCCATGCTCTCCAGGGTGCCCCGAAACACGGCGACGCGCCTCACGCAGACCCAGGAGGTCAGCGGAGCCACGCTGCGACGTCGGCCCCTTCCCGTACGTACACGGGGATCCGTTCCAGTGGGGTCTGCGCGTCGAGCCGCGTACCGCCCTTCAGCACGCGCCCGGTGATCGCGTCGAGCCACTGCGCGCCGACCGGCAGATACACCTGGCGGGCCCGCGCGCCCGCCTCGTACACGGGTGCCACCAGCACATCGGGGCCGAGCAGGAACTGGTCGTCCACGTCCCACGCCCGCGGGTCCTCGGGGAACTCGAAGAACAGCGGGCGCATCGCCGGGGCGCCGGTGCGGTGGGCCTCCTCGGACAGCCGGGTCAGGTACGGGCGCAGCCGCTCGCGGAGCATCAGGTGGTCGCGGAGGATGCCGTACGCCTCCTCGCCGTAGGACCAGACTTCGTTGGAACCCCCGGTCATGTCCGTGGAGAACGCGGGGTGGTTGGGCTTCCGGTCCCCGTGCAGCCGCATGACGGGGCTGAAGGTGCCGTACTGGAACCACCGGATCAGCAGCTCGCGGTACGCGGGATCGTCCGGGTCACCGCCGCCGAAGCCGCCGATGTCGGTGTTCCACCAGGGGATGCCGCTCATCGCGACGTTCAGCCCGGCCCTGATCTGGCGTGCGAGGGAGTCGAAGGTGGTGGGGATGTCACCGGACCACAGCAGGGCCCCGTGCCGCTGGCTGCCCGCCCACGCGGAACGGACCAGCGATAGCGGCCGGTCCTCACCCGCGGCGCGCAGGCCGTCGGCCACCGCGCGGGTGTGCAACAGGGGGTAGAGGTTCGCGGCCTCGGCAGCCGGCCCGGCCGCGTAGACGGCGCGGTCGGCGACCTCCCGGGGCAGATCGGGCTCGCAGGCGTCCAGCCAGAAGCAACCCACCCCCAGCGCGCGGTAGTTGTGGTCCAGCCGCTGCCACAGCGCGGCGCGGGCCCCGGGGTGGGTGGCGTCGTAGTACGCCATGGGGAGCGTCAGCGCCTGCCCGGCCTCCCGGGACGGCCACGCGAAGGTGAGCAGAGCGCCGTCCGCGTCCCGAACGAGGTGTCCGCAGGTGCGCAGCTCGTCGTAGGTGTCGCTGCCGGGCTCGACGGTCGGCCACACCGAGACCGCGAGCTTCACCCCGAGGCCCGCCAACTCCTCGGTCATGGCCGCGGGATCGGGCCACTCGCTCTCCTCGAAGCGCCAGTCACCCATCTTCGGCCAGTGGAAGAAGTCGCAGACGATGACCGACAGCGGCAGCCCTCGTGCCTTGTACTCCCGTGCCACCGCCAGGAGTTCGTCCTGGGTGCGGTAGCGCAGTTTCGACTGCCAGAAACCGGACGCCCACTCGGGGAGGAGGGGCGGGCGCCCGGTGACCAGGGTGTAGGCGTCGAGGATCTGGGCCGGGGTGTCCCCGGCGGTGATCCAGTAGTCGACCCGCCCGCCGCCGTCGGCGGTCCACCGGGTGGTGTCGGCGCCGAGCTCGACGCGGCCGGTGGCGGGGTTGTTCCACAGCAGTCCGTAGCCGCGCGAGGAGTGCAGGAAGGGGATGGCGGCCACGGTGTTGCCCTGGACGAGGTCGATCACACAGCCCTTCTGGTCCAGGCGCCCGTGCAGATGCTGCCCGAGACCGTGCAGCCGTTCCCCCTCGTACGCCTCGAAATGCTGCTCCGTGCGGCCGCCCGCCGCGTGGACACGAGGGCCGGCGTGATGGGTGTAGGGGGCCTTGTCCGCGAGGAGTTCACGGCCCGAGACGGCGTGGCAGAACCTCAGCCGGCCGTCGGCCAGGGCCTCGACGACGAGGCGGCCGTTGAGGAGACGGGCACGGCCGTCGTCCGATACGAGCGCTTCGGCCTGCGGGGAGGGCGAGGGCGGGCTCTCCAGCGCGCCCGGGGCGGTGGGGTCGATGCTCCCCGATGAGGCCCGGACCCGGACGGCGTCCGGCCCCCAGGGCTCGATGCGGAGGACTTCTTCGGCGGTGTGCCGTTCCAAGCCGCCTTCACGGACACGGTAGGACAAGGGGATTCCTCGGTTCGGCTCGAGTGCCCGGGCACATGGTCCGTGCGGGCAGGGGCTGCTGTCGGTGTCCACGCGTTGACCCGGAGCGGCGCAGGCGGGGCGGGAGCCCTGTCGACAGTTCGAGGCGACCTTATCCAGCCCGCGAGTTCCTCACACTCTTCACGGCACTCCAATGTCTGACTCTGCGTCAGACGACGGGCCGAACACATACCCGCAGGTAATAAAGTCTTTCGCGTCGCAAGACTAGACAGAGGCAACGTTCGTATCCGTTAATCCATCCCATGTATCTGTGGAGAGGGGTGATGGGACCGAGACCTCTATGTATTCCAGGCCTCGTTGCCCAGCAGGGCTGCCGCCCGGCTCACCGTGGCCGCCCACGGCCTTGCTGCGATGTCGTCGGCCTGCCGCGTACGGCGCCGCATCGGCAGCAGACCAGCCCGTGACATACCGCGCCCGACCGTCCCACAGCGAGGGAAGGCATCGACGGCCAAGCAGTCACTCTCCCCTCACCGAAAGGTTCAAGATGTCTTCCTCCGTCAGCAGACGGCGCCTGCTCCAGATGGCCGGGGCCACCGCCGCCGCCTCTGCCACCGGGGCCTTCGTCGGGGCTTCCGCCGCCCACGCGGCGGCCGTTCCTCCCGCGCGGCCCGACATCGGGGTCTCCGCGCACCCCTTCGAACTCGACCAGGTCCGGCTCACCGCGAGCCGGTGGCTGGACAACCAGAACCGTACGCGGAACTACCTGCGGTTCGTCGATGTGGACCGGCTGCTGTACAACTTCCGCGCGAACCACCGGCTGTCGACCAACGGCGCGGCTGCGACCGGCGGTTGGGACGCGCCGGACTTCCCCTTCCGCACCCACGTCCAGGGGCACTTCCTCACGGCATGGGCACAGCTGTACGCCGTGACCGGGGACACCGTCTGCCGGGACAAGGCCACCCACATGGTCGCGGAGCTGGCCAAATGCCAGGCCAACAACAGCGCCGCCGGCTTCAACACCGGGTATCTCTCCGGCTACCCCGAGTCCGACTTCACCGCTGTCGAGCAGCGGACCCTGAGCAACGGCAACGTGCCGTACTACACCATCCACAAGACCCTCGTCGGCCTGCTGGACGTATGGCGCCACATCGGCAGTACACAGGCCCGGGACGTGCTGCTCGCCCTGGCGGGATGGGTCGACTGGCGCACCGGCCGGCTGACCGCCCAGCAGATGCAGGCCATGCTGCAGACCGAGTTCGGCGGCATGAACACCGTGCTGACCGATCTCTACCAGCAGACGGGCGACGCGCGGTGGCTCACCGCCGCCCGGCGGTTCGACCACGCCGCGGTGTTCGACCCGCTGGCGTCCAACCAGGACCGGCTCAACGGACTGCACGCCAACACCCAGGTACCCAAGTGGATCGGTGCCGCCCGGGAGTTCAAGGCCACCGGCACCACCCGCTACCGGGACATCGCCACCAACGCCTGGAACATGACAGTCAACTCGCACACCTACGCCATCGGCGGCAACAGCCAGGCGGAGCACTTCCGCGCCCCGAACGCCATCGCCGGGTTCCTGAACAAGGACACGTGCGAAAGCTGCAACACCTTCAACATGCTCACCCTCACCCGGGAACTGTTCGCCCTGGACCCGAACCGAGTCGCGTTGTTCGACTACTACGAGCGGGCATGGCTGAACCAGATGATCGGCCAGCAGAACCCGGCCGACGACCACGGCCACGTCACCTACTTCACGCCGCTCAACCCGGGAGGCCGACGCGGTGTGGGACCGGCATGGGGCGGCGGCACCTGGAGCACCGACTACGGCACCTTCTGGTGCTGCCAGGGCACGGGCCTGGAGATGCACACCAGGCTGATGGACTCCATCTACTTCCACAGCGACAACACGCTGATCGTCAACATGTTCGTGCCCTCGGTGCTCAACTGGTCGCAGCGCGCGATCACGGTCACCCAGACCACGACCTATCCCGTCAGCGACACCACCACCCTGCAGGTCACCGGCAACGTCAGCGGAACCTGGGCGATGCGCATCCGCATCCCGAGCTGGACCTCCGAGGCCACCATCAGCGTCAACGGCACACGGCAGAACATCGCCACCCACCCCGGCAGCTACGCCACCCTGAACCGCTCGTGGACCTCCGGCGACACGGTCACCGTCCGCCTGCCCATGCGGGTCGTCATCCGAGCCGCCAACGACAACGCGAACGTCTCCGCGATCACCTACGGCCCGGTGGTCCTGTCCGGCAACTACGGCAACACCGCGCTCAGTTCCCTCCCGACGCTGAACACGTCCTCGATCACCCGGACCAGCAGCACCTCGCTCGCCTTCACCGCCAGTGCCAACGGCTCCACGGTCAACCTGGGCCCGTTCCACGACGCGCACGGCCACAACTACACCGTCTACTGGAACGCCGGCGGCAGCGTCCGTCTCGTCAACGCCTCCAGCGGTCTCCTGCTGGGCATCCAGAACATGTCCACGGCCGACGGTGGGCGCGCTCTGCAGTGGTCGGACAACGGCACCGCCGACCACGACTGGTACATGATCACCGACGGAAGCGCGGTCCGCCTCCGCAACGCCCACAGCGGCAAGGTGCTCGGCGTCCAGGGCATGTCCACGGCAGACGACGCGACCGTCCTGCAGTGGTCGGACAACGGCACCGCCGACCACCGGTGGACGCTGCTCGACCAGGGAGACGGGACCTACAAGATCCGCAACGAGAACAGCGGCAAGCTGCTCGCCATCGCGAACGACTCCACCGCTGTCGGCGCGTTCGCGGTCCAGGACTCGGACGACGGCAGCGCCGACAACCGGTGGCGCATCGTGAGGAACTGAGAACTGGTCGCGCTCCGCCCTTCAGTTTTGCTCGACGCTTCGACCGTCGTTCGGCATACCGAACGACAGGGGTCGAGTCGCAGCACATCAGTCCGGACAGCCTCTGACGGGGCCGCCCGGAACCGCTCACCCAAGAAATGAAGGTCCCCATGCTCAGACGTAATTTCAGCCGCAGGCACGCGCCCGTGGTGCTCGCGGCCCTGGTCGCCTCCGCGGCGACGCTCGTCGCCAACCCTGCTCAGGCGGCCACCACCAGCGCCGTGCGCGGCGTCGGTTCGGGCCGGTGCCTCGATGTGCCGGGCGCCGGCCAGGCCGACGGCACGAACGTGCAGATCTGGGACTGCCACGGCGGGACCAACCAGCAGTGGACACTGACGGACAACAACCAGCTGACCGTGTACGGCAACAAGTGCCTCGATGTTCCGGGCCACGCCACCACGGCCGGGACGCGGCCGGTGCTCTGGTCCTGTAACGGCGGCACCAACCAGCAGTGGCGGGCCAACCCCGACGGCACGATCGTCGCCGTGGAGTCCGGGCTGTGCCTGGACGTCAGCGGCGGCGCCACGGCCAACGGCACGGCGGTGCAGCTCTGGAACTGCACCGGCGGCAGCAACCAGAAGTGGACCGGCCTGTCCGGGTCGCCGGGCAACACGTGTGCCCTTCCGTCGACGTACCGGTGGAGTTCGACCGGCGCGCTGGCGCAACCGGCGAACGGGTGGGCCTCGCTGAAGGACTTCACCACCGTGACGCACAACGGCAGGCACCTCGTCTACGCGACCTACTCTGACGGTTCGTCGTGGAAATCGATGGCGTTCAGTCCCTTCACGAACTGGTCGGACATGGCGTCGGCCCCCCAGACCGCGATGAGCCAGGGCGCGGTGGCTCCCAAACTGTTCTACTTCGCGCCCAAGAACATCTGGGTGCTGACCTCGAACGGGTGGGGCACCCAATGGCCCTTCGTCTACCGCACGTCGAGCGACCCCACCAACCCCAACGGCTGGTCCGCGGCGCAGCCGCTGTTCACCGGCAGCCTCCCCGACGGCAGCGCGATCGACCCGACCATGATCGCCGACGACCAGAACATGCACATGTTCTTCGCCGGTGACAACGGCAAGATCTACAAGTCGACCATGCCGATCGGGAACTTCCCGGCCAGCTTCGGCTCGTCGTACACGACGATCATGAGCGACACGGTGAAGAACCTGTTCGAGGCGCCGGAGGTCTACAAGGTCCAGGGCCAGAACCAGTACCTCATGATCGTCGAGGCTCGCGGTGTGAATGAGAACCGCTTCTTCCGCTCGTTCACGGCCACCAGCCTGAACGGTCCGTGGACCCCGCAGGCCGCCACCGAGAGCAACCCCTTCGCGGGCAAGGCCAACAGCGGCGCCACCTGGACCAACGACATCAGCCACGGTGACCTGGTCCGCAACAACCCCGACCAGACCATGACCATCGACCCCTGCAACCTGCAGTTCCTCTACCAGGGCCTGTCCCCCGACGTCCCGCCCGGCACCGACTACATAGACCTGCCGTACCGGCCGGGCCTGCTCACCCTGCAGCGCTGACCCGCGGGCACACGACCTGAAGCTTGTGACCGTGCCTGACAGGCACGGTCACAAGCGGCTTCCGCTTGTCTCCCAGGAAGGAACCCCCCATGGTCCCCATACACAGACGACTGCTGCGCCTCCTCGCGGCCACCGCACTGACGCTCACCGCCTGCGTCACCGCCTCCGCCGGCACGACCGCCGAGGCCGCGCCGGGCAGCCCCGCGCTCACCCCACCGCTGGGCTGGAACAGCTGGAACAGCTTCGGGTGCGGGATCACCGAGGCGCAGGTCCGCGAGGCCGCCGACGCGATGGTGTCCTCGGGCATGCGCGACGCCGGCTACCAGTACGTCGTCGTCGACGACTGCTGGTTCGACCCGCAGCGCGACGCGGCCGGCAACCTGCGGGCCAACCCGACCAAATTCCCCAGCGGCATGAAGGCGCTCGGGGACTACATCCACAGCAAGGGACTGAAGTTCGGCATCTACCAGGCGCCCAACGAAAAGACCTGCGCGCAGGGCGTGGGCACCTACCCCGGCTCCACCGGCAGCAAGGGCCACGAGGTCCAGGACGCCAACACGTTCGCCTCATGGGGCGTGGACTACCTCAAGTACGACTGGTGCTCCGGCAACGGCACCCTCAGCGAGCAGGTCGCGCAGTTCACCCTCATGCGCGACGCCCTGCGCGCCACCGGCCGCCCGATCGTCTACAGCATCAACCCCAACAGCTTCCACGCCCCCACCGGAGACAAGTTCAACTGGGGCGAGGTCGCCGACCTGTGGCGGACGACCGAGGACCTGCTCGACATCTGGCAGAACAACAACACCAACAGCTACCCGATGGGCGTCGGCAACGTCCTGGACGTCACCGCGCCGCTGGCCGCGCAGTCGGGTCCGGGACACTGGAACGACCCCGACATGCTGGTCGTCGGCCGTCCGGGCCTGTCCCTGACCGAGTCCCGCTCCCACTTCGCCCTGTGGTCGCTGCTGGGCGCCCCGCTCATGGCCGGCAACGACATCCGCACGATGTCCGCCGACGTGAGCGCGATCCTGCGCAACCCGCGTCTGCTGGCGGTGAACCAGGACTCGCTGGGCGCGGGCGGGCGCCGGGTGCGCGACGACGGGGACACCGAGGTGTTCGCCAAGCCCCTGTCGGACGGCTCGGTCGCGGTCGGCCTGTTCAACCGGGGAGGGAGCACCACGACCATCACCGCCACGGCCGCCCAAGTCGGCCTCACCGGCGGGCCGTTCACCCTCACCGACCTGTGGACCGGCGGCACGTCCAGCACCTCCGGCCAGATCTCCGCGAGCGTCCCCGCGCACGGTGTCGCCGTGTTCAAGATGACCGGCGGAAGCCCGCTGGCCGCCACCACCGCACGCCTGCGCGGTACCGGGTCCGGCCGCTGCCTGGACGTGGACCGCGCCGCCACCACGGCCGGGACGACGACGCTCGTCTGGGACTGCCACACCGCCGCCAACCAGCTGTGGACCAGCTGGGCCGGAGGCGAGATCCGCGTCTACGGCGACAAGTGCCTGGACGCCCGCAACCAGGGCACCACCAACGGCACACCGGTCGTCATCTGGCCCTGCAACGGCCAGAACAACCAGAAGTGGACCATGCAGGCCGACGGTTCGGTCCGCAACGTCCACGCCGGGCTGTGCCTCGACGTCAACGGGGCCGGCACCGCCAACGGGACACCGGTCATCCTGTGGACCTGCAACGGCCAGAACAACCAGAAGTGGACCACGCTCCGGTAAACCCGCCACCCCTGGCACCGCGCAGCACGACACCCGACCGGAAGGGGGCAGTCCCACCGCAGCGGGCCAAGCTGCGGGGGCTGCCTTCCCGCGCCGGGACCGGGACTTCGCGCCCATCGCCGACCCCCGCCGATCGGAGGGGGTCGGCCGCCCGAGTGCGGGGCACCTCCTGTGGCCCGGCGGATGGTCGAGCGTCGGCGCCTGAGCCAGGTTGTCCCGGTGTCAGAGATCGAAAGCGCCGAGAAGGCGCCTTTCCAGCCCTTACCCGCACCCGAGTCCGCCCCGGCGACGGAACATCCCTCGTCGACGGCGCGGCTGGTCGGGGTGGACCTGGCCCGTGCGGTGGCCGTGTTCGGGATGTTCGCCGTGCACGTCGGCCCCTTCAACCCCCTTCCCCACGTCCGGCGACGGCGTGGGCACCTGGTCCGTCTGGCTGGCGAGCGGCCGGGCCTCGGCGTTGTTCGCCACCCTCGCCGGGTTCCCGGCGGGCCACGCGGACTGGGCGAGGAAGTGACCGACGTAGGCCGTCGGCAACATGGTGCCCACGGCGATGACCGGTTTCGCCAGGCGGCGCAGCCGCGTACCCGACAGCAGCATGGCCAGGCCGTAGGCGCCTGCGGTGAGGGCGGCGCCCAGCGCGGCCAAGCGCCGCTGGACGGCGGGACCGGACAGCCAACCGCCCTACTTGATGAGGGCGTTAGCCAACACGACCATGAGCCCGAGCAACGAGTCCAGTGTGCCGATCTTCAAAGCGGAGCCCCAGGTGCGACCGGCGGCGCGAGCCGCGAGCAGGCCCCAAGCGAACAGCAGCACCACGTTCACGGCGAAGGCCACGTACTCGATGCCCTCCGAGGGCCACCACCTCCAGCCCGCGCCGAGCAGCAGGACCACGGTCGGCGACGTCGCCACCACCAAGGGCCACTCGGACAGCAACAGCCTCACCGCGGCGCGCACACCGTGCTGGGTTCGGTCACCACGCAGGGCGATCAGATGTGCGTAACCGTACGCCAAGGCCGAGACGACAGCCGCCGCCGAGCCTCGCCCAACCGCCCGCCGACGGGCCGGAGCGCTCCCCCAAGCGGCTGGAACAGACCTGCCGGGTGGTGGGTGTCCACAGCGACCGCGCCGGCGCGCGCCGTGCCGGACGTGGACATCCCGGGATGCGGCACCGGTGTCCTGCCGGGGTCCGTGCCCGGAGGGGGCTCGGACCCCGGGCGCGGGGTTCATCCGGCGGTCAGAGTGGTCCACTTCTGGTTGGAGCCGCCGTTGCAGTCCCACAGCACGAGCTGTGTGCCGTCGGTCGTGGAGGAGCCCGGGACATCGAGGCAGCGGCCGGAGGCGGGGTTGCGGTAGCCGCCGTTGTAGGGCTGCCAGACCTGGTTGGCGCCACCGTGGCAGGACCAGATCTGCACCTTGGTGCCGTTGGCGGTGCTGCCGCCGGCGGCGTCGAGGCACTTGCCCATGGAGCGCAGGGTGCCGTCGGTGTAGAACGACCAGAGCTGGTTGGGGCTGCCGCTGCAGCCCCAGCTCTGGACGGTGGTCCCGTCGGCGGTGCCGGCTCCGTTGACGTCCATGCACTTGCCGGCGATGCCGGACCGCACGGGGGCGGGGGCGGGCGCGGGGTTCTTCAGCCACCCGGCGCTGTCCGCGGCCTGGACACCGCGGTGGAAGGCAGCGGCCATCTTCTCGTAGCCCGAGTCGTTGGGATGCAGGGGATCGGCCAGGTCGGCCGTGGTCAGGCTGCTCATGTCGACGAACGCGACCCGCTTGCCCGCGGCTTGGGCGTCGCTGACGATGCGGCGGACGGCCTGGTTGTACGTGCCCCGCCACTGCTCCTCCGAGCTGCTGGTGGACACGACCAGGGAGGCGACGAGGACGGTTGCGTCGGGGACGTCGGCGGTGATCTGGCTGACCAGCGACCTCAGCCGGGCGATGGCGGTGTCGACCTCCGAGGCTCCTTGGAGGTCGTTGGTACCGATGTGCAGCGTCACGACGTTGGGCCGGTAGCGGGTCAGCGAGGCGTCCGCGAGTGCGGCGATCTGGTCGATGCGGTATCCGGAGTGGCCTTCGTTGTCGGGGTCGGACATCGAACCGCCCCGCACCGTGCCCACGAAGTCCAGCGGATGACCGTCCGCCGCGAGCTTGTTCCACAACGGCCCCCGGTAGCCGTTGCCCGTACTGCTTCCCACACCCCACGTGATGGAGTCACCCAACGGCATCACCCGCAAAGGCGTGTCGGAGGCGGCGGAGGCAGGGGCCACCCCTGCCGCTGTCACCCCGAGCGTGGCGGCGACGAGCGTGACCAGGGGGAGAACCCAGGACTTTCTCATGCGGTGCTCTCTCTTTCGTGAGTGATTGCTGATCGGCGGGGCTGGTCGCCGCACGGCCGTACCAGGGCGTGGTGCGCGACGCCCCCCTCGGCTGCCGGGTGCGGGGTCTCCGTGCTTCGACGGGGTGCCCCGGAGCGGGGCCATGATCTTGAAGGGGCGCCGGTACCGAGCTTCTCCGGAACCGAGGCTTCAGTGCCGCAGGTCGACCTTGCCGGTGCAGCCGGCCGCCGAACCGTTCTTCGACGGCAGGTCCGGCTCGGCGATCGCACCGGCCACACAGGTCGGGAGCAGCCTGTCGGCGGCCTTGCCGGAGGAGGCGGCGTTCGGCGTCATTGCGTCAACCCTTCATGGCGCACCTGGACACCCGGCGGTGGGCCGTCGGCTGCGGTGTCGTGACTGGAGCTGGCCGAGCTGAGGGAAAACATCCCATTACTGCGATGTCACACGTAGTCGAAGCGCTTCGATACCGCTGCGAGGTTAAGTGAAGGCATGCGGGCGCACAAGAGTCGCTTCCAAGATTCCACCGGGGCACGGGAAGAGGCTCACCGCACTACTGTGCGTGACACAACGATGCGGCCCTCTTGAGGTGCCTTACTACTCCGACGCCATCGAAGCGCTTCGAACTACCCCCCTCCCCCACCTCAGGGGAATCCCAGGCGTCGGAACCCACGCCGCACAGACCAACCACGTTCCGCGAACTCGGCTGCCGTTCGCGAGTTACGGCCCAGCCGCGCCCACAGGACGAGAAGAGCAGGGTCTACTACGCCACCGGATTCTCCGGCAAGGGCTTCAAGTGGCCGCCGGCTACGGCCATATCGCCGCACACGAGGCGCTCGGCGAACAGACCACCGGGGGCCTGGACTTCGTGCGTCCGGACCGCTTCAGGACCAGGTAGCCCACCCGCAGAGACGACCTGCTCGACACAAGCCCCTGGAGCAGGCGCTTGGATCCGACCAGAAGTGGACCACTGCGACCGCCGGATGACACCGGCTCCCGGGATCTGGGCCTGACGGGCTCAGATCCCGGGAGAACATCGCGGACGGGTCAGGCCCAGGGGCCGCCCACCGTGAAGGAGCTGTCGGCGCGGAAGGCGTCGGTGTTCTGGTACGGGTCCACGCGCAGGGCGTAGTTGTAGTGGCGGATGTAGCGGCCGGGGTAGTTGTACGACTCCAGGCGGACGGAGCCCGAGGCGCTGCCCGGGCGGGCGCAGTAGGTGGCGTCCTTCTTGAAGGTGTCGGTGCCATTGCTGCTGTCGAAGCGGACCCGGAAGTCCCAGTGGCGGAGATAGCGGCCGGCGGAGTCGCGGAAGGAGTAGCAGTTGGCGTCGGCGAGGCCGGGTACGACGGTGAAGGTGGCGCTCTGCTTGACGGCGGTGCTGCTGGTGGTGCTCACCGGGTCGATATAGCCGAGGCTGTCGGGGCGTACCACGGCGTACCGGCCGGGGAAGTTGACCGACTGCAGTGACCTGGTGGTGTTGGTGGGCAGGGTGACACCGCCGGGGACCGTCTCCTTCAGCACGGTGGCGTGGCGTATGAAGCCGGTCAGGCCGGGCACCTCGGTGGGCGTGGTCCAGGTGGCGAAGTTGTCGTAGCTGTCGCTGTACCAGTACTTCCCGGCGCGGTAGCCGTCGTAATAGATGCGCCAGCCGCCGTTGTCGAGCTGGACCAGGGCCGGGCCCTCGACCCAGTCTCCGAACCCGGCCCAGTTGCCCGTCTTCCGCATGGTGTAGGGGCCGGTGAGGCTGGAGGCGGTGGCGTACTCGATGTACTTCGTCGTCTCGTTCTTGGTGAACGCGTGGTAGGTGGAGCCGATCTTGACGATGAAGGTGTCGATGTAGTTCGGGCCGATGCCGGACAGTTGAGTGGGCGCGGACCAGGTGGTCAGTGCGGAGTTGGTCGCCGTGATCTTGTAGGCGGTGAAGTGGGTGGCGGTGCTCGCCGACGTCAGGGACATGATGACGTTGACGCTGCCGTCGGTGTCGATGAACCACTCGGGCGCCCAGGTGCGGGTCAGCCCGCCGATCGGGATCGTGTAGTTGTACAGGAACGTCCAGTTCACCCGGTCGGTGCTCCGGGCGAAACCGATCGTGTTCCCCGTCCAGTTCGTGGTGTAGGTGAGGTAGTAGAAGCCGTCGGTGTGCTTGAAGATGCTGGGGTCGCGGATCAGCCCGGACGGCGGGGTGTAGGCGGGGCCTTTCTGCAGGGTGAATCCGGTGGCGTCCGGCGAGTCGTACACATACAGGTTCGACTCACTGCTGTTGGTGAACGCGGTCATCGTGTACCGCGTGGCCTGCCCGGCCGGCGGGGCGGCGGCGGAGGCGGTGCCTTCAAAGACGGCGCCGCCCAGCAGGACCAGCAGCAGCGGACCCAGCAGGGCGAGCAGCTTTCTCACGGTTCTGTTCAACTCTTCCTCCGGGCTCGGCCAGTCCGCTGGACCGATCGCCGTGACGAGGGATGATTGTTCGACATAACGAACAGCGTGCGGAACTTCGAGCAGAAGATAAGTTTGCGTCGTGGTTCCGTCAACGTTTCCGACGAGTACCGTTCGCGCGTTTCACGCCACCCGGATGCCGAAGAACCTGGTGGGCCTGTGCAACCCAGACCCCCTCTTCAGACCCCACGGGCTACTGCTGCCGCAGGTATTGACGCATCACGCGCCTCACACTTAACGTCTGTCCGGCTTTACGAACGACGTTCGATTTATCGGACAACTCAGCTCGGCGATCCCGCTCGCATCGACAACCGCTCGGTCGGCCCCCGCACCCCGACCGTCCTACTCGGGTGGCAAGCGTGCCGTCACCACGACGAAGCACACCGCATACGGGAGACCCGCGTCACCCGGATATCAGTCGGCCCCCTCCGCGCCCGGTTGTGGCCATTGCAGAACGACAGGAGGAGACATGTCCGCGCTTCGCGCCCGGCTGTCGGCGATACTGCTCGCCGCGTGCCTGCTCTTCACAGGCCAAGCCTTGACCACACCGGACCGGGCGGCCGCGGCCGACCCGGGCTACCTGATGACGCACTTCATCGGGGAGGGGTCGAACGCTCAGCAGATCTACTTCTCGTACAGCGCGGACGGCCTGAACTGGACTGACCTCAACGGCGGCGGAATCGCCCTCCGATCCACGGTCGGCACGAAGGGGGTGCGCGACCCCGCACTGGTGAGATCCCCGAACGGTGACAAGTACTGGATCATCGCGACCGACCTGTGCATCAGCTGCGGGCAGAACTGGGAGGACTCCATCAACAACGGCAGCCGCAACCTCGTGGTGTGGGAGTCGACGGACCTGATCAACTGGTCCGAGCCGTGGCTGCTCAACGTCGCCGGCGCGATCCCCGACGGACGCAACGCCTGGGCCCCGGAAGCGCACTTCGACCCGGCCACCAACAACTACGTCCTGTACTGGGCGACTAACAAGCCGGTCGACGGCGTGAAGAAGCACCGCATCTACTACGCCCACACCAGCGACTTCCGCTCCATCACCACCCCGCAGACCTACATCGAGCGCCCCGGCATGCAGGAAATCATCGACACCCAGATCGTCGAGATGCCGGCCGGCGTCGGCAACTACCGCTACGTACGGGCTTCCGGCGACGGCCAGATCACCCTCGAAGGCAGCAACTCGATCCTCGGCACCTGGACCCCCCTCGGCAACCTCTCCGGCATCGGCCTGACCGGTGCCCAGGTCGAGGGACCGATGTGGATGAAGTTCCGCGACCGCAACGAGTGGGCGCTCTACCTCGACCAGTACTCCTCCGGACGCGGTTACATGCCGGTCTCGACGACCAACCCCTCGGCCCCCGGCACCTACCAGCTCCCGGCGTCCGGCAGCTACGACATGGGCGTCAACAAGAAGCGCCACGGCTCGATCCTGCCCCTCACGGCCGCCGAGGAGTCCCGCGTGCTCGCACGCTGGACCGACATCCCGGCCAAGCGGCTCCAGTCGTTCAACTTCCAGGACCGGTACGTGCGCCACGCCGGCTTCGACGTGCGCATCGACCAGAACATCACCGGCCCCGACGCCCAGTTCCGGCTGCGGCCCGGCCTGGCCGGCTCCGGCACCGTCTCCTTCGAATCAGTGAACTACCGCGGGTACTTCCTGCGGCACTCCGGATACGACTTCCAGTTGGTCCGCAACGACGGCACCGCCCAGTTCGCCGCAGACGCCACCTTCCGGCAGGTCGCGGGGCTCGCTGACGCGAGCTGGTCGTCCTTCCAGTCGTACAACCATCCCGACCGCTACATCCGCCACTACGCCTACGAACTCCGCCTCGACCCGATCACCACCGCGACAGGACGCGGCGACGCCACCTTCCGCGTGACGAACTGACCCGCACCGACAGGGATGCCGGCGCCTCCGCGAGAGCGCCGGCATCCCCTTTTCCGACCAGTGGACGCGACGATCGGCGCCGCTGCCGACGCCGGTCTCGGCGAGGTCACCGCCACCGCCGGTGCCGCCGCCGAAGGCCCTCCAGGACCGGTTGTGTACTGCCGCAGGGAGGTGGACATGAGCGCCTCGACGTCCGGGTCGTCCACTTCGCCCGCGAGGATCGCCTTGTGCTGCTCTGGCCGCATCCCGTGCCGGATCGCCGTGGGCGCCGTCCCCGAGCGGTGCGTGCGGACGCGGCCGCCGGGACGGCCGACGGCCCGCCCGCTCGCCACCAGGTCCGCGGGGAAACGGAAGTGCTCGTCGAAGGGGTTGGCGGTGGCGGTGTCCGTCATGGCACGGGACGCTGTGCGGCAGTGCGGGGCGGATGGTGGGGGCAGGATTGCAGTCGCATGAAACCGCCGGAGGCCGGGCGTCCACGTCCCGATTCCCGGTCAGCCGGGCCGCCGTGCCGGCTCCGGTGCCTCATGGCGTGCGTACGCCGCCCAGTCCACGATCTGCACCGCCGCGCCCGCTGCCTCCTCGCCCCGGCAGTGGGCGTGGTGCCTGCGGGCGATGCCGTCCAGGTCGAGGTGGGAGCCGAAGGCGGGGTGCGCCGTCAGACGCCGTGCGTACGCCCACAGACGGGGGTGGTCGGTGATGCGGTGCACGGCGGCGGCGTCCAGGTGGTGGCGGTGCACAGTGTCCAGCTGGACCAGTGCTACCCACAACTGCACGTCGGCGAGGGTGAGTTCGCCACCCAGAACCTGCTCCCGGGAACGGAGCCGCCACTCCAGCACGTGCATCGCGCGCAGGAGAGTGGCCAGGGCGATTTCCCGTGCCGCCGGGTCGCCTCCGGACTCGCCGGCACGCTGGGCGGCCCAGGTGATGCCCCGCTCGCAGAGCCGGCCGACGGCCTCGATCGCCTCCTCGGCGCCGCGCGGGTGGAGATCGGGGCCATGGCCACCGAACTGCCGGGCGAGGTCCCGCAGGATGTCGGGGGTGTGGGTGCTGACGATCCTGCCGGTCCAGTCGTCGCTGAGGACCGGCGCCACCGTTGGTCCGGGATGCTGGTGCGAGCCGGCCTCGTACAGCGGGCGCAGCGCACGATGCCCGCCGTCCGGGGCGTCGGGCACGGCGGGCAGCAGCGTCACCGGGAGAGTGTCGTCGAGGCCGAGCAGGCTGTGCGTGACGGCGATCTGCAGACACTGTGGACAGGACGGCGAGAGGTGGAGCCGGTAGCGGTGCGGCACAGCGTAGTAACCGCTGCGCGCGTCACAGCCGATCCTGCTCCGGAAGGACGGCACGGCTGTCGGGGATGAGGCGGGCATACGTCTCCCTCGAAGTGCTCGGTCACGGGCATACGACGGCGACGGCGCGCGACGGCTTCGGCGCGGCCGGAATGCGGTAGGGGCAAGGGAGGGTCAGGCGGGGGCGGGGCCACCGGCGGGCGGGAAACTTGCCGCACTGCACACACGTACGAGGTCGATGTGGCGGCGGGATGTCAGCAGGGGCAGCGGCCGGACGGCGACACGGACAGCGTCGCTGCCGAGGACCGGCGCAGCACCATCCATTTTTCCCTACCAATTCACTAGGATTCCCGTAATGGAGTGTCAGGCCCCGGCCAAGCCGCGTCAAGAGGCCCGCACAAACCGCACCGGGACGTCTCACCACGTGAGAGGGTGCGGGCCGACCGGCGCGGTCAGGCCGCGCGGCCGGTCTCGCAAACGGCGAGCGGTGCGCGGACCGCTTCGACGGCGGCACCGGTCAGCGAGGGGTCCGCACCATGCCCGGGGCGCGCGCTGAGCCGTACCGGAGAGACAGAGGGCATGCCCTCGACCGGGGGTCAGCCCGTCGGGGTGCTGGCCGCCGGGCACCGTGAGCAGCGCGGCGCCGCGCGGGCCGCGCCCAGGACGCCCGCAAGACATCCGGCCTCGGCGACGACGGTGTCCTGGGTGCGGTCGGCGGCCAGCGCGGCAAGGGCGCGGCGGCGGATGACACCCGGTTCGTTGATGGCGACCGGCGTCAGCGGGGCGGGTGCGACGGGCGGCTTCCAGCCCGGGGCGGCGTACCGACGCGGCGGCAGTTCACCCTCCGAGGGTGGTGCGTCCCGTGTCACGGAGGGGCGGCCTCGCGGGCGAACTCGACGGCTGACTCGGCAGCGAGGGCGTCCGCCTCGGCGCGTCGGCGATCACGTGGGTCATCGCCGGGCCCCGGCGTCCGCGAAGGGGATCTGAGCGACGGGTTTTGCCGCCGTCGCGCCGTGGAACGGATGGTTCCACAGCCCGCGCGCCTGAAGCCGTGGCAGGACGCCCTCGCCGAACCAGTACGCCTCCTCCAGGTGCGGGTAGCCGGAGAGCACGAACTCGTCGATGCCGAGGGCGTGGTACTCCTCGATGCGCTCGGCGACCTCGTCATGGCTGCCGACCAGTGCGGTGCCCGCGCCGCCGCGGACCAGGCCGATGCCGGCCCACAGGTTGGGGTGGATCTCCAGCCGGTCGCGGCCGCCACCGTGCAGGGCGAGCATGCGCTGCTGCCCCTCGGACTCGCTGCGGGCGAGCCCGGCCTGGACCGACCGCACGGTTTCCGGGTCGAAGCCCTCCAGGAGACGGTTCGCCTCCGCCCAGGCCTGCTCGGCGGTGTCGCGGGTGATGACGTGCAGCCGGATCCCGAAGCGCAGGGTGCGGCCCTCCTTGGCCGCCAGCCCTCGGATCCAGGCGATCTTCTCGGCGACCGCGGCCGGTGGCTCGCCCCAGGTGAGGTACACGTCGACGTGCTTCGCCGCGACCTCCCCGGCGACGGGCGAGGACCCGCCGAAGTACACCTCCGGCACCGGGTCGGGCAGCCGGGCCAGCTCCGCCTCCTCGACCCGGAGGTGCTCACCCGCCAGGTCGACGGTCTTCCCCTGCCACAACCCCCGGACGATCTCCAGGAATTCGCCGGTCCGGCGGTAGCGGGCATCCTTGTCGAGGAAGTCGCCGTAAGCCTTCTGCTCGTGGCTCTCGCCGCCGGTGACCACGTTGAGCAGCAGCCGTCCGCCGGTCTGCCGCTGGAAGGTGGACGCCATCTGCGCGGCGAGCGTCGGCGAGACGAAACCGGGCCGGAAGGCGACCAGGAACTTCAGCCGCTCGGTGTTCTGGCTGACCATCGCCGTGGTCAGCCACGCGTCCTCGCACCAGGCGCCGGTGGGGGTGAGCGCCCCCACGAAGCCCAACTCCTCCGCGGCACGGGCGATCTGGCTCAGATAGGCGACCGTCGGTGGCCGGTCACCGCCGGTCGTGGTGACCGGGGTGCCGTGGCCGCCGCCGACGACGTGGCGGCTGTCGCCGTTGGTGGGCAGGAACCAGTGGAAGGTGAGGGTCACTTGGGCCTCCGGTGGGGATTGGTTCGTCAGAGCAGGCCGTGCCGGGGCGGCCGTGTGCCGTTGAGCAGGTGACGGCCGATGTGCTGGACCTTCCAGCGGGCCGGGTCGTGCAGCGTGTGGGTGCGAGCGTCGCGCCAATGGCGGTGCAGGCCCAGGGAGTCGAGCGCCGACCGGGTGCCGGAGACCTCGAAGAGGGCGCTGCCGACCTCCAGGGCCGCCTCCGCCGCCGTCACCTTGGCCGCAGCCACCGCGATGGACGCCTCCGCGGCGGAGTCGTCGGTCAGGTCGGCGCGGGCCGCGTCCACGGACCTCGCCGCGGTGGCGAGCAGCGCGTCGGCGGCCCGGACGCGGATCGCCAGTTCACCGAACCGCTGGATCAGCAGGGGGTCCTCGGCGGCGGTCGGGTGGCCTTCGTCGACGCTCTCGAACCAGGGGCGGCTCTTGGTGCGGACGAACTCCACGGCCTCGGCCAGTGCTCCGGCGGCGATCCCGGCGTCGATGGCGGTGTGCAGCAACTGGGCGACTGCTCCGTGGAGTTGGGGGCCCTGGAAGGTGAGGTGGTGCGGCACGACCCGGTCGGCCGCCACGGTCACCGACTCCAGGCGGACGGTTCCGCTGGCGGTGGTGCGCTGGCCCATGCCGTCCCAGTCGTCCACGACCGTGAGGCCGGGCGCGTCGCGGGGCACGTAGGCCACGTGCGGGTTGTCGTCGTCGGCGCGGGCGAGGACGGGGATCCAGTCGGCGAACAGCGCGCCGGTGGAGTAGTGCTTGACGCCGTCGAGGACGTACGACCCGTCGGGGCGCCGCGCGAGCCGCGTACGGATGTCCTGCACATGGCTGGTGCCCGCCTCGGACTGGGCGTTGCCGAACCGCTTGCCCGCGAGCACCTCGCCGAAGAAGAACTCCTTCTGCGCCTGCGTCCCCTGCCGGCGGAGAACGTTGACGTACACGAAGTGACTCTGCGGGATCTGGGCGAGGCTCGCGTCGGCCGAGGCCAGCAGCCGGAAGATCTCCGCGAGCGTCCCGGTGCTGACGTCCGCGCCGCCGAACCGCGCGGGCACCGTCACGGCGAGCAGCCCGGACGCGGACAGCCGCTCCAGTTCCGTGTGCGGCAGCCGCCGCCGGGCGTCCCGCTCGGCGGCGTCCTTGCGGAAGTCCGCGGCCAGTTCGGCGGCGACGGCGAGGGCCTCGGCATCATCGGCGATCACGGCCGCGGCGCTCATCCGGTGGCCGCCAGCAGGGTCGGGCGGCCACCGAGCGCCAGCGAGAACTGGTCGGTCACCTGGGCCAGGGCCTCGGCGGGGCCCGGTGCGACGGACAGGGTGCCGTCGTCGGCCACGCTGATGTCCTTGTCGAGCGTGAACCAGCCGGGCGTGATGTGGGCGGGTCCCATGGAGTTCAGCACGGGGCGCAGGGCGTAGTCGATGGCCAGGACGTGGGCGGTGGTGCCACCGGTGGCCAGCGGCAGGACGGTCTTGCCGGCCAGCGCGTACTGCGGGAGCAGGTCCAGCAGCGCCTTCAGCAGCCCGGAGTAGGCGGCCTTGTAGACGGGGGTGCCGATCACGACCCCGTCCGCCCGTTCGAACAGGGCGGTGGCCTCGACGATCGCCGGATGCCGGAAGTCGGCGTGCAGCAGGGCCTCGGGCGGGAGCGTACGGACGTCGAAGGGGATGACGTCGTGCCCCTGGGCCCTGAGCCGGCCGTCGAGGTGGCGCAGCAGCCGGGCGGTGCGGGAGGTGACGGAGGGGCTTCCGGAGACGGACAGAACGGTGGCCATGCGAGGACCTTTCAGGGACGTGTCGGATGCGGATGGCGGTCAGACTCGGGCGTCGACGGGCTCGGACTCGGCTTCCCGGGCCTCCAGTTCACGGACCAGGGGCAGCACCCGCTTGCCGAAGTACTCGACCTCCTCCAGGTAGTGCAGGAAGCCGAGGAGGAAGAGGTCGACACCGAGGCGCTTGTAGGCGACGATCCGCTCGGCGATCTGCTCGGGGGTGCCGATCAGGCCGGTGCGGAAGCCGTCGTTGTACTGGACGAGGTCCTCGAAGGCGGAGTCCTGCCACATGCCCTTGCCGTCGGTGGTGGACTGTCCGGCCTGCTGGACGGCGTCGCGGAAGCCGTGCACGGCCTGGGTATCGGCCTTGGCGACGATCTCGCGGAGCGTGTCGCGGGCCTCGGCCTCGGTGTCGCGGGCGATGAGGAAGCCGTTCAGGCCGAACTTCGGTGGCCTGCGGCCCGCTCGGGCGGCGGAGGCGCGCACGTCATGGATCTGCTCGGTCACGCCGTCGAAGTCCTTGCCGTTGGAGAAGTACCAGTCGGAGACGCGGCCGGCCATGGCGCGCGCGGCGGTGGAGTTGCCGCCCTGGAAGATCTCCGGGTGCGGCCGCTCGGGGGTGTTGAGCGGCTTGGGCTTGAGGGAGAAGTCGCGCAACCGGTAGAAGTCACCGGCGAGTTCGGTGTGGTCCTCGGTCCAGATCTGCCGCAGGGCGCGGATGAACTCCTCCGAGCGGCGGTAGCGCTCGTCGTGCTCCAGCCAGGGCTCGCCCAGGGCGGTGAACTCGCCCTTGAACCAGCCGCTGACGACGTTGACGGCGAACCGGCCGTTCGACAGGTGGTCGGCGGTGGCGCCGAGCTTGGCGAGGACGCCCGGGTGCCACAGGCCGGGGTGGACGGCGGCGATGACCTTCAGGCGCTGGGTGGCGAGCAGCAGGGCGAGGCTGAAGCTGGTCGACTCGTGCTGGTACTCGGCGCCGTAACTGGCCATGTAGCGGACCTGGCTGAGGGCGTAGTCGAAGCCGTTGTTCTCGGCGAGCACGGCCAGTTCGCGGTTGTAGTCGTAGCCCCAGTCTGTGCGCTGCTCGATCGTGCTGGTGACCAGGCCGCCGCTGACGTTCGGCACCCAGTAGGCGAAGCGGACGGGGTCGGATCCGGGCGGTACGGGCATGGGGGACTCCTCGCGGGAATACGCACGCGAAAAAGGGCGCGGACGGTGACAGGGAAACGTGTTCAGTGATCGGGATTCAGACGTGCGGGGACGACGTGCCCGGGAAAGACGGAATCACCACGGAAGACGGCCGGTGGTGGAATTCACGAAGCCGGTGGTGGAATCTGCGAAGGAAGATCGGCGCGGGTGCGAGGGTTTCCCTCGGTGCGCTCAGACCCGACAGCGACAGCAGGAGCTGGAGACACGCGCGAGGTCGACGTGACGTCGCCGCGTGAGGTCCTGTCGCTTCATGCCTTCGATCAAAGCAGCGGGGAGTCCGGCCGGTCAAGAATGCCCGGATGTCATTCCACATGCTGAGAGTCGGTATTCACGAGGTTGTGACAGGGATTCCCTTGAACGTGACGTGCGGGGACCGGCAGCCTTCCTTGGCGTGCGTATCGAACAGCTCGAATACATCGCCGCCGTCACCCGGTTGGGGTCGCTGCGACGCGCCGCCGAGGAACTGCACCTCTCCCAGCCCGCACTCAGCGAAACCGTGCGCAACCTTGAGCGCGAGCTCGGCGTGGACCTGCTGGAACGCAAGCGGTCCGGGGCGAAGATCAGCGACGAGGGCGCTTCAGTGTCATCGGCGATCCCCTGGAACGGCGGGGCACCATCACCGTACGGCCGCTCGCCGGGGACGCGACCGACGTACTGCTGGTTATGCAGCGCCGGCACTCCGGTTCCGTCCCACGGGCCGTCCGCGATCTGCACGAGCTGTTCGTGCGCAACGCCCGTGCGTACCGCGCCCCTTCGTGAATCGAACGGCCGCGCTGGTGCGCGCATGCGCCCGTGTGGTTACCTGGCTCCATGACCGTGCTCGTGACCCGCCGCCACGTCGACTACGTGCGTGTCACCACCACGGGTTGTTCCGCCGTGAGCTGACTCCGTCCTCCGGCGCCCGACCAGCCTTTTCTCACCGTAATCGCGCTGACCGCTGCTGCAGGCAGCACGCTGGGCTCCCTCCACCCTGGAGCGGCTGCCCATGTCGCCGGGGTTTTTGGACGCTACCGGCCTCCTTGCCCGGGCCGGCCGCCACCCCATTCCCCCTCTGAACATCAGCGCCGCATTCCGCAGGAGTACACATGACCGTCCAGGCTTCCGCCACCGACATCGGCACCTTCGCCACAAAATGGGAGGCGTGGCACCGGCGGAGGGATTCCGCCCTCGCCCATGAGCACGGATTCCTCGCCGTCACCGGCCTGCACTGGCTGGCCACCGACCCCCAGCGCTTCCCCGACGCGCCCGGCATCTGGTCGACGGGCGACGACGGCGTCAGCGTCGTGCTCGGCGAGGGGGAGGAACTCGTCGTCGACGGCACCGCGGTGCGTGGACGGCACGTTTTCGGTGTCATCCCGGAACGCGGCGGCGTCGACGCCGTCTGGGGGGATGCGGTGATCGAGGTCGCCAAGCGCGGCGGCCACGATCTGATCCGGCCGCGGCACCCGGAGCATCCGCTGCGCACCGCGTTCACCGGGACACCCGCGTACGCGCCCGACCCACGCTGGGCGGTCACCGGCACGTACACCCCGTTCCCAAAGCCGCGGCCGACCACCGTGGGCGCGGCAGTCGAGGGGCTGCAGCACGTCTACGACGCCCCCGGCCGGATCCGCTTCCACATCGGAGGCCGCACACTGGGGTTGACCGCGTTCAACGGGCACACACCGGGCAGCCTCATGGTGCTGTTCACCGACGCCACATCGGGCGTGACCACGTATCCGGCCAACCGCGCCCTCCACATCGACCCGCCCGGACCCGACGGCACCGTGGTGCTGGACTTCAACCGCGCCACCAACCTGCCGTGCGCCTACACCGACTTCGCGACCTGCCCGCTGCCGCCCGCCGAGAACCGGCTCCCGGTCGCGATCGAGGCCGGTGAGAAGATCCCCCACGAGCGGATCTGATGTGCTCGTATGAACCTCGTACGACAGCGAACCGTCGCTCGGTCGCGGGCGGCAGGATGAACCGTGCTCGTCGTGATCGGTGGCCTGCCCGCCACCGGTCTCCGGCGGTCAGCAGCAGCGCGTCGCCATCGCCCGGGCCCTCGCTGCCGAGAATCCGCTCTTCCTGCTCGACGAGCCGTTCGCGGCGCTGGACGCGCTGACCCGGGAGCGGTTTCAGGAGGACGTCCGCCGGGTGACCGAACGGACCGGGCGGACCGCCGTGTTCGTGACGCACTCGGCGGAGGAGGCGGTGTTCCTCGGCTCCCGCATCGTGGTGCTGACCAAGAGCCCGGGCACCGTGGCCCCGGACCCGCCGATCACCCTGCCGCGCGGCGACGTCGACGCCGAGGAGCTCCGCGGCTCCCGCGAGTTCGCCGAGCTGCGCGCGCAGGTCTCCCACGCCGTCAAGGCAGCCGCAGCGGTCTGATCCCTTTGGCCGCCGGGCCGCGCGCAGGGCGCCACCCGGCGGCGGTCTCCCGCACGCCGGGCCTCCCGCTCACCTCCGGCTCCACTCCCGCGAGAGCAGTTCGTACGACCTCACCCGGTCGGCGTGGTCGTGGGTGATGGTCGTGATGAGCAACTCGTCGGCGCCGGTGGCCTCTTGGAGCTGCACCAGGCGGTCGGCCACCTGTCCGGGTGAGCCGACGAACTGCGTGTCCACGCGGTCCCGCACCAGCTCCCGGTCCTCCTCACTCCACTCGAAGGCCCGGGCCTGCTCCGGCGTCGGGTACTCGATGGCGCCCTCGGCGGTGCGGATGCTGCGGACCCAGGCCGCGTAGCCGGTGGCGAGCTCGCGGGCCGTCTCCTCGTCCTCCGCGACGACCACGTCGGCCGAGACGCTGACGTACGGCTTGTCGAGGAAGTCGGAGGGCTGGAAGAAGGCCCGGTAGCCGTCCACGGCCTCCAGCACGGTGGCGGGGCTGACGTGGTAGTTCGCTGCGAACCGCAGCCCCCGTGCGCCCGCGACCTCGGCGCTCCGGCCGCCACTGCTGCCCAGGATCCACACCTCGACTTCGGCGCCCTCACCCGGCACCACGTGTGCCTCGACGCCCTCCGGGGTCCGGTAGGTGCCGGCCAGCAGGGCGAGGATGTCGTCGATCTGCTCGGCGTAGTCCTGCGACTCGGCACCGGGCAGCAGGAGCAGCTTGCGCTGCAAGGCGACGCGGGGTGAGGCGAGGAGGCGTTCGAAGGAGAAGCGGGGCGGGATGAGGAGGCCGTTCGGGGCCCGGCCGTCCACGACGGGGGTGACGGTCGCAGGGGCTGCGGTCGGTTGTCCCGGCGGACGGCCGCCCGAGCGGCCCAGGCCGAGGTCGAAGCGGCCGGGGTGCAGGGCGTCGATCAGGCCGAACTCCTCGACCGTGCTCAGCGCGGTGCGGTGGCCGAGCTGTACTGCGCCGGAGCCGAGCCGGATCGTGGAGGTGGCGGAGGCGGTCAGCGCGAGGACGACCGCGGGTGAGGTGCCCGCGACGCCCGGGTTGAGGTGGTGCTCGGCGAACCAGTACCGGGCGTAGCCGAAGCGCTCGGTCTGCTGTGCCAGGTCGATGGAGTTGCGCAGGGCGTCGGCGGCCGTCGAGCCGGACGGTATCGGCACCAGGTCGAGGACGCCGAGGGGGATGTCAGGCATGGGCGGGCTCCTCCTCGGTGTGGGGCAGGACCGGCCCCCAGGCGAAGGGCGGGTCCGGGATGTCGCGGCGCAGTACCGGGGCGACATCGGACTGGAAGAGCTGGAGCGAGGCGCGGTGCTGGGCATCCGTCAACCCGTTCGCGTCCGCGTGCAGATGGAGCACCGTGTGCCCGAACTGTTCGTGGTAGCGGTGCACCTTGTCGATGATCTGCTGCGGGCTGCCGATCAGGGCGGAGCTGCGCTCGACGAAGTCCTCCACTGTCTCGAAGACCACCGGCAGGCCGAACTGCTTCTGGAACGCCAGCGTCGACTCGAAGACCGGCCGGTACACCTCGATCGCTTCCTGGGAGGTGCGGGTCACGAGGAGCCCGGCCGTGCCGGCACCGACCGCGATCTTCGCCGGGTCGTGGCCGTAGAACTCCCAGCGCTCGCGGTAATACCTGATCAACTCGGCGTACGGCGCGATGGGGTTGGTGACGTTCGCCGAGAACAGCGGGTCGCCGTAGCGGGCGGCCAGATCCACCGACTCCTTGCTGGTGGCGCTGCCGTGCCAGACCCGGACGGGCCGCTGGTAGGGCCTCGGCCACACCTCGGCGTCCTGCAGCGGCGGGCGGAAGCGGGTCGCAGCGGTCACCTTGTCCTGCCGCCAGATCTGCCGGAACACCTCGTAGCTCTCGGCGTTGCGGTCCCACTGGTCCTCGGGTGTGACATGGAACAGCTCGCGCTGGGCGGCGCCGTTGCCCTTGCCGATGATCAGCTCCAGTCGTCCCTCGGAGAGATGGTCGAGGGTGGCGTAGTCCTCGTAGGCACGCACCGGATCCAGGAGGCTGAGCGTGGTCACGGCGGTGAACAGCCGGATGCGTCGGGTCAGTGCCGCGATGTGGCTGAGGACGACGGTCGGCGAGGAGGAGATGAACGGCCGCTCGTGCCGCTCCCCCACGCCGAAGCCGTCGAAGCCCAGTTCCTCGGCGAGCAGGGCGTTGTCGAGGACCTCGCGGAAGCGGGCATGGGTCGGCTTGTGCACCCCGGTGATCGGATCCGGCCGGTGCACGATCAGGGTGATGGCGAGGAACTTCACGACGCTGCCAGTTCCTCGCGGACGTCGTCCGGGTGCGCGAGGCCGAGGTGGTCGCGCAGGGTCGGGCCCTCGTACTCCGTGCGGAACACGCCTTGTTCCTGCAGGAGCGGGACGACCTTGTCGGCGAACTCGTCGAGGCCGGTCGGGGTGATGTGCGGGACGAGGATGAAGCCGTCACTGGCGTCGGCCTGCACGAACTCGTTGATGGTGCGGGCGATCGTCTCGGCCGAGCCGATGAAGTTCTGCCGGTTCCCTGTCTCGATGACCAGGTCGCGGATGGACCAGTTGTTCGCGGCGGCGAGCTCGCGCCACTCGCGGGCGGTGGCCAGCGGGTCGCGGTACATGCGGACCTGGGCGCGGCCCTTGGAGATGTGGTTGTCGCTGACTTCGGGGTCGATGTCGGGGAGCGGCCCGTCCGGGTCGTAGGAGGACAGGTCCCGGTTCCAGACGAACTCCAGGTGCTTGAGGGCGGTGGCGCCGCTGACCTGCTGGCGGCGCACCTCCTTGGCCAGTTCCTCCGCCTCGGCGTCGGTGTCGGCGAGGGTGAAGGTGGCGGCGGGCAGGATCAGCAGCTCGTCGTGGTGGCGGCCGTACTTGGCGAGGCGCTTCTTGACGTCGGTGTAGAAGGCCCGGCCCGCTTCGAGGGTGGCGTGCCGGCTGAAGATCGCGTCGGCTTCGGAGGCGGCGAACTCGCGGCCCTCCTCGGAGTCGCCGGCCTGGAAGATCACCGGGCGGCCCTGCGGGGAGCGCGGCACGTTGAACTGCCCGTGGATGTCGAAGTGCTGCCCGGTGTGGACGAAGGCGCCGGCCTTGGCGTCCCGCAGGAAGGTGCCGGTCTCCTGGTCGGCGAGGATCTCGTCGCCGTGCCAGGAGTCGAAGAGCTCGTTCGCCGTGGCGAGGAACTCCTTGGCGCGGGAGTAGCGCTCCTCCTGCGGCAGGAAGCCGCCGCGGCGGAAGTTCTCGCCGGTGAAGGCGTCCCAGGAGGTGACCACGTTCCACGCGGAGCGCCCGCCGGAGAGGTGGTCGAGGCTGGCGAACTGGCGGGCGACCTCGTAGGGCTCGTTGAACGTGGAGTTGATGGTGCCGGTCAGGCCGAGGTGCTCGGTGACGGCGGCGAGCGCGGCGAGCACGGTGAAGGTGTCGGGGCGGCCGACGACGTCCAGGTCGTAGATCTGCCCGCCCTGTTCGCGCAGCCGGAGTCCCTCGGCGAGGAACAGGAAGTCGAACTTGGCGCGTTCGGCGGTCCGCGCGAAGTGGACGAAGGAGCTGAACTCGATGTGGCTGCCGGCCTTCGGGTCGCTCCACACGGTGGTGTTGTTGACACCGGGGAAGTGGGCGGCCAGATGGATCTGCTTGAGCGGCTTGGTCATGGCTGCGGTTCCTTCCGGCTCAGGCGGTGGCTGCGTAGCGGCTGGCGGGGCGGGCCAGGCCCAGCAGGCCGCGCAGGGTGTCGGCCTCGTAGGCGCGGCGGAAGGCGCCCCGGCGCTGCAGCTCGGGGACCAGCCCCCGGGTGATCGCTGGGAGGTCGTGGCCGGCGACGGCGGGACGCAGCCGGAAACCGGTCAGCCCGGCGCTGTGCAACTCCTGAAGCAAGTCGGCGAGTTCGGAGGGCGTGCCGGTGAACATGTGGGCATCACTGGCGTACGGCTGTCCCGCGAGCGCGTCGAGCCGTTCCCGGCGGGCGGTCGCGGCGGCCGGGTCGTCGTCGAGGAAGACGACCAGGTCGCCGAAGACATGGAGGGGTTCGGTGGCTCGCCCCACGGCGTTCTGCTCGGCGCGGATCCGGGCGACGATGGCGCGGGCCTCGTCGGCGTCGTGCGGGGTGACGTACCCGATGTCGGCGGCGCGGGCCACCAGCCGGTACGGGATGGTGTCGTGGGCGAGGGCGCTGACGATCGGCTGGCCCTGCGGCGGGCGGGGCGTGATGCTGGGGCCTCTGACGCTGAAGTGCCTGCCCTCGAAGTCGATGTGGTGCAGCTTGTCGCGGTCGATGAAGCGGCCGGTGACCGCGTCGCGGATCTCGGCGTCGTCCTCCCAGCTGTCCCACAGGCGGCGCACCACCTCCACGTAGTCGGCGGCCTCGTCGAAGAGGTCGGCCACCAGCTCCCGGGTGTCCGGGTGGTCGTAGGCCTCGATGCGCGGGATGGTGCGCCGGCCGAAGTGCGCGGCCTCGTTCGGGCGGGCGGTGATCTGCACGCGCAGGCCTGCGCGGCCGGCGCTGACGTAGTCGAGGGTGGCGATCGCCTTGGAGATGTGGAACGGCTCCGTGTGCGTGGAGACCACTGTCGGCACCAGACCTATGTGCCGGGTCAACGGTGCGATGCGGGAGGCGATGAGGACGGCGTCGAGGCGGCCGCGGATCTGGTCGGTGCGCTCGTCCGGGTCCAGGAAGTGGGAGGACTGCGGGCCGAGGCCGTCCTCGATGGTCACGAAGTCGAGCAGACCGTGCTCGGCCTCGGCGACGAGATCGGCCCAGTATCCGGCAGTGAACAGGTCGCGCGGGCGGGCCACCGGTTCGCGCCAGGAGGAGGGGTGCCAGCCGGTGCCGTCCAGGGCGACGGCAAGGTGCAGGGAAGAAGGAGGTGTCGAGGACACGGGTGGGTGCCTTCCTGGAAGTCCGTGACGAGAACACCGGCCCCCTCAGACAGGAGGAGGCAACGGCGGTGAAGGAACGGGTCAGGAACAACACAGCGCGCCGGCCACGCGCTGGAGGTCTATGTGGGGCCGGGAGTGGAGGTGTACGGCGTGGAATATGGGCGTCACGTCCGTCACTGGAGCTGCCGCCGGCGCACCGAGCGTGGACGTGAGCAGGCTCGACAGCATGGCGGTGGGTCCCTCCGAGCCCGGGCTGAGGCCGAGTGCGGTGCTCGCGACAGCCAACCGCTACGACGCCGAGCCCGGTGACGGCCAGGGACGCTCCGTGGGCGGCCGCACCTGGTGCCGGTGCCGCTCACAGCGTGCCGAACAGGCGCGCGGCGTTGCGCAGGGCGTGCGTCGCGACCCGCTCGCCGAGGACGAGACCGGCCTCGTCGGCCGAGCGGGTGTGGATGCCGGAGTACACGCGGGCGTCCACGTTCTCCCGGGACAGTCGGCTCCAGGACGTGTAGGTGCGGGTCACTCCGGGGGCGGTGGGGCTGGTCAGCCGGAAGGGTGCCGTGCGCGGCCCGACGAGCGCCGACAGGACCGCTTCCGCGGCGCCCGAGTAGGTGTTGTGGCCGCTGGGGTAGTCGGGATGGGCCGGTGTGGTGTGCAGCGGCGTCCATGCGGGGTCGGGGTCGATCGAACCGGTACGGACGGCCGTGACCGGGCGCCACCGCAGATAGGCGTACTTGCTGTCGGAGGTGGCGATCTGCGTGTCCACCAAGGCGACGTGGAACAGGGCCACCAGCCTGGCCCGTCCGGCGCTGGAATGCGGTGACCGGGCGAGGGCCACCCGCAGGGGCTCGGTGTACAGCGTCAGTGAGGAACCGAGCCAGAAGGTGGCGGTCTCTGTCTGCCTCTGAGTACGTACGGTGCTGTCCACGGCCCCGTAGGCACGGACTTCGGCCAGATCGGCGCGGTAACGCGCGGAGTCCAGGGCGGGCGGGGCGGGCAGCCGGTACTGGTCGGGGCTGTCCAGCAGGAAGGGCCGGGCGAGCCGGTTGCCGTACTGCGCGGCCGGGGCGTAGGCGGGCGGGGTCGGCTGCCACACTCCAGGGGCCGCCGGTGGGACGGTGAACGGCGCGTTGACCGAGGCCGGGTCGAGGCCGTCACCCTCGCGGGCGGCGAGCACCAGCCGCGCCTGGCGGGCACCGGCCGCCACGCCCTTCGACTCGGCCGCTCCGTCGGGAACGCCCTCCAACGTCGCGCGCAGAGCGGCGTCCAGCTCCTCAGTGCGGGAGGGGACCAGCGCCACCAGTGCGTCGTGTACGGCGGACGCCAGGGCCGCGTCCTGGAAGTCGCCCCGGTCGACGCCGGACGGCACCACACGGGTGGCTCGGGCCGCCGCGAGCCAACTGACGGCCCAGGTCCGGCTGTTCGTGATCTGCGTTGGGGCGCCGTCCGCCGCGATGGTGGCCGCTGTCGTGTCGTACCAGTCGAGCGCGACGGACGAACGCGGCTGTTCCTCCACCACGGCAGCCGCGGCGGACGGGACGGTGACGGAGGCGGCCAGCAGGACGGCCGAGCCCAGCGCCACCAGGACGGGTCGGACGGGATGACGGGTTCTGAACGGGTTCACGCGTACTCCTTCGCGGACGTGCGGATGACCGGTGGTGCTGTTGACGCCGGGGAGTGAGCGGCGAGGTGAACTCGCTTTCGGGTCCCGGCCGTTGCGGTGGTTGTCGTGGTGTGCGTCGTCGGGCTCCGGGCCCGGTGCCGCCCCCGGGATCGACCGCGGCGCGTACCAGCACCCGCAGCGCCTCCGGCATGGCCTCGTGTCCTGTGCGACGGCGGGGGTGCGCAGGCGTCGTACGGTCTGCGCACCCCGGGTCGGCTACTTGTTGGTCTTGGGCAGACCGGGCGGGTTGATCTCGGACTTGGTCACGGCCTCGTCGGACAGGCCCCAGCGCTTGAGCACCTTCGCGTACGTGCCGTTGTCGATGACATGGTTGAGGGCGTCGGCGAGCGGCTTGACCAGGCCGCTGTCCTTCTTGGTGGTGGCCGCGATGAGGCCCTGGAGGGTGGCGCCGGCGCCGGAGTACGTGCCGACCACTTCTGTCTTGCCGGTGGTGGCCGCGTGGTAGGCGGCGGTCGGGTTGGGGCCGAGGTAGAGGTCGATGCGGCCGGACTGGAGGGCGAGGTAGGTGTCGCTGTCGTTCTGGTAGTACTTGATGTCCACCGGTTCGCGGCCGGCCTTCTCGTTCTCCTTGCTCCACTCGATGAGCAGCTTCTCCTGGTTGGTGCCGCTGCCCACGGCGACCGTCCTGCCCGCCACGTCCTCGGGCCCGGTGATCTTCAGGCCGCTGCCCTTCTTCGCCTCGAAGCCCAGGTTGTCCTCGCGGTAGGTGGCGAAGTCGTACTTCTCCTTGCGTTCCTCGGTGACGGTGATGTTGCTGAAGCCGACGTCGTACTTGGCGCTGTCGAGGCCGACGAAGATGTTCTCCCAGGACACCGTGTTGATGTGCAGCTTGAGGCCGAGCACGTCGGCGACCAGGGAGGCGATGTCGGGCTCGACGCCGATGACGGTCTTGTTGTCGGTGGCGAAGAAGGTCAGGGGCGCGGCGGAGCCGGAGGAGTCGACGATCTCCAGGGTGCCTCTCTTGCGGATCTTCTCGGGGACCTCGGCGGCTATGGAGTCGACCTTGTCGGTGGTGATGCGGTTCTGGTCGGGACTGATGTTGATCTTCGTCTTGCCGCCCGATGTGGCCGCGACCTCGGTCGTGCCGCCGTCGTCGGGGTTGCTGCACGCGGCGAGGACGAGGGCCGTGGCGAGTCCGAGCGCGGCTGCGGCGGTGCGGCGGGTGATCGAGGTGGACATGGTCGTGCTCCTTGCTTGCGGAAAGGGGTGAGGATGGGTCAGAGGACCTTGGAGAGGAAGGCGCGGGTTCGCTCGTGCTGCGGGTCGTCCAGGACGGCCGCGGGCGGGCCCTGCTCCACGACGACACCGCCGTCCATGAACACCACGGTGTCGGCGACCTCGCGGGCGAAGCCGATCTCGTGGGTCACGACGATCATGGTGGTTCCGGTGCGGGCCAGGTCCTTGATGACGTCGAGGACTTCGCCGACCAGTTCCGGGTCGAGTGCCGAGGTGGGCTCGTCGAAGAGCAGCACCTTCGGTTCGAGGGCGAGCGCGCGGGCGATGGCCACGCGCTGCTGCTGGCCGCCGGAGAGCTGCCGGGGGTAGGCGTCGGCCTTGTCGGCGAGGCCGACCCTGTCGAGGAGCCGGCGGGCTGTCTCCTCCGCTGCCTTGCGCGGGCGGCGCAGTGCGGAGACGGGGGCCTCGATCAGGTTGTCCAGCACGGTCAGGTGGGGGAAGAGGTTGAAGTTCTGGAAGACGAACCCGATATGGGTGCGCTGCTTCAGTACGTCCTTCTCCTTCAGCTCGTGCAGCTTGCTCCCGGAGCGGCGGTAGCCGATGAGTTCGCCGTCGATGCTGATCCAGCCGCTGTTGACCTTCTCCAGGTGGTTGATGGTGCGCAGCAGCGTGGACTTCCCTGAGCCGGACGGGCCGAGGATCACGGTGACTTCGCCGGCCCGGACCTTCAGGTCGACACCGCGCAGTACCTCCAGCGGGCCGAAGCTCTTGTGGACGCCGTGGACGTCCACCATCACGTCGTCGACCGTCGGCGTCGCGTCCTCGACGGCCACCGTCACGTCGCTCATCGGCTGTCTCCCAAGGGCTTCAGGGGTATGACGGGCTGGTGGCGCTGGGCGGCGGCCGCGCGCAGGGTGCGGACGAAGCGCCGGGCGCGCTGGATCGGGGTGGGCGGCGGGGTGCGGTTGGCGCCCCGGGCGTAGCGGCGCTCCACGTAGTACTGGGCGACCGACAGCAGGGAGGTCAGCACCACGTACCAGGCGGTGGCTACCAGCAGCAGCGGGATCACCCGGCCGTTGCGGCCGTAGATCACCTGCACCTGGTAGAACAGCTCGCCGATCGACATCACGTAGACCACCGAGGTGCCCTTGAGCAGGCCGATGATCTCGTTGCCGGCCGTGGGCAGGATGGCGCGCATGGCCTGCGGCAGCACGATCCGGCGGATCTGCCGCAGCCGGGGGATGCCCAGCGCGGCGGCCGCCTCCAGCTGCCCGTGGTCGACGGCGATGACACCACCGCGCACGATCTCGGCGGCATAGGCGGCCTGGTGCAGCGTCAGCCCGATGATCGCCGCCCCCATGGTGCCGATGATGCTGTTGCTGTCGACGGACCAGAACACCGGGCCGAAGGGGATACCGAAGCCCAACTCCTCGTACAGCGCGCTCAGGTTGAACCAGAACACCAGCTGGACGATCATCGGGATGGACCGGAAGATCCAGATGTAGGTCCAGGCAACGGTCTGCAGCACCGGACTGCGCGACAGCCGCATGAAGGCCAGGACGGTGCCCAGAAGGAAGCCCAGTACGGTGGCGTACGCGGTGAGCTGAAGGGTCACCCACACCGCCTGCACGATCGTCTCGGACAGCACGTAGTCACTGAAGACACCCCACTCCCAGACCGGGTTGGTGGCCAGCCCGTGCACGAACTGGGCGACCAGCACGGTCACGGCGACGGCCGCCACCCAGCGGGCGTAGTGGCGGGCGGGGACGACCTTGAGCGAGGCCGGATCGTCCGGGGCGGGCGGGGCCCCGGGGCCGGTGCCCGGGGTGGCCGCGCCGGGCGGCGCGGTGTCGGTGGTGGATGGCAGCGTGGACATCGTGGAGGTTCCTGCTCAACTCTCAGGTGTGCTCGGGCGGGTTGATCCGCGACGTGTCGATCGCGGAGGCGGCGGTGCCCCACTTCTTGAGGATCCGGGCGTACGTGCCGTCCTTGATCAGCTCGTTGACGGCGGCCTGGAAGGCCTTGGTGAGTGGGGAGCCCTTCTTGAAGGCGAAGCCGACGTCGAGGCGGTGGAACTCGCCGAGGAAGCTGGTCCGGGAGGCGGGCTGGGCCGCCTGGTGGCGCAGGCCGTTGATGGTCGACATGATCACGTCGATACGGCCCTGCTGGAGCGCGGTGAGCGTCGCCGCGTTCTCCGAGTAGACCTTCACGTCGTACGGCTTCCTGCCCGCCTTCGCGCACACGCCCTTCTGCGCGGTGAGGGTCGCTTCGAAGGTGGTGCCGGCGCCGGTGCCGATGGTCAGCCCGCACAGCTGGGTGAGGTCGGTGACCTTCTTGCCGAGGGTGGTGTGGCCCGTCTTCACCGCGAAGCCCTGGCCGTCGTTGATGTAGGTCACGAAGTCGATGGTCTTCAGGCGTTCGGTGGTGACGCCGAAGTTGCCGGTTCCGAAGTCGTACTTGCCGCTGCCCAGGGCGGGCAGGATCGTCTCGAAGGAGGCGTCCTGCCGCTCCAACTTCACGCCGAGGACCTTGGCCACCGCGTCGGCGAGGTCGATGTCCTGGCCGGCGGGCGCCTTGTCCGTGCCGTTGGGGTAGTACGCCCCGGGCGGGAACCCGATCGAGCTGCCGACGCGCAGGCTGCCCGCCTTGCGAACGTCCGCCGGGAGCAGGGCGGCGACGGAGTCGACCTTGCGTACGGCGGCGACCGGGTCGTCGGTCGGCGCGGGAGATGCCTGAGCGCCCGCCGGTGCGGTGCCGGAGGTGTCGCCGGAGCCACAGGCGGTCAGCGCCAGTACGGGCAGCAGCGCGATGGTCGCGGCGATACGCAGGCGGGTTCTGATCGGGCGAGGGTTCACAGGTCGGCTGCCTTTCCCGTGCGTGCTGTGCGTGCTTCGGCCGGCAGATGCTTCTCGAAGGGCAGCGGGCCGATGGTTTCCGGGTCGGCCTCCGTGTCGAACAGCGGTGTGTAGCCGGTGGCCAGGTACAGGCCGCGGGCCTCTGGCTGGCGTGGCCCGGTGGTCAGGTAGATCCGCCGGTAGCCGCGTGTGCCCGCCTCGCGTTCCAGCTCGGCGATGACACGGCGGGCGAGGCCGCGCCGCCGGTGGGCGGAGTGGGTCCAGATCCGCTTCAGTTCGGCGGTGGTCGCGTCGTACCGCCGGAAGGCGCCGCCCGCGACGGGCTCGCCGCGATCCAGCAGCAGGAGCAGCAGGCCGCCGTACGGTTCGGTGAACTCCTCGTCGGGGTAGCGGGAGATCTCGGCGTGCGCGTCCTTGCCGTAGCGCGTGGAGTACTCGTGGCCGAGTTCGCGCAGCAGGGGTCTCACGCGCGGGTCGGACACCGGTACCTGGATGACCGTCAACTCTGGTGCGGACGTCATGCGTTCACCGCCACCCGCGTCCGTGCCTGGCGCGCCGCCCGTTCGGCGTCGCCCTTGTCGAACGCGGCGCCGGAGCGGGGCGTGGTTTCGGAGCCGTCGTCGGTGGCGGCGATGCCGAGGAACTCCACAGGCATGGGCATGGCCTTTCAGGGATTGCGGCGGCACGCAGGCATAGCGGAATCGCCTTTCGTGCGGGCATGAGTGAACAGACGGACCGTCAGGCAGGCGGGCCGGTGCAGTCGTGACGACGTCGAGCGTCGGGAGAAGCGGAGTTGCGGCAGCGCGCGTAGGGAGAGAACTCGGCCCGCGACGGGGTCACCGAGGGAGGGAAGGGCCGGTCAGACGGCCCGCTGCCGAGTCAGGCGCAACACGCGGCGGACCACACCCGACCGAAGTCGATGTGGTCGCGCGAGACCAAGCGCTGCTGGGCATTCATGCGACTAATTGAGCAGTACATCGTGGCGCTCGTCAAGCAGCGCCCGGATGCCGGACCGCCTGGACCGGCCCTGCCCAGGGCGCTGTTGACACATCGATGCCCTGGGCACATACGATCGACAGCGGACCGGCTCCGCACTGCGCGGCAGCCTCCCCAGCCGCGTTGAGGGACGCGGCGAATGTGACGACATCGAGCCCCGGCCGCACCGTATGCGCGCAGCGCCTGTGCCGTTGCGCTCCCTGCGAGTGCCACCGGGTGGTCACCCACGCCTGCGATCCCCTCCCCCGGAGAGCCTCTCGATGGTCACGCCTTGCGAAGTCACGCCGGCCCCTGCGACGAAACCCCCGAAACGGGCGAGCACGCCTGGCCCCGACGTGCCGCGGATCGTGCCGCGCCGGCACGTCGGCCGGTGGCTGACCGCTACGGTCGCCCTGTTGCTGTTCGCTATGGTGCTCATTTCCGTCGCCCGCAACGACGCCTTCCAGTGGGACGTGGTGGGTCAGTACTTCACCACCGCCGCCGTGCTCGACGGACTGCTGCTCTCCCTGTGGCTGACGGCTGTGGTGATGGTGCTCGGCTTCCTGCTCGGCACCGTGCTCGCGGTGATGCGGCTGTCGGCCAACCCCGTTCTGCGCACGCTGAGTTGGGGTTATGTGTGGGTCTTTAGGTCCACGCCGCTGCTGGTGCAGCTGCTGTTCTGGTTCAACATCGGCGCCCTGTATCCGACGCTGGGCCTCGGCATCCCGTTCGGCCCGCAGTTCCTCACCGTCAAGACGGTCAATCTGTTCGGCCCCACCCTGACCGCCGTCATCGGCCTGACCCTGCACGAGACCGCCTACGCCGCCGAGGTGGTGCGCGGCGGCATCCTCTCCGTGGACTCCGGGCAGACCGAGGCAGCCCATGCCCTCGGGCTGAGCAGACGCCGCACCCTGCGCCGGATCGTCGTCCCCCAGGCGATGCGCTCCATCGTGCCCACGGCCGGGAACATGCTGATCGGCACGCTCAAGGGCACCAGCATCGTCAGCGTGCTGGCCGTGCACGACCTGCTGTACTCGGTGCAGCTCATCTACAACCAGACCTACCAGGTGATCCCGCTGCTGATGGTCGCCACCCTCTGGTACATCGCGGTCACCACGGTGCTGAGCGCGGGCCAGTTCTACGTCGAGCGGTACTACGCGCGCGGGGACTCCCGCGCCCTGCCGCCGACCCCGCTGCAACGGCTGCGCGGCCACCTGACCGCCGTGCGCCACCGACTGAGCGCGGCCACGGCCGCCGACGCCCGCCCGGCGATCGGCGGTGACCGGTGAGCAGTACCCCTTCGCCGGCCGTTCTGGTCGTGGTCGGCGCGGGGCCGCGCGCCACGGGCCTGCTGGAGCGGATCGCCGCCAACGCGCCCGAACTGTGGAACGCGGTACGGGAGTTGCGCATCCACCTGGTGGACCCGCATCCGCCCGGCCCGGGACGCATCTGGCGCCACGAGCAGTCGGTGCTGCTGCGGATGAACTCCATGGCCGAGGACGTCACCATGTTCACCGACGCGTCCTCCACCATCGACGGCCCGGTACAGCCGGGCCCCTCGCTCGCCGAGTGGGCCGCCCAGTTCTCCGGCCGGAGCCCGCGCCACGCCCCGTACGCCGAACCCACCGACCCGGAGGTGCTCGCCGAACTGCGCACGCTCGACGGGTCCGACTTCCCCACCCGCCGCGCCCAGAGCGCCTACCTGGACTGGGTGTTCCGCAGGGCGCTGGCCCAACTGCCGCCCACCGTCACGGTCGAGTGGCACCCCACCACCGCGACCGCCGTCACCGGTCCCCCGGACGGCCCGCAGCAGGTGCACCTCGCCGACCGTGCCACTCCGCTCACCGCCGACCTGGTGATCCTGGCCCAGGGACACCTCGGCTCCACTCCCGCCGCCGAGTACCGTAACCACGCCGCCTTCGCCCGCCGGCACGGGCGCTTCCACCTCCCGCCCGAGTTCTCCGCCGACGCCGACCTGTCCGCACTGCGACCCGGCGAACACGTCATCCTGCGCGGCTTCGGGCTGGCATTCATCGACCTGATGACCCTGCTCACCGAGGGCCGCGGCGGCAGTTACCGCACCGAGGCCGACGGCACCCTCACCTACCTCCCGTCCGGCCGCGAGCCCGTCCTGCACGTCGGATCGCGGCGCGGAGTGCCGTACCACTCGAAGACGCGCTACCGCCTCCAGGGTCCCCTGCCTCCACTCCCGCGCCACTTCGGCCCCGAGGCGGTCGACGCGCTGCTTGCCGAGGGCCGCCCGCTGGACCTGCGGCGCGATGTGTGGCCGCTGATGGCCAAGGAGATCGGCTTCGGCCACTACCACGAGCTCTTCCACGCCCACCCCGAGCGCACGGCCCTCCCCTGGCCGGACTTCGTCGCCGCCTACGACCGCCTGGGCTGGTACGACGCCGAGATGGCGGCCCTCGTCGCCACGGCCGTACCCCACCCGGTGGACCGCCTGGACTTCGAGGTCCTTGACCGCCCGCTGGACGGCCTCGCCTTCCCCACGCCGGAGGCCTTCCAGGACCACCTGCGCGATCACATCGCCCGGGACGTCGCCCGCCGCGAGGACCCGGCGTTCAGCGCCGACCTCGGGGCATTCCTCGCCCTGCTCTCGGTCTACGGGCAGCTGCCCGGCCTGGTCGCGGCGGGACGGCTGACCGCGCAGTCCGTCGCCGAGCAACTCGACGGCTGGTGGCACGGCTTCTTCAGCTTCCTGGCCTCCGGCCCGCCCGGCTTCCGCCTGCGCCAGCTGCTGGCTCTGTCCCGGGCCGGGATCGTCCGCTTCTTGGGCGCCGGCATCCGGATCGACACCGACGAGAGCACCGGCACCTTCACCGCGACCGGCCCCACCGTCCCCGGCCACACCCTCCACGCCACCGCCCTCGTCGAGGCGTACCTTCCGGGCCCCTCCCTCGACCGCGCCGAGGACCCACTCCTGCGCGGCCTGCACCGGGCCGGCGCACTCACCGAGGAGGTCATCGCCGACCCCACCCACACCCACCGCTCGGGCCTGCTCGCCGTCTCCCCCACGGACGGCCACGTCATCGACCCTTCCCTCGGCAGCCCCCATCCCCGCCGCGTCGCCCTCGGTGCCCCCACCAACAGCCGGGCCGTCGCCGCCTTCGCCCGCCCCCGCACCAACGCGCCGGCGTTCCGCCAGAACGACGCGGTGGCCCGCGCGCTCCTGCGTGCCCTGAGCGCCACCGAGGCTGACACGGCTACGTCACCGGTGGACGGCCGGCCTCTCAGAGTGTGAGACCTTCCCTACTTTTCCTATTGGATTACTAGGGAAGCCTTGACTGCGTCCGTCGGGGTGCCCAGGATGATGGACATGTCCCCTGAGCAGCAGCGACTCGTTCGTCGTCGGCATGTCGACTTTGGTCACGTCGTCAGTGCCGCC
>NZ_JBSFEP010000025.1:0-17371 GCF_053594495.1 Streptomyces sp. NPDC001920
GCATATCCCGCTCCGCGGGATATGCAGCGCTGACGCGCTGCATAGGGAACGGCTCCGCTGACGCTCCGCCAGATTCCCCCGCAAGCGGGGGAATCGAATTCCGCAAGCGGAATTCTGAGTAGGTGTCAATTCGCGCAAGCGCGAATTGAGGAAATCCTGCAAGCGGGATTCCTGGGCTAGCAGTGAGAGGCGGGTGCATCACGCGCGGCCCTGTGTAGGGCTTGGGATTCCCAGCTACCACCTCTGAACGGATGTGGCGGACCGTCAGCCTGACGGGGTGCCGACCTCGTTGTAGTGACGGTTCCGCTGCGCTCCACCCTGAACCCCTCCCCCACCGTCTACCTGTCCCGGCATGTTCACTGACGGCCTGTCAGCATACAGGACAACCGACCGTTCATGGGTGGGATTGAGTCATCTGACACTCTCGGGCACGAAAATTAGTATGTGGGTGATGCATCACGAGCTATGCCTGTGTAGAGTCTGGGATTGGATGCTACACCTCTACCGCCGCGCACCTTGCGCCTGGATTCCATTTGTTATTACGCGCTGCATTCCGCGAAAAGGAGAACACGGGGCATGGTCGTGAAGCTGCGTGATCACCAGATCGAGGCCGTTGCAGCCATTGTGCGCGGTTTCGATATTCCGCCGGGTGGTATTCCCTGGAATGGTCTTCGCGGGCAGGTGCACGCGGCGTGTGGGACGGGGAAGACCATCATGGCTGCCGCGGCGGCGAGGCAGCTTGTGCCCAGGGGGCGTGTGCTCGTGTTGGTGCCGACGCTGGATCTGCTGGCGCAGACGGTGAGGGCGTGGCACGAGGTCGGGCACAAGGGGCCGGCGGTGGCGGTGTGTTCGCTCCAGGATGACCCGGAGCTGTGGTCATTGAAGGTGCGCTCCACGACGAACCCTATCCAGTTGGCGCTGTGGCACGGCTCCGGGCCCGTGACCATCTACGCCACCTACGCGTCTCTGGGTGTCCTGGCGGAGGCATTCGAGGGCGTCTACGGCCAGAAGTTGGACCCGGTAGACCTCGCGGTAGTTGATGAGGCCCACCGGACAAGTGGGTCGATGGGTAAGGCGTGGGCGGACATCCATGACCAGACCGTCATCCCGGCATACCGGCGGCTGTACCTGACCGCGACGCCGAGGATCTGGGAGGAGCGGCTGAACCGCGAGGTTGCCGAGGGGGTGCGTGACCCGCTGCCGCGTGAGATGGCGGCTTCCATGGATGACGAGAAGGTCTTCGGGCCCGTCCTGTACAAGCTCTCGCTCGCCTCTGCCGTCTCCCGGGGCCTGTTGGCGCGGTACCAGATCATCGTGCTGGAGCTGAAGGACCCCGTCGTCACCCCGGAACGGCTGATGGGCGAGGAGCGGCACACCGAAGAGGTCCGCGGGCAGCGCCTGGGAGCCCTCCAGGCCGCGTTGCTGCACACGATGGCGCAGCACGACCTGTCGACGTGCATCACCTTCCACCACCGGACCATCGAGGCACAGGCGTACGCGGAGGGCCTGGAGCGCGTCGCGGCCGAGCTGCACGCCGACCAGCCCGAGACCTACCCGAAGCGCATCTGGGCCAACTGGCTGTGCGGTGAGCACGTCCCCGAACGCCGACGAGAGGTCCTGGGTTCGTTCGGGTCCACGGCGCAGCCGGCCGTGCTCTCGAACTGCCGGGTCCTGGGCGAGGGCGTCGATATTCGAAGCGTGGATTCAGTCGCCCTGTTGGACCCGAAGGGCGCGCCGCACGATATCGTCCAGGCCATCGGCCGGGCACTCCGCCAGAAGCCCGGAGAAGGCAAGCTCGCCTCCCTGATCGTGCCGGTCTTCCTCCAGACCGGAGAAAAGCCCGAGGGCATGTTCACCTCCGGGTCCTACCGGCCCCTGGTGAAAGTCCTGGAAGGGCTGCGCGCTCACGATGAAGAGGCCGTGGAATTGCTGGCGATTCCGCAGGAGCCGCAGAAGGATGTGGCGCAGCCGTCCGTGAACATCGGTGTCGCGCCAGAAGACGGCGAGGAATCACGGTTGCTGCTCCGTTTCGCCGCCCCCAGGGATCCGGTGATGGTCGCTGACTGGGTCAGCTTCAACGTGATCGATACCGAACGCCAGGACTGGGCCCGCGGCTGGGCGAAGCTGAAGGCGTACGTCGAGCGGGTCGGGAACGCGAGGGTGCCCTACGGACACCGCGAGGGCGCGACACCACTTGGCCAATGGGTCGCGGAACAACGAAGGGCGTACGCGGCCGGGCAGATGAACGGCCAGCGCGCGAGGCGACTTGAGCGGCTCGGCATGGTCTGGAGCCTGGCGGATGAGCGGTTCCAGGAGAACCTGGAGGCCGCCAAGGCGTACTACGCGCAGCACTGGACCCTGTGTGCTCCGAGGTCCGCGGTGGCCCTGTCCAGGCCGGTAGGACAGTGGTTGAGCAACCTGCGCCGCGTGGGTGCGCTGGACGGCCACCCGGAGTGGAAGGCCGCGCTGGAGGCCGTGGACCCGGACTGGAACCCGGATTGGCCGGCGGACTGGCAGCGGCACTACGCCGCGCTGCGCGAGCTCGTGCGCGACGAAGAGGGCCAAGCGGAGGTGCTGCCCGGCGTCACCGTCCACGGCATGGACATCGGTAAGTGGCTGGCCCGGCAACGCAAGCCGCAGGTCTGGCAGGCCCTGTCGGACGGGCAGCGCGAACGCTTGGAGCAGCTCGGCATCACGCCGATCGCCGCCCCGGAGCCGGAGGAGACCACGGAGCTGTCCACGGCGCCTTTGAGCGCCTTCGAGAAGGGCGTTGCGGCCCTGGCCCAGTACAAGACCCGTACGGGGTCGGTGATCGTTCCTAGAACCCATGTAGAGGCGGTCGAGGTCGACGGCCAGGAGCACTCCGTCAAACTCGGAGTCTGGATCATGAATCAGAAGGGACGCCGCACGAAGCTCACCGTTGACAAGCTCGCCGCGCTCGCCGCGCTGGGATTGGAATGGGCACGGGAGGGCCAAGGGGTGGGCTAGGTTAAGGAGTGGGCTAAGTTTTTGGTTAAGTAATATCGGGTCCTGACGTGAAGGTGCAGGTAATGGCATCTGAGGAAGAGCTGTTCGCCTCCGTCGACGCTTTGTTGAACGAGGAGCCGTACCTGCCGCCTCCGGCGGAGCGTGCCCGGCTGCGTGAGGCCGCCGGCATCACCCAGGCCCGCCTGGCCACCGCGTTGAAGACGACGACCCAGTCGGTGAAGAACTGGGAGAACGGCCGCAGCGAGCCGAAGTCGCCGCGTCTGGAGGCCTACCAGCGGCTGCTGAAGGGGTGGGCGGCGAAGTATCCCGCCTCTGGTGCAGTCCCGGCAGCCGCTCCGGCGCCAGCGGCGTCTACCGGGCTGGCCGCGTCCAGGGTGGAGACGTCAGACGCCCCGCAGGCTCCCGCCGTTGCGGCCGCGGCGCCGGCTCGCCCCGCCACCCCCCGGCCCGCTGCGGCATCGCAGCGTCCGGCCATGAAGAAAGCGGCGCAGCCCGCAGCCGACCCGCGCTTCCCGCACGGGCCCCTCGCGGTCCTGGACGGTGACGGCTGCGCGTACGGCGTGGACGGGATCGTGCTGGACTGCCCGGCGACCACGGTGGTGGAGCTGGTGGAGTGGACGCTGCGCGAGTCCGGCCTGGGCGCGTCGAAGCTGCATCGCAACGGCAAGGACTCCGATCCGCTGATCGTGCTCACCGCGGCGGCTGCCGTGAAGTTCGGGCTGCCGGAGCGCCTGGAGGGCCACGAGCAGCGCCGGTCCCTGCGTCTTGCCGAGGACCATCTCGTGGTTAAGCAGGTGGTGAAGGCGAAGTGGCGGCTCACACAGCGGGGGTTTGGGCCGTGGGCAAGGATCTATCGCAAGGCGCAGGGCCGCGAGCGGCAGTGCGTGCAGTTGGCGGTCCTGTCCTGGGACGCTCTCGATGAGCGGTCCTGGCCCGGCGTTGCCGAGATGGAGCCGGCCGACGTCGCCCGCGTCCTGGGGGTGTACGCCCGGCGGGTCATCACGCCGCGCGGGTCGACGGCCGTGTCGGGGCTGGAGCTGATGACGGCGCTGCGCCCGCCCACGCGTGCGGTGCGCGACGAAGCGACCGGGAACTGGGTGTCCGCCTACAACCCGGGCTCGCTGGGCACGGAGCCGATGGACCCGGCGCCGCCAGAGGCCACCGCCGAGCACCCCGTCGTCGTCGACAGCGGCTGGACCGGTGGCTTCCTCAATGAGGAGGCGTACCAGTGGGTGCGGCCGGTGGACCTGCTCACCGATGAGGAGTGCACCCTGCCGTACGCGGTCGGCCTGGACCTCAACACCGCGTTCCTCGCCGCCGCGGCCCGCCTGGTCGTCGGCCTGTCCGCCCCCGACCACTTCGTGGGCCCGAAGTTCAACCCGAAGATCCCCGGGAGCTGGCTGGTCGACCTCTCCCGCGTCGAGGTGGACCCGCGCCTGCCCTCGCCCTTCACGCCGGACGGCACCCGGCCGACGGGGCCTGCCTGGTACCAGACACACACCGTCGCCTACGCCCAGGAGCTCGGCCACAACGTGGAGCCGATCGAGGCGTACCTGCGCCGCGAGACCGGCGCCTACCTGGACCCCTGGCACGACCGCCTCAAGAACGCCTACGTCGACACCCTCGCCGACCTCGGCGTCACCCGCGACCTGACCGACGCGCAGTTCCTCGCCGCGATGGAGGGGCACAAGGACGTCGACCCGGCGATGGCGGCCGTCCTCGCCGCCATCAAGGCCACCGTCAAGGGCGGCATCGGCAAACTGCGCGAGCGCCCCCAGGGCAAGAAGTACAAGGAGGGCGAGAGGTGGCCGGCCCTCCAGCGCCCCACCTGGCGGCCCGACATCCGTGCCGCCGTCATCTCCAAGGCCCGCATCAACATGCACCGCAAGATGCGCAACATGGCCACGATGACCGGTCTGTACCCGCTCGCCGTACTCTCCGACTGCGTCGTCTACCCCAGCCCCGGCCCCTCGCCCCTGGACTTCCTCCCCTACGCCGCGTCCGGCAAGCCCCAGCCCGGCGGCTTCCGCCTCGGACCCACCCCCGGCCTGGCCAAGCTCGAAGGCGTCCAGTCCATGCTCTGGGCCGTCGACCTCATGGAACAGGGCCACAACCCCGCCCGCCACATCAAAGGCGGCGACGCCGTCCTCGACGAAGGCGAGTAGACCGATGCCCGGCACCGGATGGACGTACAAGACCCGGTTCCCGCCGGCCGGCACCGGCGGCCAAGACCCCACTGCCGAGAAGGGCTGAGCCGTGGCAGAGATCGAGGACGCCATTGAACGCGCCGACCAGGAAGGCTTCACCCGCCAGCCGCCCAAGACGCTCCAGGCTCGCATCAACTTCCTGATGAAGCAGCTCAAGACCACCCGGGCTGTTGCTGAGGAGATCGGGGTCAGCCAGCGGTCGGTGGAGCGATACCGCAAAGGCGAGCGCAAGCATCCGCCCAAGGCGATCGCCGAACGGATCGACGCCGCCGTACGGGCCCGCTGGCAGCCACAAGTCCGCAAACGCCGACGCAAGCAAGCCGCCACCACACGCGGCATCACCGTGGAGACAAGGGCCCGGTTCGGCTACACCGCACCGATCGGCACCACCGACGACGGAAGATTCCGCCGCCTCACCGTCCACCTCCCCCCCACCTACGCACAACGCCTCTTCGATGCCCGCGACACCGGCGCCAGCGACCAGCAGATGCGCCAGATCATCGCCGAAGGCTTCAAAGACATCTACTTCCAAGACAACGGAAACCGCGCCATGACACTCACCGACGTCACCCTCAACGACATCGACTACCTCGACCTCGACTACTAACCCCGACAACGGCATCCGGGCCCAGCACCAGCTTTGCTGTGACTGCGCGCTTCAGATGGCGGATGGGCGCTCGAGCCGGCGGACTGGGCGCCCGAGCGCCGGGACACCCAGCGTGCCGAAGCACTCAGTCACACCGCTGTCGAGCAGGGTCCCTCCTTCCTAAACCCTCGGCGGATCTCCTCTGCAAGGGCGCCGTCCCCTTCGCTCCAACCTAGGTGGGTCCGTGAGATCCCGGCGTCGGCGAGCGCCTCGGCGGCCTCGTCCGAACGATGGACGCAACCGGAGATAGGAACTGTGAACGCGGGTCGACCAGGCCCCGCACTCCGGGCAAGCGGCGTCAGTCGTAGTGCACTTCGCGTCAACAGCACTATCGCGATGCTCACGTCCACCGACAGCACCGCGACGTTTGCGATCGACGGCAACAACAGCTCCTTCAGTCGGAGCACGACCTCTTCCGAGGCCCCGTACTGTCAGCCCAACTGCCCTGACCACGGCTCATTTCCGGGCGACTTCGAGTACTGCCCGTCAACGCTCAGCCATCACTCAGGGTTGCTGCTGCACGGAAGCTGCGCCAGAACCCTGTCGTGTGCCACCGACGACTGCTTCGCCGTCTACCTGGCGGTGGAGACTGGCGACGACGAAGACGCGCGCTCCGCGTCCGAGGTCTCGCAGCTGGCGCGCGACGCCGCTCAAGGCGACGGGCGGGTGGTCAGCTTCGGCTTCCGGCAACCGGTGATGCCCTGCCCCGGCTGCGCGGACGGCCGGGGGTGGTGCGTGAACGCGGGGGCTGCCGACGGTGCATGGGCCGCGTCGATTCGGAGTCCAGGTGCATGTACTGCTGCGCCAGGTGGAGCCGTCACAGCCCGAGGCTGACGGCGTCGTCCCGCCGTCGTTGAACAGCACGACTTCATACACCGGGCCCGGGGATGTCTTCACTCCCCGGGGCCCGTGGTGTGTGTCCGGACGTAGGTCAGATCTCCCCGGCCGCCGTGGTGGTGAGCCAGTCGGCGGCTTCGGCGTCGGTCATCAGCGGCACCTGAGCGCGGTGGGTGTCGCCATCCTGGACGACGTGGACGCGGCCCAGGAGCGGGCTGCTTCTTGGGAGCGGGGCCGACCATAAGGGCGAGCCGCTGCCACATGCCGGCGCTGACCCGGGCGAGGGTGTCGGCTGCGACGCACTGCGTCAGAGCGCCGCCGAGCGAACTGACACTTAGCCATCCGCCAGTTCGAGCTTGAGGTGCCCCGAAGGACTGCTGACGGTTCTCGGAAAGTGCTGCCGAATGCCCACAGAACATGCGCACCGCGTGGCGGGGCCTCATCATTGTGATGGAAGGGGTCCGGCACTGAAACCATTACGGTCGGTGATCGACGGTGCGACCCGGTCGAATTCCAGTTTTGAAGGGATTCGACAAGAGGACCAGTGGCGGCCTCCTCGGCAACGTGGATACAGCGTGGTTCGTTGGCGAGTGAGATGACCGCTCATAGCATGATCTGGAACGAATCGAGGTGGGACCAATGAGGCACGGATTCAAAGCTGCAATCGCTCGCGTTCAGCACGACTATGCCTTCTATATTCACTGCCAGTCCGACCCGGAAACAGCGCTCGCCAGCTATTCGCTCAGTCCGGAAGAGCAGGCCACTTTCCGTGATCCCCAGCGGTTGGCCGACGCGCTGCAGCAAGGAAGCAGCATGCGCTCGATCACGATCAAGATCTCCGGCACTCACGACTGGATCAACCGCGCAGAGGCGCATGCGCCGAAGCAGGAAGTCGTCGCCGAATTGATCGCGCACGAGGTCGAGTCGATCCGCCTGGCCGGCAACGATGACGAGCGCCGTGAGTCGACACTTCGTCTGGTTCGGTTGGTCGGATGAGCGAGCCGACCACCAGCACCGCAACTTCAGTGTGGCCGTTCGATATCGGCATCGTCGGAACCGGCATCGTCGGGACGCACCAGCTCACGCGTGAGGCCGAGGAGGTCATCCAGCGGAGCAAGCATACGTTCGTCGTCGCATCGGGATACGGGGTCACCGAGTACATCGAGAACCTGTGTCCGCGCGTGACCGATCTGAGCTACCTGTACGAGCCGGGCTTGAACCGTCTCCCGACCTATCACCGTATGGCGGCCGAGGTAGTGTCGGCAGCCCTCGTCGATACGCCCGTCTGCCTGGCTGTCTACGGCCATCCCTGGGTGTATTGCTACCCCACGACATTGATCAATCGCGCCGCGCGGCTGCTGGGCCTGCACGTCGAGGTGTTCGCGGGGGTGTCCGCATTTGATGCGTTGCTGGTCGACCTTGGCACCGATATCGCCCACGGTGGCATCCAGATGTACGAGGCCACCGACCTGCTTCTACGTCAACGTCCCATCCAGAGCGACGTCACGTGCGTGATCTGGCAGCCGACGGTGGTCGGGGATCCGACCTGCCCGACGGGGCCGTACGCCTCGCGGCAGTTCCAGCCGCTGCAGGACTACCTGCTGCGCTTTTATCCCCACGACCACGAGGTCAAGCTGGTGACCAGCAAGAACCACCCACTCATCCGTTCTTCGGTGGTGTCGATGAAGGTGAGTGATCTGGCGACCGAGCTCGCGGGGGTGCCAGGCGTCGGCACACTGTACGTCCCCGCTCTCGGCGAGAGGTCCGTCAAGGACTCGGAGTTGTTGGACGTCATGGTCAGCACAGGGACACGAGAAGAGGCGTAGTCAAGTCCGTTGTGCCAGTGACAGCGCAGGTCGCGACCATCCGTGGATGGCCGCGACCTGCGCTGTCGCGAGAGTCCCTAGCTATTTGGCGCAAGTGCGGCGTATCGGTGGACGAATGCCAAGAACAGTCGGCAGGCCTTGCTGTCGGCCTTCCCGTCCGAAGCTGCTGCCAGCCCCGCCTCGAGGCGCTCCGCGGCCTCGGCCGCCGTGAGCGCAATGACGTCCGATGTGGTCACCTCTTCGAGAGCGGCCACGCCGTCGCAGGCACTCGCAGACCACGGCTTGCTCGTCGCGTCCAGCAGGACAGAGTTCAGGGCCCCGTCGCCGGCATCCTGAGCGAGATCGACCAAGTCGTCGATGCGCCACATCGCCTCGCCCAGCAGCGTGCCCACCGTCGGTGGTATGGCATGGGCTCCCGTCGCGAGTTGTTCGATGATCTGGAATGGCATGACGGAGGTCCGTCGTGAGCACTCGATCAGCTGGTCACGTGTGGCGAACTCCGGCGAACGCTGGACCGTCTGACGTTCCGCTTCCAGGGCCTCCTCAGAGAGGGCCCCGATGCGATCGCGCACCGCCGCCCCCTCATCGCCCGGGTAGCCGGCGTGCAGGGTCACTAGAAATGTCTCGATGATTCGGGCGGTGAAGGCCGCGGCCGGATCTGCCGCGAGCGGAGCAGGCAGGGCCGATTGCAGCCGACCAGCCAGCCACGGATCGCGTGTGGCTCCGGCCCAGTCCAGGGCCTGGAAGATCCGGAGCAACTCCAGCCCGACCGTCGGAGTGCCGTCGCACAGACCGTCGATGAGTCCGGCGCCCAGGTTGAACGCGGCGCAGGAAACATCGATCGCGGCTGCCTGCCTGCGGCTGATCTGCTGCGGCGACGCGAACAAGCTCGCTGTGACCGAGCCGAACGCAAGCCCCAAACCGATGCGCGTAGCGGTCTGATCGTCGTCGAACTCGATCTCCATGCCCCCTTCCCGGCCGTTCGCGTAACAGATCTCAAGGACGCGACGAAGCAGCCTTTCGCCTGAGCGGATGGCTTCGGCTATGGCCGAAGCGTAAGCGGCACGGCTGAGCAGCAGCCCCCGAGCCTCGAATTCGGTCGAAAGGCTACGGCTGACAGTGCAGTCGACCCTCTTCCGCAACGGTTCGGGAATTACCACGTCGACCTACCTGTGAAATGATGATTCGTCGAGCCGCCAGTTGCTTCCCGCCAGGGGAAGGCCCGTAAGAACATTGTCCACGATATCGAATGCGGCCGGTCACAGCGTGGCAAACGGGATCGCGGCCTCTTGTTCACACTTCCGCCTCGACGTACCGGAAATCCGGACCGTATGCCCTGGCGATGCCGTCAGGCAGCGGAATACAGCCGTTGTGCCGACGCCTGTAGTTGGAACACCTGCTCCGGATGGCCTTGTTCAGCAGTTGCGTCGCCGCACCCGACGAGGGGGGGGCCGCCAGGGCCGCGGTGCGCGGGTACGGGTGCGGGTGCGGTCTGCAGGATTGCGCCCGCACAGGCGATGTGTAAGGAGAAATGATTGAACATCGAATGGGTAGGCTCGGTGTCCTCAGCTCGGGACTCGACTGGATTCCCGGTTGCCGTATCGCTGCGACAAGCCGGTTGGCTGGTGGAAGACTGGGAGGGTGAGATTCTTGCAAGGCCGGTCGTGCCGGCTGTGTGGCCCGACCCACTGCGAAGATTGACGCATCAACAACCCCCTGTCTTGGGGGTGGGTCAGGGAAGAGGTGACGTCATGTCACTGGTCATTGACGAGTTCGATCTGGACATGCGGATCGAACCATCGCAGACGCAGCAGCCCCGCGCGGACTGTGACGACCCGGATCCGTCGCAGCCGGGAAGCACTTGCGACTTCTCCTGTTTCGAAACCTGCGGTGGCAGGTGCGGGTGCCATTGACGCGATCCCGCAAAGAGGGCGCGATTCCACACAGCGGCGATCCCCACAACAGGAGGGCGATCACACCACAGTGGTGAATGCCCGCAATCGGGGTGGATAATGAATACCAAATAGGACGAGCGAGCGCGAACGGCTCATCACCCGCTACTCGCTGACGACTTCTCCGCTGTATGAGCCGGTACACGCCTACCTGGCGCCTCTTAATCTGCCGCCACATTCGGCCGAGATGGAGGAAGAGGCACACCGCACCTTCGAGCAACTGAAGACCTCGGTGACGAACCGGATGCAGAAGGACCCGGGGCTCCAAGCGGCACTGGAAACCATCGCGGCGCTGCCGCAGGCCACCATCAGCGATTTCTATCTGGCGGCCTTCGAGGACGTGCGGCAACCGGACAGTGACATCACACGAACCTATGTCTCGGTTCTCTACGCCAGGGTCCTGCAGCACCTGGGACGCCACGTGGAGCGCGACAGGAGCACGTTCCTCGCCACGGCCCAGCGGCTGTTCGAGGACTCCCGGGCGACTCTGGCTGGGACGCTCGGCTATCTGGAAGCACTGCACCCGGATTTCGTCGGCCATCTCGTTCTGGAGGCCGAGGCCAGGCGAGCCGAGAATCCCTTCTTCCAGGAACGGCTCGAACACGCCGCTGAGCTCTTCGATCGTTACGGTGACGGTGAGGCGGACTGGATGGGTACGAGGGCCCAGCCGCCGACCGCGATGGGTGCCGGGAATCTCGGGAGCAGCGCTGCCCTGTCGGCCCGCATGGCCATGGCGATGACACTGCATGCCTGACGCTTCGACGGCCGCTCCGGTCACCGTAGGGGCGTCGACCGATCCGCTCGATGTGGCCGTGCAGATCGCGAGACGCCTCGCCCCCGTCGACGACGTGGTGGATGCGGTGCGCAGCGACAGCCTGCTGCGCGAAAGGTGGCACGATCACGGCACGGCCTCCGGATTCGCCGGTCTGGCACTGCTCTTCGGCTGTCTTGACCGGTGCCGGGAGGGCGAGGGATGGGACCGGTGGGCGCACGAGCACCTGTCCGTGGCTGTGGAGGCGGCGCAAGGTGTCCAGTACCTGCCGCCGGGCATCTCCTCGGGAATGGCCGGCCTCGGGTTCATGGCGCTGTGTCTGTCCGGGGAAAACCAGCGAGATGGGAAGGGCCGGCGGCACGGACGGCTGCGGCGGACGATCGACGGGCGTCTGGCGGAGTACATCGCGGCCTGGATCGACCGGCCGGAGACGGGCGGGGACTCCCGCCGCGCGTTGGACGTCATCACGGGCGCCGCGGGCATTTCCGCCTATCTCGTGCACCGTCCGGAAGCCGACGCGCTGGCATCCCTGCGAGGGCCGCTGCTGACCTGGCTGGCGACTCACCTCATCGAAGGTCGACTGCCCCTGCGGCCGCGGAGTGACGCGGCCGACTGCGGGCTCGCACACGGTCTGCCCGGACTGGTGTCAGTTCTGGCACCGGCCCGGCTCAGGGGGATCACGGTCGCCGAGTCCGGGGCGGCGCTGCGGGCTGGAACGGCCTGGCTCCTGGACCGACAGGTGACCGACCGGTGGGGCGCCAACTGGCCCCTGCCGCGGCTGGAGCGCGGACGTATCGTTCTCACGCCCGCCCGCTGGCGGCTGGACCGACAAACGATGCGGCCGACGGAACCCGAGTACTTCCGAAGCGCTTTCGCGGAGTTCCGACAGCTGTGGCAGGTGCCCGGCCTGATCTACCTCGCGGAGGGCGACCACCGCGTCACCGTGGACCTGGACTCCGCGGACGACATGGAGGAGCTCCGCCGCAGCCTGCGCCGATCCAGCCATGTCTCTCTCCCCGAGCGCTACCCCGACCCCGAACGGGCGTGGCTCCCCGGCCCGGACGGGAACCATGCCGCCGAGATCGTCATCCCCGTCGCCCTCGCCCGGGGGAAGAGCCCGCGCATGGAAGGGAACGACGACCGGGCGAGCAGCCGGTACTCCCCCGTCGGCCGGCGAACGCGGCTCGCCGAACCGGGTTCGCGGTGGGTGTTCGCGAAGATCTACGCGCCGACCGTCAATCAGGACGACCTCCTCGCCGGGCCCATCCACGACCTGGTGCAACAGGTGTCGGCCACCGGCAAGAGCACCGAGTGACACTTCCTGCGTTTCGCGGATCCTCTCCACCACCTCAGGCTCCGATTCAAACTACGGCCGGGCGAACACTGCTCCGAGCTGGCCACCGACGTCACCCGCGCCCTGCGCGCGGACCTTGCCAACGGTGCCGTGGAACGGCTCGTGTTCGACACCTACGACCGGGAGATCGAGAGGTTCGAAGGAGTACGGGGCATCGACCTGGCCGAAGGGGTGTTCACCGCCGACAGCACGATGGTGCTCTCCCTGGTACGTGATGTCGTACGAGGCCGGGTGCCGCTCGACCGAACTCTGCTCGCCGTGGCCACGGTGGACGATCTCCTGGCCGCACTGGGGCTGGCGGCGGCCGACCGGGAGGCCCTGGCCATCGCCATGGCCGGTGAGCGCACTGCGTCGGCAGCGACCTTCAGGGAGTCCGGCGCCACCCTCCGCATGCTTCTCGACGGCGGTTCTCCTCCGGAGGAGATCAGGCGCAGCCTTCGACGCCGCCGACGGGCGATCACGTCCCTGGTCACGCCGGTCGCCCGGCCTGCCGAGTGGTCCGCGCCGGACAGCGGCGTGGCGGCGTCGTTGGCGCACCTGCACTGCAACCGGCTGACAGGCCTCGGGAACGGGTGGTGTACGGACTTCTGGCGCGGACCAGACACAGCACCGCCCGGTGGCCGACGGAGTGACACGCCCACGGACTCGGCCCGGTGCACGCACACGGGCTTTGAGACGCGGCACACCGTACGTGCAGGGAGTATCGCGGTCGGGGAATCAGGGCCGCGCCACTGAAGCAGTGCCTGCCGCTGTGGCGCCGGCGTCGGGCACCAGCTGTCATGCCGTGCCAGTCGCACCAATCTGGAAGTATGTGCCCCTCGTGCGCCTCGCGGCCGCGTTGTCGTTTCCGGGACGTCCTGACGGTCCTGGTGGTTCAGGCAAGGCAGCCGTAAGTGTCCTGGAAGAAATGCATTCCGCGGGGGTCGTGGACCGCGATGGCCTCGGCGAGGCCGCCTGCCGCCATGTGTGGCTTGGATTTGGGGCGGTGGAGTCCAACAGCCCGTAACTGGCCGTTCTCTATCCGGTCGTGCGCTCGGTCTGGTGCGAACGGGGTCCTGGATCGGGTGACTTGTTGGCTGGTGGGGCGTAGAGGAAGGGCCTCTTGGTAGCTCGCGGTTGTCGAGTCCAACGAGAAGCACGATGCGCAGACACCACCAAGGCACCGCCCGCCGCTGCCACTACCGAAGAACAACCAGCTCAGGACACGATTTCTGACTGGAGTACAAGCCCAGCCTGCGGCGGGCCATCCCGACCTGCGCGCGCGTCCGTACACGGAGCGCCGCCAGGTCCTCCTGAACGTGCTCGCCGACGCCGGTCCGTCGATCGCGCCGGTGTGGTCGACCACCGACCTGGACGAGGCCCTGCTCTGGTACTCGGCGCTCGAAGGAACAGGTGTGGAGGGGATCGTGGCGAAGCAGCCGCTGCGAGGGGCCTACAGGGCGGGCCGGGTCTGGGCGAAGATCAGGCACGCGGACACAGTCAACGCGGCCGTGGTCGGGTTCACCGGTAGCGCCCTGCACCCGAAGGCACTGGCCGTACGGCTTCCCGACGGACGCGTCGCGCTGTCCCAGCGGCTGACCTCAGCCCTCGCCGCCGTCGTCGGACCGCACCTGGTCCCCCAGACCGGGCGCGCCTTTACGAAGGCCGGCGACTCACACACCCGCCGTCGGCGATGCCGTGGTGGAGGTCGTGACGGGCACAACCCGGCACGCGGTCATCAACGTGGTGAGGATGCGCGTCAACCGTGCAGACGAGGCCAATGGCCGGACCGGTTGGGACGCGACGCGGCCGCGTGGCACCGCCAGCAACGGCACCTCGGCTCGCGGACTCCGCAACGCCGACCGCACGAGTTTCGCACTTTCCCGAGCCCGCCGGAGCACCGCCTGACCAGCTGCCAAACGCCGCGGAAATGCTCCCCACAATGAACCGAAAACGCTCCGACCACGGGGGTTGGACATCCGGGTGACGACCCGCGAATGCCCCCGTCCGACGCTCGTACCGACATGGCGTCCCCATGACGTCCACGCCCCCCACCCGGCACCCCGGGTACGGAAGGCAGGTCGGATGAAGCCTCGAGAGATCCTCGGCGAACTCCGCGCGCGGCCCGGTGGGCCGTTCGGCGACCCCCGGGTCTGCGTGGCACTGCTCGACGGACCCGTCGACGTGACCCACGCGTGCTTCGCGGGTGCGGATCTCGCGCGCCTGGACACTCTGGTGCAGGAACCCGCCGGGCAGGGGCCGATGTCGCTACACGGCACCCATGTCGCCAGCCTCCTCTTCGGCGTGCCCGACGGCCCACTGCCCGGGCTCATCCCGCGCTGCCGGGGACTGCTCCTGCCGGTCTTCCGCGACGGCAGCGACGGCCGGGTGCCCCAGCTGGACCTGGCCCGCGCCATCGAGCGGGCGGTCGAGGAGGGGGCGCACGTCATCAACATCAGCGGTGGCGAGCGGGCCGCGGACGGCCAGGCCGACCCGTTGCTCGACCGGGCCCTGCGGCTTTGCGAGGACCACGGCGTCCTGGTCGTGTCCGCCGTGGGGAACGACGGCGCCGACACTCTCCAGGTGCCGGCCGCCCATCCCACCGTCCTGGCTGTCGGCGCCACCGCGACCGACGGCAGCCCGCTCGATATCAGCAACTGGGGTGCCGCCTACCGCACCCACGGAATCCTCGCTCCCGGCGAGGACATCGAGGGCGCGGCCCCCGGCGGCGGCCTCGCCGCCCTCACCGGGAGCAGCTTCGCCACCCCGCTCGTGGCCGGCACAGCGGCGCTGCTCGTCGCTGCCCAGTTGGCCAGCGGCGGCGCGGCGGACCCGAAGGCCGCGGGGCAGGTGCTGCTCGCGACGGCCACCGCGCCCGATTGCGCCGACCCGAACGCCCCGGCCTGCCGCCGTGGGCTCGGCGGCAGCCTGGACGCCGTCCAGGCGCTCGCCCTCGTCACCAGGAAAGAGGAGACAGCCGTGACCACTCCCGCAGCCGATTCCACGCCGAACGAGACCCCCGCGCCCCCTCCCGCATCGGCGCCGGCGCCCGCGCCCGCGGTCGCCGCGGCCGGTTATGAGGCCGTCGCCCCGGCGGCGTACGGAACACCCGCGACGCCCGGACCACAAGCACCCGTACAGCAAGCACCGGTACAGCAGGCTCCTCTCCAACAGACTCCTGTACAGCAAGCTGCGACACCAGTGGCCCAGGCCCCGGCGCCGGTCCAGCCCCCGCCCGTGGCGGTCTCGCCTCCCCCCGCACCCCTCCCGCCCGCGTACGCTGCTGAACGCGCTGGCGTACGCCCCGCGTGCGGATGCGGCGGCGACCCGGCCGGATGCACCTGTGGAGGCGAAGGCGGCGGTACGGCGGGGGGACGCCAGCTGGTCTACGCGATCGGCACGATCGGCTTCGACTACCCAACCGAGGCCCGCCGCGACGGCTTCCGTCAGCAGATGCCGTACTTCACGACCGAGGTCAACGGCGAGGATGTGGAGCAGGAGCCCGATCCGTACAACGTCAACCAGCTCCACGACTACCTCATGGGCGCCCCCTGGGCCTGCGACAAGCTCACCTGGACCCTTGTCATGGACGGGGCCACGGTGTACGCGCTGGAGGCCGAGGCCCCGGTGGCGATGGACTGGGGTCAGCCGCTGGTCCTCCCGGAAGAAGTCCAGGAAAAGCACAAGTCGGCCAGGGAGCTCGCCGCTGCGAAGGACAGGCCCTTCGACGAGATTGTCGCGATGCTGGCAAGTCCCCCGGTGTCGACCGTGTACCGCGTATTCCGCGACGCCATCAAGGGGCAGGCCATCAACGTCGAACGCCAGCCGAAGGAGCGCGCCGCCTACATCTCACGGGTGTCCATCCCGGGTGTCCTCACCGGCCGTACCACCCGCCTCTACTCCGGACAGACCGTGCCGGTGGTCGAGGTGAAGAGCCGCGGTCTGTACACGTGGCACGAGTCCCTGCTCGTCGACGCCGTCATCCATCAGATCAAGGACGAAGCCGCAAAGACCGGGACCGAGGTCCGGAACATGGACGAGCTGAGGCTGACCATCCGGTCCTTCCTGGACAAGATCTACTACCAGTTCCGCAACCTGGGCCAGACCTCCGCCGACCGCGCGCTCAACTTCATGGGCACCAACACCTACTCGTTCAGCAACCTGCTCGCGCAGGGGCTGCTGTCCGCGAGCAAGGTGCCTGGATCCAGCAACAACCTGTACGCGCTCGACACGGTCACCGTCACCAAGAGTCCGTACTGCCGCGTCGGCTCGGACTGCCAGGACGTCACCGTGACCTTCTACGACCCGGAGGACGAGCGCAGGTCCCGGCTTTCGTACCAGTTCACCATCGACGTGAGCGACGAGCTGCCGGTCACCCTCGCCCCGTACCACACGTTCCTCGGCTCCTACTGACCCACGGATAACGAGAGGAGAACCGCATGAACTCCCGTCCCACCCCATACCCACGGCCTCCGGGAATGCCGCCGCTGCAGGCCCGTCCGGTCCGCCGCGACGAACACGAGGCCGCGGGCGGGGACCCCCGTACCGGCGTCGGGGCCGCCAAATCTCCCTGCGCCACCATGACCGGCCCGGCCAGGCAGATGTGCTACGCGAGCTACGGCGTGGCCACCTGACCGGAGCCTTCGAGGAAAGGACACCGTGATGTTCGACGAGACCCACAGCACCCACGACCCCGGCAGCGGCCCGCCCCGTCGGTCCGCACCCGGACAGCTCCGGCTCGAACTGCCCCAGCAGTCCGCCCCCATCGAGCGCGGCAGGCGCCCCGAGGGCTACGACGCCACCGGCGGCG